>NZ_JBPCHW010000001.1:0-551657 GCF_051011795.1 Chryseobacterium sp. RLHN22
TGAGTTTAAAGATTTTTCCTAAATCAAATCTCGTAGAAAATCCTCGTTTGCCTTTGCTTAAATGAGGTAAAATCCATTTTTCCAGTTTATCTTTGCTTATGAGTTCCAGATTTTAGTTCTTTTTTTTTGCAACTCTAAATTGCTAATTTTCTGGAAACTCTTTTTCTAAAAAAGTTTAAACAGGCTTAAATAAAAAATAAGAGTGGGGGTTGAAAAATTTCCACTTTTTTTGTGAATATTAGGAATATGGATCTTTATTTTTATAAGAGTTTTGTTACTTGATAAAGATGCGTTAAAAAATTTTGCTTGATATTTTCTAATTTGAATATCTTTAAAACCACAAAAATTTCAAATCTCAAATAAGAAATCTCAAATTTAGAAATGACTTTTAAAGAACAAATACAACAGGGAATTCCTACCGAATTACCTCAGCCAAAACCATACGAACAAAGTATCAATCACGCACCGAAACGTAAGGAGATTTTAACGGATGAAGAGAAAAAACTCGCTCTGAAAAACGCTTTACGTTATTTCGATCCAAAATTTCACGCAGAGTTATTACCCGAATTTAAAGAAGAACTGGAGAAATACGGAAGGATTTATATGTATCGTTTCCGTCCGGATTATGAGATGAAAGCGAGAGATATTGCGGAATATCCGGGAAAATCGGAGCAGGCAAAAGCGATTATGTTGATGATTCAGAATAATCTGGATTATGCAGTGGCGCAACATCCTCACGAATTGATTACTTATGGTGGAAATGGTGCAGTTTTCTCAAACTGGGCGCAATATCTTTTAACAATGAAATATCTGTCTGAAATGACGGACGAACAAACATTAACGATGTATTCCGGACATCCGATGGGATTGTTTCCTTCACACAAAGATGCGCCAAGAGTAGTCGTGACGAACGGAATGATGATTCCGAATTATTCCAAACCGGATGATTGGGAGAAATTCAATGCGTTGGGTGTGACACAGTACGGACAAATGACGGCAGGAAGTTATATGTATATTGGTCCACAGGGAATTGTTCACGGAACAACGATTACGGTTTTGAATGCGTTCAGAAAAATAAATAAAGAACCAAAAGGCGGATTGTTTGTGACTTCAGGACTGGGCGGAATGTCAGGAGCTCAGCCAAAAGCAGGAAATATTGCAGGTTGTGTTACGGTAATTGCAGAGGTAAATCCAAAGATTACCAAAATCCGTCACGACCAGAAATGGGTGAACGAAATTCACGAAAACCTGGATGAATTGGTTGCAAGAGTGAGAAAAGCTCAGCAAAATCACGAAACGGTTTCTCTGGCTTATCTTGGAAATATCGTTGAGGTTTGGGAGAAATTCGATGCAGAAAATTTAAGAATCGATATCGGTTCAGATCAGACTTCGCTTCACAATCCTTGGGCAGGCGGTTATTATCCGGTCGGACAGACCTTTGAGGAATCCAATACGATGATGGCAGAAAACCCTGAATTATTCAAAGAAAAAGTTCAGGAAACCTTGAGAAGACACGCGGCAGCTATCAATAAACATACAGAAAAAGGAACCTATTTCTTCGATTACGGAAATGCTTTCTTGTTGGAAGCTTCAAGAGCCGGAGCCGATGTAATGGCAGAAAATCCGACTTTGGGAAGAGAATTCAGATACCCTTCATATGTTCAGGATATTATGGGACCGATGTGTTTTGATTATGGATTTGGTCCGTTCCGTTGGGTTTGTACGAGCGGAAAACCGAAAGATTTACAGAAAACCGACGAAATTGCCTGCCAGATTTTAGAGGAAATGATTAAAAATTCTCCAAGCGAAATTCAACAACAGATGAAAGATAACATCCAGTGGATTAAAGGGGCTCAGGAAAATAAACTGGTCGTGGGTTCACAGGCGAGAATTTTATACGCTGATGCGGAAGGAAGAATGAAAATTGCTGAAGCCTTCAACAAAGCCATTGCCAATGGAGAAATCGGGGCAGTGGTTTTGGGTAGAGATCATCACGATGTTTCGGGGACGGATTCGCCGTACAGAGAGACTTCCAACATTTATGACGGCTCGAGATTTACGGCAGATATGGCGATTCACAATGTGATTGGCGACAGTTTCCGTGGGGCGACCTGGGTTTCTATTCACAACGGTGGCGGCGTTGGCTGGGGTGAAGTGATTAATGGTGGTTTCGGAATGCTACTCGATGGAAGCGATGATGCCGACAGAAGATTAAAATCTATGCTGTTCTGGGACGTCAACAACGGAATTTCCCGACGAAGCTGGGCAAGAAATGAAGGTGCTGTTTTCGCCATCAAAAGAGCAATGGAAGCCGAACCGAATTTGAAAGTGACACTGCCGAATTTTGTGGATGAGAGTTTGTTTTAAAACTTTTTAAATATGGAAAAACCTGCTGTGAAGCAGGTTTTGTTTATGAAATTGCAGATTTATCTTTTATTTATAGCGGATTATTGCCCGGAAGATATTATTTAAATTCTTAATTTTTTGATATTCCAGTTATGTATTCTCTCAAGCAATTAGGGGTAGAAGCATACTGGGATAAGTTCGAACATAGTGTTGCGTAATCAAATTTTAAATTACAGCTATATTTTTTTTCGAAAATGTCTGAATGTTTTTTATAGTCTAAGGATTGTAATCTAAATAAAAATAACTCTAATAGTTTAAGGAAAAATTTTCCTCGAAATCTACTTGTTTTATTTTCCGAAGAAAAAGCAGCTAGCTTTTTTTCAAAAGTTGCTGCATCTATTTTTTGTGCAGAAGAAAATATCTTTTCAATATTTTCGATTGTTGAGATTTCAGATATCTGATTTATATTTTCCAATCTTTCATCTAAAATATTTTTTGGAAATAGATCTTTTAAATTTTTATCAATATTTAATCTTGTGCTTTGTTTATTTGTATTTCTAATATCTGCCTGACAAGCTAACCAAATATTTAAATTATTAACAATTGAAATATATTTATTTAAAAGTTCACGATACATTTTCATGCACTTTACGAAATCCGGAGATTCTGGAGTAAATTTAAATTCAGCAATTAAAATTTTTGCTAAGCATTTTTCGGTAATGAAAAAGTTCTCAATGCTATAAGTAGGGGTTACATAGATTGTGTTTGCATAGTTATTGTTGTCAAAATCAGAGTCTATAAAGAATAATGTAGAAACTTCCTTATATACTGCAGAATTTTTAATCAAATTGTGAACTTTCACAACATTACCTTTACCATTACAGATAAAATCTTTTAATTCCTTATCATAAACTATGGTTTCTATTCTGATAGGATAATAAAACCTATCTTCTAAACCTTCATAGAATGCGTAAATGTTTTTTTGATTCTTTTTGTAAGAAAGCATAAACTGTGTATAAGCAACATGTTCATTTTCAGATTCTGATCTGAGTTTTTCTACGATATTATCACTCATCTTATCAATCAATATATACATTCATACCGGTTGCATACATATCCAACTCATTTTTGAAAATAAATGGTGAATGTGTTATGGCGACAAGAAACTCGCATTTATCAGATTCAATAATATCAGGTAAAAGTTGCTTTTGCCAATCTATAGATAAAGAAAGTTCTGGCTCATCAAATAGAACAATAAATCCTTTGTAATCTTCTAAATAAATTCTAGAAAAGATTGAAACAATTTGTTTCTCCCCAGATGATAGTTGGCTCAAATTTACTGGTTCCTCAGTAGAATTTCTTCTTATTTGTATTGTAACAGAACTTTCATCGAATATGATTGATTTATCAACTAAGTATTTGTTGCAAATCATTACGAATGTCTTTATTCGATTGTCTAACTCTTTCTGTTTTTCGTAGATTTCTATTAATTTTGTTAGAAAGAATACCAAATCTTTTTTTTCGTTTAGTTTTCGTGATTCTAAAATTCCCAAAATATTGTTGCGGTCATGTTCTGAAAGGTTTCCTCTAACCCTATTTAAGATAATTTCAATATCTGCCTTCTGTAATTTATTAATTTCAGTTTCGGATGGTTCTGGAAAACCTTTTAGCATTTGAGTTAGAATTTGTCCCGTAACAGCGGTGAATCCAGATAATGACATATCATTAATTTGTTTTAAAACATATGTAATTCTTTGGTCAACATCTTTCATTCCAAATTGAATTAAAGTGTCATTTTCAAAATGAAATATCTCATCTTCTTCTTCCTCTTCTTCAAAATAAAGTTCATCTTCAAAAGGACTATTGTAATGGCGTCTTATTGGTCCCAAATTTTGCAATTCCTCTTCAACTCTCCTATATGTGGGGAAATATATAATTGTTGATGTAATATTTTTATTAATAACTTTAATTATATCTTCAAAAATGATTACAAAATCGTCTAGTAATAATCTTATTAGACAATCAACAAGTATTGATGTTGGAGCGGAAAGAGTTCGGTTAATTTGATTGCTAACAATATAATTTAATATTTCATTATGATCTAAAGTATATTTTCCGTTTTCTTCTTTTGTAATTAATTGTTCTTTAAGATTATCGATGTTAGGAATAATATTTCTTAGCTCATTTACTAATTTTGTTGTTCCACGCTTCCGTTGTCTCTTGTCATCCATTAAATAAGATGTCAAATTTTCTTTAGTAAAAAAAATTACATCATTATTTTCGAAAGTAACTTCAATACTTACAAATGGAATCTTTAGAAGTTTACTCCATTTTCTAGTAAGAGTATAATATAAAGTATTTAAAATAGTTGTTTTACCTAATCCATTCTCTCCAATTAGAATTTTAATGTTTTCGTTGAAAGGTATTTCAACGTTATGAATATTAAATAGGCCTTTTATGCAAAACTTTGATATTTTTGACATGATATATATAGTTTTTTCAAATATACGTAAGCAAAATTAAACATCTATACGGATTTCCATAAAAAGGGAAAAAATTCAAAAAAATATTTCGAGATTAATTTCAAATCAAAACCTCTTGCATCCGCAAGACCTCACAAACACCCTTAAAACAAACTTCCTGCATCTGCATTTTGTTTAAAACAACTTTGTTTGTAACCTCATGCAATTGCAGGAAGTCTCCCACAAGTTGCGGGGAACTTCTTGCAACTGTATTTTATTTCCCACAAAATGTTTGAAACTAAATGCGGAATTATTTATATTTGTTTTGAGTAATTAATACATTTTTAACAAACAAACACATTAAACGATGAAAATTTCATTAGTGAGATTGAGCACTAAAGACCTTGCGACTTTGGCTCAGAGAATTATTTCAAACATTCAGTCAGGAAAATATCCTGTGATTTCCAACCATCCGCTTACCGCAAATTTGCAGACTTCCTACAACGAATACGATTTGGTGTATACCAAACAAATCTACAGCGGAAAAGGACAAGACGTTGCCAAAGCAGACCACGAAAGGGATGTCACTTACACCAATCTGAAAGCATTCCTTAACGGTTACCGAAAACTTCAGACAGCGCCTAATTATCAGTCGGCGGAAGATTTGTACAACGTTTTCAAAACTTTCGGACTGAATCTTGACCGTTTAAGCTATTCCTCACAGACCGCTCAGATGAAAAAGCTGATTGAAGAACTAGAAACTCCGCAAAACCAACAGAGCATATCGCTTCTTTCCCTGAATCCTGCTTTCACGGAAATGAAAACAAAGCATGAAAATTTTGAAACTCTGTTTGCAGATCAGGCGGATGCCAATGCAGATCTCCGAAATCAGTCGAGTGCTTCTGCCATCCGCAAAGATTTAGAGAAAAACCTGAAAGCGTATCTCAATCTGTTGACGGTCATGAAAGAAGTTCAGGGTTGGGAACTGCTCTACACCGATACGAATGAGCTGGTAAAGGCAGCAAAAAATTCGGAGGTGAAAAGGAAGGAAGAAAAACCGGAATAAATTATAAGGACTCAGCTAGGTGCTGAGTTTTTTTGTTGGAGCATAATTTGGCGTTCAGTTTGTCATCCTGTAAGGATCTAAATACGAATCTTTCCAAGCAGTTCTCTAATACTATATTGAGATCCCTACGGGATGACAAACTGTGTGTGGTAATGTGTTTGTGAGAGTTGAGTTTTGCAAAAAATAACCGCAACGTTTGTCATCCTGAAAGGATCTAAGCACGAATTTTTCCATGCAGTTCTCTAATACTATGCTGAGATCGCTACGGGCTGACAAAGTGTGTGTGGTAATGTGTTTGTGAGAGTTGAGTTTTGCAAAAAAATAACCGCAACGTTTGTCATCCTGAAAGGATCTAAGCACGAATTTTTCCATGCAGTTCTCTAATACTATGCTGAGATCCCTACGGATGACAAAGTGAGTGCGTATGTGTGTAAATGCGTTTACAGTATACAGAGTATGTGGTAAAAATTATTTATATTGGCTTAAATAAAAAACACATAATGATTGAATTCACAGAAGGAATATATACATTCTACGTTTATATTCTTACCAATAAAAGTAGAACTGTTCTGTACACAGGTGTAACAAATAATCTACACAAAAGGTTAAATCAACATAAGACAAAGTCAAATCTCAATTCATTTACCGCAAAATATAATATAGAATTCTTGGTTTACTTTGAAAAATTTGGATGGATTCAACAAGCAATTGAACGGGAAAAAGAAATAAAAAATTTAACACGGATTAAGAAATTAGAGCTGATAAGAATTAAAAATCTCAATATGGATTTTTTGAATGATTTGTTTCTACAAGAGTTTTGATACCATTGCGCGACTGTTTCCGAACAATTCTCTAATACTATGTTGAGATCCCTTCAGGATGACAAAATGGGCGTGAAACAGCTTGTGAATTCTGCTTTAAGAAAGAATATCATTACTAATCTGAATTTAGATGATAATAAGCGTCCTGTTTGTCATCCTGAAAGGATCTAAACTCAAGTCTTTCCAAGCATTTCTCTAATGCTAGGCGAGATTCCTACGGGATGACAAACTGTGTGTGGAAGTGTTTTTGTGAATATTGAGTGATGAGTTTAGCGAAAAAATATCCGATACTTAAAAATAATTCCTACTTTTGGGAGCAATTAATTTTTAACTAAAAATGGTCAGCCTATTTTGAGATATGACCCAAAAATGGAAATGAAAATCAAAAAAATAATATTCAGCATAATAACCGCTCTTGTTTTAATTATATCAATATTCCTTTATATGAATAGGGATAAATTTGTCTATGTAGGTTCAGTAGATATTATTGAAGTCGATTGCAGCAAAAAACGTCAAATCTTAACCGAAGTTTTAGAAAGTGACCAAAGGATTAGAAAATCAAATGAAGTCATCAAATACGCTAAAGAAGATCACAGGAATCAAGAATTAGTGATTAGCATTATTGAAAAGTGTGGTATGCCAACATTAAAGGAGGTGAATCAAAGACAAATGGATGCAATTTGGTTGGGACTGCAGCACAGTACTAAAGAAATCAGAAAAAAGTATTTTCCATATATCGAGAAAGCGGTAAAAAATGGAGACTTATCTAAGCAACAATATGCATTGATGAAAGACAGGATGTTAATGGACGACGGGAAGCCACAAATATATGGTTCACAAATAGAAAATAGTAAATTGTATCAATTAGAAAATCCTGAAACTGTGAACGAAAGAAGAAAAGAAATGGGAATGGAACCCATAGAGGATTATTTAAAGAATTTCAATATTCAGTTCAATCCGAATTAACAACACAACATATAATCACATAGACGACTCCGGTCATAATTAAATTAAATGGAGTTTGTCTCCCCGCTGATGCGAACATCTTGCTCGTACTCACTCAATTTAGTTTAAGATACGAGTTTAAAGCTTGCGCCAGCGAAGTATAACGCAGAAATATTCATTTTCAAAAAATCTTAGAAAGTATGAAAAAACCTGCTGTGAGGCAGGTTTTTTCTTTTTATGATAGCGCGGATTTATGATCCGTGTTTTGTTTTTTTGCTCACGGATTGCAAATCCGCGAGATCGGGTCATAACTCGACGAAATGCTGAGTTTTTTGTTTTGTGAATTTACTTCACCGCAATGTTTTATTAACACACAGTTTGTCTTCCTGAAAGGATCTAAGTGCAAATCTTTTCATTCAAATTTTATAATGCTATGTTGAAATCCCTATGGGATGACAAACCGTGAATAGAAGTGTACGCAGGAGTTTTGTTTATAAACAGATAAGCGCCATGTTTGTCATCCTGAAAGGATCTAAACATGAATTTTTCCAAGCAATTCTCTAATACTACGATCCCTACGGGATGACAAGGTGGGTGTGGTAGTATGTGTAAATGTTGAGCCTTGAATGTTAAGTTTTGTAAAAGAAAATAAGCGCAATCTTTGTCATCCTATAGAGATATGAAAACGAATCTTTGCAAGCAATTCTCTAATATTGCGTTGAGATCCCTGCGGGATGACAAAGTGGGTGGGAAAGAGTTATGAAAAAGGTAAGCAATAAGCACACAGTTTGTCATCCTGAAAGAATCTAAGTATGAATCTTTCCTAACAATTATCTAATACTATTTTGAGATTCCTGCGGGATGAAAAAGTGTATGGTATGATATTATAGAGTATGTGGGAAAAATTAGATTTATTGGCTTGAATAAAAACAACACATAATGATTGAATTCACTGAAGGAATTTATACGTTTTACGTTTATATTCTTACCAATAAAAATAAAACTGTTCTATACACAGGTGTAACGAACAATTTACGTAAAAGATTACACCAACATAAGACGAAGGTAAATCCTAACTCATTTACCGCAAAATATAATGTAGAATTCTTGGTTTACTATGAAAAGTTTGGATGGATTCAACAAGCTATTGAACGGGAAAAAGAAATAAAAAATTTATCTCGGACTAAAAAACTAGGGCTGATAAGAATTCAGAATCCAAATATGGATTTTTTGAATGATTTGTTTCAATAAGAGTTTTGAGACCATTACGAGATTATTTCATGAAAATTCTTTAATGTTCTGTTGAGATCCCTATGGGATGACAAGCTGTGTGTAGAAATCTGTGCAGGAGTTTTTGCTTATAAAAAATAACCGCAATATTTATCATCCTGTAAGGATCTAAACACGAATCTTTCTAAGCAGTTCTCTGATACTACATTGAGATCTCTACGGGATGACAAAATGATAGGTAAAGTATATTAAAGAAAATTACCTGTTTCCCTTAAACGTCACTCCCAAAGAAAACACAGGTTTTGTAAACTGATTTCCGTTGAGAAAGTCGCCATTCCCGAATACAAACTGATAGGCTGCCCGAGTAGTAAGGTAAATCCCAAGATCATCTTCTGAAATGGTTGCTAATTTTAGGGAAAAATCCAGTCCGCCCTGAACGTTATAGAAAATATCGCGGCTGAGTTTTTTAGGAACTTCATATTCATTTTCGTACCATATGCCATCAACTTCGGAATGGGAAATTTCGGTTGTCTTTTCATCGGGATTAACAAGGCTGAAAAAGTACAGACCGGTAGAAAGATAAGTGCTCAAAGCCACTTTATCGGTATTGATGAAATCATTCTGCGCTAAAAAATTCAGAATAATGTGATTGGAGCGGGTACGGTCTGCGGAGTAACCAAAATTTTCGCTGTATTTCTTGCTGGTAAAACTGAATGCTCCACCCAATGAGATTCGGTCGTTGACGTATGAACGTACATTTAGATTAGCGGCAGGCTGATATTTATAAATCGTAGGCTGCATTTCAACTCCGGCGAAGATGGCCAGCTTTTCTTTTTGTGCAAAAAATAATTGACAGCTCAGTAAAAGTCCTAAAATATAATGTGTTTTTTGCATGACTCAGTATTTTAAAGCTTAGTAGAGAAAAATATAAAAAATATTTATTGTTCCTCTTATTAATAAGACTCTGAAATGTCTAAATGGTTGCTTAATGAATGAAGGAAAATATAGTGACAAAAGCCGTAGGTTTGAGTAGCAGAATGAAATGAAGGGTATCGAAAGTTTTTCTGAAATGATGAACAAATTTATCCGTGAGCTCACTGGTTCTTGATACATTCCGATTTCATTGGACACTCGAACTGACGTATTCATAAGAATGAATGTCATTAGAATTTATTTAGAAATATTAGTATTAAAATGATATTTTTGGAAATATGAAATTATTGACCGCTAAAAAGATTAAAAACTCATGGAAGTTATTCGATGAGAAGAATAATTTTATTGGTGAAAGATTGTTTGTTGGTTTTTTAGGAAATCGTAAGCAATTGATATTGAATGATAAAATCTATAAAATCAGAAATTCTGGATTTTTTACAAACGAAATTCATTATGAAGATGAAAATGGAAGATTGTGGGTAAGAATTGATTTTGTTCATCAGAGGCTATTTTATTACAGCGAAACTGTTACTGAAATTTATTATTTAAAATCTAAATTGTGGTCGAAAAATATGTCTCTGCATAAACTTGAAAATGATAATTTGGTGATGCGTTTTAATTCTAAAAGGTCTTTTTCTACATATACATTTGAAATTGAGACTGATGAAAATTTTAACAATAACTTACTCAAAATGTCGTTTCTCGACCTTAATTTGAGAAATTTTGAAGATTGATTTATAACTTTATCCTAAAACGATGAACATGACTATCAAAATAAATTTATGAAAAAACTAGGAATCATAGGTTGTGGCTGGCTCGGAAATCACATCGCAGAACGATTATCAAATCAATATGAAATCTTTGCAACTACCACCACAGAATCTAAAACAGAAGAATTACAGTCCAAAGGATATCATACAACTTTGGTAAGTTTTCCCAATGAATTGAATGCAGAGATGAAAGAATGGGAAGTAGCAAAAGAATTGGATGCAATCATTATCAGCGTTCCGTTTTCTGGAATTAGAGGTGCGCAAATTCCGATGAATGACAAGAGACAAAACCTTCTGAACTTTCTTGGAGATTTTAAAGGACAGCTTTTTTTAGCAAGCTCGACCGGTGTTTATCCCGAAACAGAAAAAGAATTTACAGAAGACGATAAACCTGCACACGAAGTTGAAAGTGAAAGTTTTATCTTAGAGAAGTTTCCACAAACCAATATTCTAAGACTTGCTGGATTAATGGGCGGTCAAAGACTTTTAAAGAATTATACTATTTCCAATTTAGATCAGCTGGTAAATCATATTCATTATGCAGATATTTGTTCGGTTGTTGAAAAAATGCTCGATAATAAGTCTGAATCTAAAGTATATAATGTTGTTGCTCCGATTCACCCCAACAAAGAAGAGTTGATTAATGCACAGAAAGATTTGCCATATTCAGGAGAAAGAACAAAGGTTGGAAGAACAATTTCTCCTGAAAGATTGATTGAGGAATTGGATTTTGAGTTTCAATATCCTGATCCGAGGTATTTTCATTTGTAGATTTTTCTAACGCAACGTTCGCAAGAATTTTTTATTTAAAGCAGTCATATTTTTCCGTTCGCAAAGGCACTTCGTTCAGCTAAGGCTTTGGGCGATCGTTGCTGAGTGAAACGCCTTTGCGAACGAAAATATTCTCAAAAATTTAACATGAACCTTGCATTCTTTTGCGTTTAAAATGTAAGTTCAAATATTCTGATCAAATATTTATTATATTTGTCTCATAAATTGATACTAAAATTTATAAAATTATGATAGCTGAAATAGAAAAATATATAGAGATTCAAAATAATATTGATGAGATTCTGAAAAATTCTCCCTTCAAAATGTCTTATATTATTGAAAAATCAGGAATTAAAAAACCGACTTTCTTTAAAAAATTAAAAGAGAAAAGATTTACGCCTGAAGAACTTTTGATTATTTCAAAAACCATCGAACCTCAATGGAGAAATGAAACGAAAGAAGAAATTCTGGAATCGTTAAAACGTTCTGAGGAAGATTTTCGAAACGGACGTACACATGACTACAGAGAAGTGATACAAGCTACAAGATTAAGGTTGGAAAAATATAAAAATGGAAATTAAATTTTCTGATGAATCGCTTTCTGATTTAAGAAATATTGAAGAATTTCTGCTCAAAAAATGGAATACGAAAGTTTTTGAAAGTTTTCTAACGAAATTAGACGAAATAGTTGATATAATTTGTGAGGGAAATGTGGTTTTTGGTAAATACGAAAACACAAAGTATCACAAAGTTTTAATAACCAAGCATAATTCTCTTATTTACTTAATTGAAAATGATGTATTAGTTATTATTAGAATTCTCCAAAACTTCCAAGATCCTGATGAAAATTACCAATCTCTGAATGATTAAATCCATATTAGAACCTTTTTTAGCAATCAGTTTTTTGCTGTTGATATTTTCATACAGTCTGCAGGATTTATCATTGATTTATCCCTCCTATTTTCCGAAGCCGGTTTATGATTTTAAGAGAAACCCATTGAAGTCTTCAACGGTACAATTGGGAAAAAAGTTGTTTTATGATCCTATTTTATCGAGAAATAATACCATTTCCTGCTCGTCCTGTCATTTGTCGAATCAGGCTTTTTCTCATGCCGGAAATCATTTAAGCAAAGGTATTGAAGATGGGATTGGCGACAGAAACTCTCCGGCAATTTTCAATCTTGCCTGGCAAAAAACATTTATGTGGGATGGCTCGGTGGTGAATATTGATGTTCAGGCTTTGGCGCCAATCAATCATCCCAAAGAAATGGGTGAGGACATTAATGTTGCGGTAAGAAGAATTAATAAGTCTAAAGAATATAAAACACTTTTCTACAAAAGTTTTGGGGACAGTTTAGCGACCTCCGAACGTCTGATGAAAGCACTTTCACAGTTCCAACTGACAATTGTTTCTGCTAATTCTAAATATGATAAAGTAAAACAGGGAAAGGCAACGTTTACGCAATCTGAAAAAAACGGCTATCAATTATTTAAGCAAAACTGCAGTTCGTGTCATCAAGAGCCTTTGTTTTCCACATACGAATTTGCCAATAATGGACTATCTTATAATGCCGAATTAAAAGACTACGGAAAATGGAACAAAACATTTGAGCCTGCCGATAAGATGATGTTTAAAATTCCGAGTTTGCGAAATCTTGCTTTTACTTATCCTTACATGCATGACGGCAGATTTCAAACACTGTATGAAGTTTTGGAGCATTACGAAAAAGGAATTGAAAAAAGCCCGACTTTATCCAAACAGTTGGAAAAACCTATTGTTTTTACTACCAAAGAAAAAGAAGATTTACTGGCGTTTTTAGCAACTTTGAGTGATTCTGTTTTGGTTTCTAATGTGGAGTATCAAAAGACAAAATAAATTTTAAAGATTTTATTCCAAACAAAATTAAGGTTTTGAATGGAAGGTTTATAGATTTCTCCTTCGTCGAAATGACAAACTTTGTAGATTAGCTCTATTACAATAAAGCCTGCGTTTCTGCAGGTTTTATTTTATTTATTCACTAAAATATTTTCAATAGATTCCAGGATTTCCTTTTCAATACTGTCTTCGTCAAGGTTTTCGAGGGTGTAGTATTGCTCCTTCATCGCTGCGGTTCCTGTTCCGTTCTGGAAAATCGTATCCTGATGAATGCCGATTCTTTTTAAATTCTTATCGGCAACGAACATGATGTGCGGAAACTTGTCATTGGCATAAAAATTAGAATCTACATTCCTTGAAATTTGCAGCTTGATATTGGTTTGCGAATTGACGCCTAAACCGTTTTTAACTTCTTCGTTAAATGAAATCTTGCAGCCGAAACCGTTTTCTCTTAGCATTCTCCTGAATTCCTGCATTTTCGGGTCTATGTAAGTTTTACATATATTCCTGAAACCTTCAATAAACAAATCGTCCTCGCTTTTTTTCTTTTCAAGGCTTTCTTTGAGCTTCTGTTCTTCCGTTTTTAAGTTTGAAAATAAAGAATTGAGCTTATTGATATTTTCTTCTTTCATTTGAAATTTTGTTTTTCAATACGAATTGTACGGCGTAAATATTTTTCAAATATAATTAAAATCAAAAAAAGTTACCTCAGGAATTTATTTAATATCTATTGGTTCGACGGATTTCAGACACGACCAAGGTGCTTGTAAGACTATCGTGGAGACATTGGTTTCGTCTGTTGAAAAAGAACATTAAAAAGCCAATAAAGAATGTAAAAACATTAAGAATATTCGCAAAAAAGCGTCCTGTAGATTGCCCGAAATTTATCTTCGCACCATCAGTACTTAATAATTTGATGTTTAATGCTTTTTGCCCTATGGTTTGTTGAGAATCACTGCAGTGCATTAATGAAAAATACAGCCAACCGGGTAATAGCGGAACAATCGCCGAAGGAATAATAATGATAAAAACATCAAGCAATCTTGCCAGAAATCTTTCACCAAAATTCGCATAGCGATATTCAATAATTTCATTTGGATAATAAACCTTTATGGTCGTGTTGAGGTATTCTACTATCCCGATTTTGTTAGAATTATAGTTTGTATTGGTTGGTTGTGGGAGAATTTCAGGTGCTTTCTGAATTTCTTTATTGAGATTGATTGGCGATGGGGCAGGTGTTTCAAAAAGACTTTTCAGCTCATAGAGATTCCCTGCTTCTGTCCAGTTGTTGATTCCGTCGTGCAGAATGAGAGTGAATTTATTAATATTCAGATCTTTTAGCTCATTCAATGCATAAGGTCCTTTTCGGTTTCCAGCCTCGTGTATAAAATACTTTTGTTCCATAATTTGTATTGTTCTTTTTTTTGAGGCATAAATATATAAATTGCGGATAATTTATTAATCTTTTTTTCACTAGGAGAAGAAAATTTTCAGATATTTTGTTCAATAGATCATCCAGTTGTTTACAGATAATTGTTTTAGCAGATATTAATTCTCATTCAAATACCCTAAAAATAGAGCGAATCTATTAATTTCATGTTTTAAAAACAGATTTTTACGGCTAAATTTATTCTTTCAAATTTCAAAACTATTAAATATACAATTTTATGAATTCAGCTAATGAAGCATCATTCCGAGATTTGTTCAAATCCGAAAACGAAATTCCGGAAGAATATAAAGTTCCTGAAATTCATCAAAGAGAATATCTTCTCAACGGTGAATTGGTAGAATGGAACGGTGAGGTAACCGAAATTTATTCTCCTGTTTGCATTAAAACAGAAAATGGTTTAGAGAGAAAACTACTGGGAAGCATTCCGAATATAAGTCCGAAAGAAGCGATGGAGGTTCTGGATGCTTCGGTAAAAGCTTACAATAACGGTTTGGGAGAATGGCCAACCATGTCTGTAGAAGGAAGAATAAAATGTATGCAGAAGTTCGTTTATCTGATGATTAAAGAACGCGATCTGATCATCAAGCTCCTGATGTGGGAAATCGGAAAAACTTTGGCAGACTCTACAAAAGAATTCGATAGAACGGTAGATTATATCAACCAGACTATTGATGCACTGAAAGATTTAGACAGAGAATCTTCACGTTTTCAGCAGGCGGAAGGAACAATTGCCCAAATAAGAAGAGCTCCGCTTGGTGTGGTGTTGAGTATGGGACCTTTTAATTATCCTTTAAATGAAATTTTTACCACACTGATCCCTGCGTTGATTATGGGAAATACGATTTTGTTCAAACTTCCGAAACATGGAGTTATTGCGCATTATCCTTTATTAAAAGCTTTTAAAGAAGCTTTTCCGAAAGGAACGGTTAACACTTTATACGGAAAAGGTTCAGAAATCATCACCCCGATTATGGAGAGCGGAAAAGTGAATGTTTTGGCATTTATCGGTTCGAGCAAAGTTGCGAACGGATTAAAAAAATTACATCCGAAAGTAAATCGTTTAAGAGCTATTTTAAGTCTGGATGCAAAAAACGCAGCCATCGTAACCAAAAATGCAAATCTTGACATTGCTGTGAATGAAATTATTCTCGGAGCGCTTTCATTTAACGGGCAAAGATGTACGGCACTGAAACTGATATTCGTTCAGAAAGATGTTGCAGAAGAGTTTACTCAAAAATTAACAGCTGCGGTATCAGCTTTAAAACCAGGGCTTCCGTGGGAAAAAGATGTGAAAATCACACCGCTTCCTGAAGTCAATAAACCTCCTTATTTAAAAGAATGTATTGATGATGCTTTGTCAAAAGGAGCTAAAGTTCTGAATGAAAACGGCGGATTTACCGATGAATCTTTTGTGTTTCCGGCAGTTGTTTATCCGGTAAATAGCGAAATGAAGCTGTATCACGAAGAACAGTTCGGTCCTGTAATTCCTGTTGTTCCGTTTGATCATATTGAAGAACCGATCGATTATCAGGTAAATGCTGACCATGGAATGCAGGTAAGTATTTTCAGTGAAGATGCGATGGAAGTTTCCAGATTAATTGATCCGTTTGTGAATCTTGTGAGCCGCGTGAATATCAATTGCCAGGCTCAGAGAGGACCGGATAATTTCCCGTTCACCGGAAGAAAAGACAGTGCAGAAGGCACACTCTCTGTATTTGATGCGCTTCGTTCGTTCTCAATCCGTTCTTTGGTTGCTGCAAAAGTGACCGACTCCAACAAAGAATTGCTGAATACGATTGTGAGAGATCATGATTCTAATTTCCTGAGTACGGATTACATTTTTTAATTAGCATTTTCGATATAAAACAAAAACCGCAATAAAAAAATATTGCGGTTTTTGTTTTGATTAAGAACCAAATTTCATGCTACGAGAGGGTTTAAAAAGCAAACAGATATTGTTTTATTTTAATTAAATTTAGAAATGTTGTAAAAAAATATGTAACAAATATTTTAATGTTGTACTAACTCTACAGAGCGCAAGAAACCATGACCTCACAACAGGAATTTATAAGCAAAATCGAAAAACATAAAGGAATCATTTTTAAGATTTCTAAAATGTATATGGATGACAAAGATGATCGGGATGACCTTTTTCAGGAAATCACCTATCAGGTTTGGAAGGCTTATCCTAATTTTAAGGGTGAGAGTGAGTTTTCAACATGGCTGTACAGAATTGCATTGAATACGGCAATTATTTTCCTGAAGTCTGAAAAGAAAAGAAGCTTTATAGCTAACGAAGATTTTTCCAATTATAAGATTATCCAGGATGAATATGATCATGAAAAAGAAGAAAAATTAGCTGAAATGTATAAAGCCATCAATCAGCTGAATCCCATTGATAAAGCTTTTATTTTCTACTATCTTGAAGATTTTTCCGGAAGAGAAATTGCCGAACAGATGGGGATTTCCGAAGGAAATGTAAGAGTGAAAATGAATCGGGCAAAGAATAAACTGAAAGAAATCCTAAGTAACAAATAGTTCCGAGATACGGGATTCGAGTTCAGTAATCCATCTTATAACTTCGAATCTCGCAACCCAAAACCCGCAAAAAACAAACATTATGAATATAGATGAACTAAAAAATGCATGGAATGACGATGTTTCTGATGAGACACCGCAAATTTCAACAGAGCAGTCGCAAAAGATAAATCTCCCTTTAGAGAAGATCAGAAAAAACATGCGAATGGAATTCTGGTCGACAGTCGGAATATTGCTTTTCGGATTTGCCGTTGTATGGATTCCGGTTCCTGAAGCACCGTTTAAGTTTAAATTTTATTTAACGGTCTTATTGTTTTCAATGGTCATCGTGGTGTCTTTTTTCTTCAGCAAGTTTTTTAAACTGTACAGAGATATCAGTACTCCCATGATGAAAACATATGAATCTCTTCAGGATCTGATGTTTCAGTTTAAATTAAATGAGCAGTATTATCTTTCATTTATGCTGTCATTTGTACCGTTTTTGGTTTGTGAACTTATTATTGTAATTGAATTTATTCCGCATCGTGTTCCTTTGAGTGATTTAAAAATTGCGACCACTATTATTTCTTCACTTGCAATCGGGCTTTTTGGGTTGTTTTTACTTGCAAAATATTGGTACAAAAGCTTTTATGGGAAATATGTAAGAAAGATAGAACAACTTTTGAGTGAATTGCAGAAATGATAAAAAAGAAAATTTGAAAGAAGTCGCTACTTTTTCATATCGATTATAAGTCGTATCTTCGTTTCAATATCAATGAAATGACAGCAAAGTATTTTTTTATAGTGAATTATTCTTCGATCACGCTTTCGTTGTCTTTGTCATATTTGCATGATGACAAATTTTTAAAAAATTCTAAAGAGTTTATTTAATATCCCTGTCGCGACTCAGGGCAGGGCATTGTTAAGTATTTAAACTCAATTTTCATTTTTCTGAATGTGTATTCTGCATACCTGTCACCTTTTTTTGTGCATGGTTATGTCTGAGTCTGTTATTCAGCATTCGGAAATTCATTTTTTAGAATAAAAATTATGTCAGAACAAATTATTTTAACCACAGGAATATATGATTTAATAAAAGACCATTTAAGGAGAAAAAAGACAACTGCTGCAGAAGAAAAAGTACTTCTTTCACAGCTGAGGAACGCAAAGCAGGTATTGCGTAGAGATTTACCGAAAGATATAGTAACAATTAACTGTGAAGTAAAAATAAAAGATTCTTCACAACATCATGAGCAAAAATTTTTGATTGTACCTGATGATAAGGCAAAAGTGAAGAAAGGAAAATATTCGGTATTATCTGATATTGCTTTGGCAATCGTAGGAAATAAGGTCGGTAAAGTTATTGACTGGCCTTTTAAAGAAGGTAACAGAAAAATTGAAATCCTTAGTGTAGAACATATCAATTAATTTTTAAATATATGGTACTGAAGCTCCCAAATTGGGAGCTTTTTTAGATGTAATCTCTTGATATGAATGAACTTATTGAGTGTAATACGCCGGAAACTCTCTCAAAATAGAATACAAATCCCGCCATTCAAAATACCTCGGACTCACACTGTTTACATTTTCGAAACCTTTGTTTTTAAACAATTTCTTAGTTCGTGTTACATGAAAATATTGTGAAACGACAATGATGCTTTTAAAAGGATACTTTTTCTGAATTTCTAAGGTATTTTCAACGGTCAGTCTGGTATTATCACCTTTATTGTCTACAATGATCGCAGAAGAAGGAATGTTTTTAGTGATAAGATAATCTTTCATTTTCGAACCTTCATAAAAACCTTCTTTTCCCAAACCGCCACTCACGATAATCTTTTTAATGCGTTGATTTTGATAAAGCTGTACTCCCGTTTCCAGGCGTTTTTCAAGTCTTTCCGATAATGTCCCGTCTTTATTCACTTTATTTCCCAGAATGACTGCAACATCAGCTTTAGCTTCGGTATCCGATAAACCGTCAGAAATAATGTATGCAGAATGCATGACAAACCATACAAAAATGATAAAACAGATAATTTTAAAAGCTTTAATAATATGTTTCATTTAATTTAATCCCAAATTTTACTGTCTTTCAGCTTTTGAATATCACTTTTTACCCAATCCAGCTGGGTATCTTTTTTATCAATAATATCCTGCATACTTTCTTTAATTTCGACATCAGGAACAACGCCTTTCTGAGTATTTTCAAAAGTAATATTGGGCTGAACCAACAACAATCCAATCGGTAAATCTATTTTTGAATTCGGCAGTTTTTGGTATGAATAAAATCCGGCGACCGTTCCATCATTTGCTCCGCCTGTTTCTTCACCGACTAAAGTTACGCGCCTGTCAAATTTTAATTTGGATGAAATAATTGACGATGCCGAAAAACTTCCGCCATTAATCAGAACATAAACTTTTCCTCTAAAAGCATTGAGTTTCGGTTTTGTTAATTTATTTTCCTTCATTTTATAGTATGCAGTGCCGTCTTTTCCTTTGCGGATATTTAATGTCTGATAAATAAAATATCCGGGATAGGCTGCCGTTTTTAAGATAAATTCTAAAGGACTAGCTGTTCTGAAGTAGTTGGTTTTAAGCGGTGTTGAGGAGGAAGCCAATTGGGCGGGTTTAATGAGAACAAATGGTTCCGGCGCTAAATAAGAATACAGTTGGTTGATTTCGTAGAGCGAACCACCATAGTTTTCACGGATATCAATGATAAGATAAGAAGATTCTGCATCTTTAATTTTGGCAAAAGATTGTTTGTAAAACTTATTGGAAAATGTTCTTGAGAAACTTTTAATTTTCATGTAAGCAATTGTGCTGTCTTTGTCGAGAAATTTAAAATTCCTGTTGTAAGAACTCGTTGAAGCAACATAATCATTCAGTTTTTTTTCCGGACTGCGCTTTTTCTCGGCTTTGTCTTTTTCAAGGTCTTTTTTGTCTTTTGTTTCACGCTTTAAAGTCAGAGTTTGTCTTTTATCTTTGTAAAGGGTTTCGATTTTGGCACTGTCCATAATTCCTTTTTCGGCAACAAAAAAATTAAAGAAAACATCTTTCAGATAATGAGGAAAAAAAGTGCTGTTGTAGCCGTCACTGGTGATGAGATCCCGGTATTTCTTCAGATAGCCCGAAACCGGAACGTCATTAATGCTTAAAAGTTCAGTTCCTGGCTGTATGTTTTGAATGGAATCTTTATTTTCGATAAAATATAAATGATCGCCTTCTACATAATATTCAAACCTTCCGAAAAGCCCTTTTTTATTTTTTAAAGCTTTAATTTCTTTTCTTGAAAATCTTTTCGAGGGAATTCTCAACGACAAATGTCCTTCACGGATTTTTGTAATGACGGGCTGCAGTTTAAAATAAAACTGTGTCGGAGTAAGAGATTTATTGATGGTTGTTTTTAAACTGTCAAATTTAGAATCAAGATCTTTTTTTGAAATATACCAGTTGAGATTAGGGTGCATTTCCTGAAGTTTTCGGTAGGTGAAATCGATATCCTCACGAAGTTTTTCAGGTGGAATCATGCTTAATCTTTGTTCGTTATATTTTTTCACGGAAGTACAAGAAAAAACGGACAGAACAAATAATACGATTAAAATATATTTCAAAATATAGAGTTTTTGGATAACGAATTTAAAAACTTTTAGATATAATTCAGATTTTAATTTAGAGTATAATTTTTTTACCGCAAAAGAAACAAAAGATTTTATTTCGCTGAAGTTCTTCAAAAGTTTATAAAATTATGACATTGCAAGTTTTTTGCATTTGTGAGCTTTTGAACTTTCTATTTTCACAATTATTCTTTTGACTCTTTTGCGGTAAAAAAATTAAAGAGTAAAATAAAAAAAAGTAAAATTCATTTTCGTGCGTCATTGATGAAAGAGTACTAAACTTAAAGAAAGTTTTTTACATTTGAATTTCAAAATTACAGAATGGTTTATTTTATCATATTGGTTGCAGCTATTGCAATTTTCGCCTATTTAGTATTGTCGATGGAGGCTTTTGGAGCAGAACCGCAAGGTGAACGTCTGAAAAGAATGCTGAAGTCTGAAAATTATAAAGATAAGCAGTTTCAGAACCAAAGTTTCACACCATCTGTAGCAGAAGGTTACAGCATGCCGAAAATTGTGTTCAATTTTTTCTTTTCTAAAAAAGACCCATTGTTGAAACCGTTGAGGGCTATTCCCACTGTGCAGACTGATTTGAAAAATCTACCCGATCACGAAGATGTTTTTATCTGGATGGGGCACTCTTCTTATTTCATCAAAATTGATGGCGTTTCTTTTCTGATTGACCCTGTTTTGAGTACCTACGGTTCGCCGTTTAAGTTTTTTAATAAAGCCTTTGAAGGTTCAGACCTTTACAAACTACAAGATATTCCGAATATCGATTATCTCGTGATTACCCACGATCATTATGATCATTTAGATTATCCAACGGTAAAGTCTATTCGGGAAAAGGTAGGAAAAGTCATTATGCCGCTGGGCGTAGGAGCGCATTTTGAAAAATGGGGCTATGATCCCGAAAAGTTTATTGAAGAAAATTGGGACACCGCCGTCCGATTAAAAGATAATCTTAAAATAACGTTCACTCCTGCAAGACATTTTTCGGGAAGAAAATTCCATAGAAACAGTACTTTATGGACATCTTACGTTCTCGAAACTCCCACTAAAAAACTGTTTTTAGGCGGAGATAGTGGTTATGATACGCATTTTAAAACCATAGGTGAGAAATACGGTCCCTTTGATTATGCTATCATGGAAAACGGACAGTACAACGTAGCATGGAAATATATTCACGCTTTACCGGAAGATGTGATACAAGCGAGTCTAGATATTCAGGCAAAAAATATTATTCCCGTACATTCCGGAAAATTTGCGCTTGCTTTACATCCCTGGAATGAACCTCTGCAAAAAGTAACTCAACTTGGAAAAGAGAAAAATCTTCATATTCTCACTCCGAAAATTGGTGAAATCTTAGATTTGAATAATGCAGACCAGCATTTTCAGAACTGGTGGGAATAATTTAGTTAGTCGTGCCAGATTCCTTTGTATCTTTTGGGATGGTTTTCAAGCTGCTGTCTCACGAAATCGCATTCAGGGTCAATCATCAAGTCTTTTTCTTCTGCATAATTTACCAATTTATCCAAAAGTAATTTAGCATAACCGTGTCCCTCAAGATCTTCATTTATTTTAGTGTAGTAAACATTAAGGAGTCTTCCGTCAACAGAAATCGACATATAGCCTACCTTTTTATCATCAATTAATAATTGCAGCTCGTCCTGATAGGGCGTAATTTCAAACTTTATATTTTCCATAATACTGAGATTTTCGTTGATTAAAGATGAGTTGGGAGAATTTTCTCCTATTAAAATTACAAATTAAAAATGATAATGAATACAAATTCAGAGATTTTTAAAATGAATTGTTAATAAATTAAAAATGATTTCAGTAAAACTTTATGAATGTTTATAAAATAAATAAACTGTAATATTATCTTTGAATTTCTAAAATAATCATCAGATAAATAAATTTGAATATTGAATTATTTTCAACAATATCAATTCATTGTATTGTTTTTAACAAATATTAGCATGTTATAAAATCGATTTGGCATTTTAATTGAAAATTCTCTTATAGTTTTAATTTAAAAAAGATGTGAGATGAAAAAGTTATTATTAACCGCAATGATTGTCGGAACGTTTAGTTTAACGTATGCGCAGTCAGATTATTACAACGATTACAGAAGAAGTATTTCGGATGTAAATTGGGCATCGGTCATTACAGATTTGGTATTATCGCAGACGCAGGCCAATCAGATTTATGCTTTGAACGACAGATATAACGATTATAATTCTTGGAACAGAGTATACGTAAGTAATCCAGATAGATGGATAAACGACAGATATGTAGAGTTAGAAAGAATTATGGGGCATGACAAATATTTAAAATTTAAAAATAAATATTACAAAGGTCAGAATCCGGTAGCTGTTTATAACCGAAACAAGAATAATGATAAACGTTACAAACATATGGATAAGAAAGTAAAGGTATACAAACACAAAAACGGAAACGGACATCTATAAATCAATTATCAACTATACATTCAATTTTAAGAGCGACTGGTCGGCAGATCGGTTGCTTTTATTTTATTCAAAATTAAGTATTGTCATTTCGACGCAGAAGAAATCTAATTTTCTTAATAATTAAAAAACTCAAACTCTAAAATCCTCCAACTCAAATCGTCAATCATTTTATCAATTGAAATTATTTGTTACGATACTTTTGTTTGAATTTTATAATTTTACGCTATGGAATCTAATGAAACAATAAAAGGTTTTTACAAACGTGTCGGTCTGGAATGTATAAAAACACCCGGAGTAGGTCATTTTAATGTGTTTTCAAGAGAAAATTGCTCTTTGATTACGCCTTACAGCAGGAGAGATTATTACAAAATTTCATTGATCATAGGAAAAGGAAAGCTTCATTATGCCGATAAATGGATTTATGTAGACCAACCGGCTTTGTTATTTTCCAACCCTGTAATTCCCTATTCTTGGGAAGCGGAAAACAAGGATCAGAAAGGCTTTTTCTGTCTTTTTACCGATCAGTTTGTGCATGACGGAAACCGTTTGGGAAATCTTCAGGATTCTCAGCTTTTTAAAATTGGCGGAACACCTGTTTTCTTTATTAATGAAGAACAGCAGAAAACTGTCGCCGATATTTTTATTAAAATGATGACCGAAATTCAATCGGATTATCTGCATAAATATGATATGTTGAGGGCTTATCTTCATCTTTTGATCCACGAAACCATGAAAATGCATCCTGCAGAAAATTTTGAACCTTATCAGAATGCTTCGCAGAAAGTAGCTTCTTTATTCATGGAATTGCTGGAAAGACAGTTCCCGATCGACAGTCCGGAAAGATTTTTAAAATTGAAAAGTCCGGTCGATTATGCGGAAAATTTGTCGATTCACGTTAATTCTTTAAACCGTTCTGTGAAAGAGATTACGGGGAGAACGACCAGTCAGCAGATCACTTCGAGAATCATTCAGGAAGCCAATGCTTTATTGAAGCATACAGACTGGAATGTCTCTGAAATTGCTTACGGATTAGGTTTTGAAGAACCGGCTTATTTCACCAATTATTTTAAAAAACAGACCGGAATGACACCTAATGCAGTTCGAACTGCGGTTGTTTGATTTTTATAATTCTTCGTTTGATTTCTATATTGACATCGTCAGTCGGCTGCTGTAATTTTGTACTATAAATTTTAAATCACAATTATCATGAAATTTAGAAAATTAGGAAACACAGGAGAGCAGTTGTCTGCTATCGGTTTGGGATGTATGGGAATGAGCTTTGCATATGGACCGACAGACGAGCAGGAAAGCATCAAGACTTTGCACAAAGCATTGGATTTAGGCGTAAACTTCTGGGACACAGCAGACATGTACGCAAACGGAGAAAATGAAAAATTAATTTCAAAAGTTTTGGTTCCGAATCGTGATAAGATTTTTATTGCGACCAAATTCGGATTCAGGTTTAAGGACGGAAAAGCGAGCCACAGCGGTGCTCCCGGAACCTATTTTGACGGTTCACCGGAGTGGATTAAAAAAGCGGTTGATTTGAGTCTTCAAAGATTAAAAATTGATGAAATCGACCTGTATTACGCTCACAGAGTGGATCCGAATATTCCTGTTGAAGAAACAGTCGGAGCCATGGCGGATCTGGTAAAAGCCGGAAAAGTGAAATATTTAGGATTATCAGAAGCTTCTGCAGAATCCATCAGAAAAGCAAATAAAATTCATCCGATTACCGCTTTACAGTCAGAATATTCATTACTGACAAAAGATGTTGAAAAGGAAATTCTTCCGACCGTCAGAGAGTTGGGAATTACACTGGTTCCGTATTCTCCGTTGGCTAGGGGACTTTTCTCGAATATTAATGAGGTTCAGAATTTTGGCAACGAAGATTTCAGAAAATCACTTCCCCGTTATCAGGAAGAATATTTGGAAAACAACAGAAATTTAGCAAAAGAAATCAATGATTTTGCTCTGTCTAAAGGGGTGAAAGGTACTCAGCTGGCTTTGGCCTGGGTTTTAAATCAAGGTGAAGATATTATTCCGATTCCGGGTACAAAACGCATCAAATATTTGGAAGAAAACATTGCTGCGACGAACATCGAGCTTTCTCAAACCGATCTGGAAACCATAGAGTCTATCTTAAAAAAATACCCCAATACGGGTGAAAGATATAACGAAGGTTCTATGAAATTAGTAAACAATTAAAAAACAAATTTAGATTCCTGAATTTGGACTTGGGAATCTGATTTTCATGAAATTTTTTAGATCAGCAATGGTTACACTTAAAGAAAAAAATAAATTTATTGCTACGATTTTAGCATTTGCCGTAATCCCGATGTCGGGTTTGGCAACGGATATTTATCTTCCTTCAATGCCAAGTATGGCGACCGAATTGCATCAGCCGGAAAGTAATATTCAGCTTACTTTATCGATATTTTTAATCAGTTATGGCTTAACCCAGTTTTTTGCGGGAAGTATCGTCGATTCTTTCGGAAGATATAAAATCTCGATGGCTTCTCTGGCGTTGTTTGTCGTGTCGTTCATCATTACAGCAACAACTCAAAATATCTACATCATCTACGCAATGCGTGTGCTACAAGGAGTTTTGTCTGGATTTGCAGTCGTCTCCAAAAGGGCTTTCTTTGTGGATGTTTATGAAGGCGAAGCGAGGAAGCATTATCTCAGTATCATGACGATTGTCTGGTCGGTGGGTCCTATTATTGCGCCTTTTATTGGTGGATATTTGCAGAAAAACTTTGGGTGGCAGTCGAATTTTTATGTGTTGGCAGGATACAGCTTATTTCTTCTCATCCTTGAATTTATTTTTTCAGGCGAAACCTTGAAGAAGAGAAATCCTTTCCACGTTGAATTTTTGCTGAAGGAATATAATTCAATGTTTAAAGCCAAAGATTTCTTTTATGGAATGTTAATGTGCGGGTTGAGCTATTCGATGATTATGTTCTTCAATCTGTGCGGATCTTTCATTATTGAACACAAAATGGGCTATTCTGAGGTGGTTGCAGGCTACGTTTCTTTAATCCTTGGATTCGCCTGGATGGCGGGTGGTTTTTTAGGAAAAGCATTAATCAATAAAGCGTTTTTGCCGAAAATCCGTTATGCTAATTTCATTCAATTATTTTTAATCATTTTGATGTTTATTGCATCCTATTTTTCAAACAATATTTACAGTTTGGTGGCATTTGCGTTTTTAATTCACGTGACGGCCGGATTTATTTTTAACAATTATTTCTCTTATTGTATTGGAAGATTCCCGAATTCTGCAGGGATTGCAGGTGGTTTAACAGGCGGAATTGCCTTCATCATCACCTCAGCCATCAGTTACGGAATTGTAGCGGTGATCAAGCCTCAAATTCAGCTGGAAGTCGCAGAAGGATATTTTGTTTTGGGAATTTTAGGACTGTTTATTTTAAGTATGATTAAATTAAGAAAAGCACATGCATAATTTTTATATAAGATTTAAATTTTTTTTGATCGTCCACAATATGTTATAATTAAATGCTGTTTGCTGTAATCATGATTATTTTTACCACAACGTACGCTAAGGTTATCCACCAAGTTCACAACTATTGTGTTCCTTGTGAAATCTTTAGTGTGTTTCGTGGTTAAACCGAAGTATGATATATAACGAATATTTAAAAAATTTTCTACTACATAATTTTAACAATGACGCTGTCCAAAAAAAAACAATCTTTTTTTGGGCAGCCTCGCTGCATTCCAAGTGATAAAAGAAATTGGATTAGAGAATCATTCCGCCATCGATAAGGATTTCAGTTCCCGTCATAAAGCTTGCCACAGAATTGTCTGATAAGTAAACAACAGCTTTGGCAACATCCTCCGCAGTTCCCATTTTTTGTAAAGGAATTCCGCTGATCAGCCATTCATTAAGACCTTCCAGCGTTTTTTCGTCCAATCCGGCTTTTGTCATAATTTCTGTTTTTGTCGGGCCTGGACTTACCATATTCACTCTGATTTTCCTTGGTGCCAATTCGGCAGCGGCTGTTTTTGCAATAGAATTTAAAGCGGCTTTACTTGCCTGATAAATCGAGCTGTTGGGTTTGGAAGTTGTTGCAACATTCGATGAAAGGAATACCACTGAAGCGCCATCGTTCAGTAAAGGAATAAATTTACTCAAAGTAAAATAAGCTCCTCTGAAATTAATACCCATCACATTGTCAAAATTTTCAGCACTCATATTTTCAATAGAGCCTAAAGTTCCGGTGATTCCTGCATTAATGAACAAAATATCTACTTTTCCAAATTGTTTTTCAACATCCGCTTTTAACGTTTCAATATCTTCCAGTTTTCCCTGATCGGCTACAAACGGAATGGCTCCTAATTCTTCCGCAGCCTTTTCAACAGCTTCTCTTCGTCTTCCTGTGATGATTACCTTTGCACCATTTGCAATTAATTCTTTTGCGGTTGCATATCCAATTCCGCTGTTTCCGCCCGTTACGATGGCTAATTTGTTATTAAATGTACTCATTGTTTTAAAATTTTTGACAAAGTTATTGTAAATTGATATGCTTTTGTAACAAGTATCACAGAATATATCAGTATCATCAATGATATCATTTAACTTTGCAATTATGGAAAGAGATCAGACAGAAGAGCTTAGGGCATTACAGGATACCCTTTATTTCATCGGTGGGAAATGGAGAATTCCTGTTATCAATTCGCTTTGTAACGGCAACAGACGTTTTCGTGAGATTGAAAGAAGTATTCCGGGAATTACTACAAGAATGCTTTCAAAAGAATTGAAAGAAATGGAAATGAATAAGCTGGTTAAGCGAAATGTTTATCCCGAAACTCCCGTTTTAATTGAGTATGAACCAACCGAATACTGTCGAACGTTTGGAAATATCATTCAGGAAATGATTATTTGGGGTAGGGAACATCGAAAGGTGATTGTGGAGGATAAAATTTAGTTTTCTTAAATACAAATTTCACAAATGATACTGTTAAATATCAGTAGGAACGGGCTTTAGCCCGTTTCCATTTTTAAATACAATCTATTGGGCTTTAGCCAAAACTTAAAATTTATAATGTACTATGAAATTCATCTCTCCGAAATTAGATTATTACGGAAATTTTTATTTTAAACCATTAAGATTTTTATTAAGGAATTTAGAATATTAAGATGAGCTTTGCTTTTAGCATTGTGCTTATAAAAAATCAATTTGATTTTTCTTAATTAATCTTACTAACTTAAATGTTCTTAATGGTTGAAAAAATTCAGCAATCAAATTGTTCCATTAGTGTTTAAAAAAAGTTTAGACAAACAAAAAGCCCCTTTAAAAAAGGAGCTTTTCATCTATATCAAGATCGAGAATTAGATTCCGTCGATGATTTCATTTAAAACTGTACTTGGTCTCATCGCTGCATACGTTTTGTATGTATCCGTTTTGTAGTAACCCTCAATATCTTGTGGTTTACCTTGAGCACCAATGAGTTCAGTATTGATAACTTCTTCGTTTTCTTTCATTGCTTCCGCAATTGGAGCGAATTGTTGAGCCAATTCAGCATCGGCAGTCTGGTTTGCCAATGCTTCCGCCCAATACATTGCTAAGTAGAAGTGAGAACCTCTGTTATCGATTTCTCCAACTTTTCTTGCAGGAGATTTGTCAGTCGCTAAGAATTTAGCATTCGCTTCATCCAATGCATCCGCTAAAACCTGAGATTTTGTATTGTTTTGAGTTTGTGCTAAATGCTCTAAAGAAGCTTGTAAAGCTAAGAATTCACCTAAAGAATCCCATCTCAAATAACCTTCTTCAATAAATTGTTCAACGTGTTTTGGTGCAGAACCTCCAGCTCCTGTTTCGAATAAACCACCACCGTTCATCAATGGAACGATAGAAAGCATTTTAGCAGAAGTTCCAAGTTCAAGAATTGGGAAAAGGTCAGTCAAATAATCTCTCAATACGTTTCCTGAAACAGAAATCGTATCTTTTCCTTCTCTTGCTCTTCTTAACGTTTCAGTCATAGCATCCTTAACGTCAAGAATTTTAATATCTAGCCCATTTGTATCGTGATCAGCTAAGTATTTTTCAACTTTTTTGATCATTTCTCTGTCGTGCGCTCTTCCTTTGTCTAACCAGAAAATCGCAGGAGTATCAGAAAGTCTTGCTCTGTTTACCGCTAATTTTACCCAGTCCTGGATTGGAGCATCTTTAGTCTGACACATTCTGAAAATATCACCTTTTTCAACTTTTTGAGAAAGAAGAACGTTTCCGTTTTCGTCCTGAACTTCAACAGTTCCTTCCGCAGAAACCTGGAAAGTTTTGTCGTGAGAACCGTATTCTTCAGCTTTTTGAGCCATTAAACCTACGTTCGGAACAGAACCCATTGTTGTAGGATCTAACTTCCCGTGAGCTTTCATATCATCAATTACAGCTTGATAGAAACCTGCGTAAGAACGATCCGGAATGATCGCAACTGTATCTTCTTCGTTTCCGTCTTTGTTCCACATTTTTCCTCCGCCTCTTACCAAAGCAGCCATAGAAGCATCAACGATGATATCAGAAGGAACGTGGAAGTTTGTAATTCCTTTGTCAGAATTTACCATTGCCACTCTTGGTCCGTTTGTCAAAGCAGCTTCGATATCAGCTTTAATTTCAGCTTCCTGAGCATTTCCTTTGATTTTATCGAAAAGATCGGCAAGACCGTTGTTTGGATTGATATCTAAAGACTTGAAAGTCTCAGCATATTTAGTGAAAACTTCTTTGAAGAAAGTTTCTACAATCGCTCCGAAAATAATTGGATCAGAGATTTTCATCATCGTAGCTTTCAAGTGAGCAGAAAGAAGTACATTTCTGTTTTTAGCTTCTTCAATCGCTTCCTGAACGAAAGCTTTCAAAGCATTTAAATTCATTACAGAAGAATCGATAACTTCACCAGCCTGAAGACTTGCATAATCTTTCAACTGAGTTTCAGTACCATCGTTTGCTTTGAAAACGATTTTATATTTTGTAGCGTTTTCTACAGTCGTTGAAGTTTCGGTTCCGTAGAAATCACCTCCGATCATGTGAGCAACATCTGTTTTGCTGTCAGAAGCCCAATTACCCATTCTGTGAGGGTTTGCTTTTGCATAGTTTTTAACAGCTTTTGGAGCACGTCTGTCAGAGTTTCCTTCTCTTAATACAGGGTTTACAGCACTTCCTAAAACTTTAGCATATTTAGCCTTAATTGCTTTTTCTTCCTCGTTTTTAGGCTCAGAAGGATAATTTGGAACAGCAAAACCTTTAGCCTGTAATTCAGCAATAGCTGCATCCAACTGAGGAGCTGAAGCTGAAATATTAGGTAATTTGATAATATTCGCATCAGGTTGAGTTGCCAATTGACCTAATTCAGCCAAAGCATCACCGATTTTTTGGTCATCGTTCAAAAACTCAGGGAAGTTTGCTAAAATTCTTCCTGCCAAAGAAATATCCGGAACCGCGATCTCAATGTTTGCTGATTTTGTAAAAGCTTTTACAATCGGTAAAAACGAGTGTGTAGCCAACATTGGAGCCTCATCCGTAAGGGTGTAATAGATTTTTGATTTGTCTGACATTATAGTGTAATTTATTATTTGATTTTTAAGACTCACAAATTTAGTTAAATTTTAATTTTTTCCACTTTAATAATTAATGAGATTTTCCACTTTAAGAATTATTTAACCTTTATTTCAAGCAAAATCAACTGAAATTTGAATAAATTTGATAAACTTTAAAAATATAAATTATGTCTGCAATTACTTTAAAAGGAAATCCGGTAAATACTTTGGGCAGCCTTCCTGATGTAGGTTTCACCGTAAAAGATTTTGCGTTGGTAGATTCTGCTCTGAATGTGAAAACGCTTGAAAACTTTGAAGGAAAGAAAAAGGTATTTAACATTTTCCCGAGTATAGATACGCCTACTTGTGCATCTTCCGCAAGAAAATTCAATGAAGAGGTATCTAATCTTGAAAATACTGTGGTTATCAATGTTTCAAAAGATTTACCATTTGCATTGGGAAGATTTTGTGCTGCGGAAGGTCTGAATAATGTGGAAACACTTTCAGATTTCAGGGGTACTTTCGGTGATGATTATGAAGTAACGATTACAGATTCTCCGATGAAGGGGCTTTTGAGCCGTGCTGTAATTGTTACGGATGAAAACAATAAAGTACTTTATACTGAGCAGGTTTCTGAAATTGCTAATGAGCCTAATTATGAGGCTGCTTTGGTAGCTTTGAAATAGTAAGATTATTTCTCAATAAATTGAAATCATTCTGTTGTTTAACAGAATGATTTTTTTATTTTTGTGCATCAACGCAATAATCACCCATTGAAAAACAAGTTCACCTCTTTTACAATCATATGTTTTCTTTTTTATGGGAACGTTCTCCTTAAAGCACAGGAATATAAGGAGATTCTCGAATTGAAAAAGAAGTTGTCTTTTTCTACCCCGAATAATGAGAAAGTAAAAGTATACAGTGACTTAGCAAATCTCTATTCTGATTCTAAAAATATAGACAGTGCGATTCATTATTCTCAATTATCACTCCCTATTTATAAAAAAAATAATGATACAGAACAAATTGGAAGAGCTAATTTATTTATTGCCAATTTGTTTTTGCAAAAAAATGATTTAGCTACAGGTGAAAAATATTTAATTGAGTCAGAAAAATATCTTCACAAAACTGAAAATTATGAGAAAAGAGCAATGCTCAATCTTTTAATGGCAAGAATTAATACAGTTTATAAAAAAAATGATGTTTCCGCTAAATATTTTAATGAGATTTTAAAATATTACCACGATAAAAGGAATTTTGATAAAAAATTTGTCATGTACTCTTATCAGGGGCTTTATATCAACTATTTTGTGCAACAGGATTTTGTGAAAGGATTTGCTTCTCTCAAAACGTATATAGATTTTGTTGAAAAATATTATCCTGAAAGCCTATACTTAGCGTATAAAGATGCAGGAACTTTTTTCTTAACAAGCAGAGATAATAAGAAATCGTTATACTATTTTCAAAAGGCTTCGGAAATTGCGAGAAAAAATCGTGACCAGGCTCAGATTGTTGATATAGGAATGTCACTCGCTATGGTTTATGGCGAAACCAATCAGCTGGAGTTAGCAAAAAAAGAATTAAATGTTGCCAAAGATTATTATGAGTCAAAAAATAATAAGGCAGGTTTGGCATCGGTTTATTATTATCTTTCAGATATATATTCTAAAGAAAAAGATTATAGTATAGCTCAGGATTTTGCGGCTAAATGCATAAAGTTGAGTTCTGAAAACGACCCTCTTTATGATTACTATAAAAATCACAAAGGAAATGTAGAATTGAAAAAGATCATGGAAGATAGTATAGGTTTGAAAAATAATCAATCTAAGCTTTCTGAACTCAGCCAGCTGGTGAATGAACAACTCAAAAGTCTTGATCGTTTTTCTCAGTCAAAAACGGTTGTTTCACCAGAGCTTTTTATCCAAAATTACGAAGTTCTTCATCGGGCCTATGCATTTCTTGGAGATTATCCCCGTTCTTATTCATACTTGAAAAAAATGTATGAAACAAAAGAAAAGACCTATGGAATAGAGAAAATGAAAGCTCTTTCTTCTGTACAGTCTGAAACTGAAGTAGCCAACGAAAGAGCCCGTATTAAACTCGAAGAAGAAACCAAACGTATTCAGCTTCAAAAAGAAATCGAATTAAAAGCGCTCCGTTTTGAATACGAAAAAAAACAGGCTGCTGCAAAAACTGAAGAAGAGCGAAAAAGATTGGCGCTCGAAGAAGATCTAAAAAGAAAAGAAATTCAGATCAAATTCGATGAAGAGCAAAAGGCTGCTGCATTAAAATACAATCAGGAAAGAAATATTGCCAGAATCAATCAGGAGAAAAAAGATGCCATCGCAAAAGCTGAACTGGAAAGTTCACAAAATCAAAAAAATATCTGGGCAGTCGGAGCTGGTTTGTCGCTGCTTTTATTAGGTTTTGCAGGGTTTTCTTATAATCAAAAACGAAAAGACAATAAAAAAATCGCCGAAGAAAAAAAGAAATCTGATGATTTATTGCTCAATATTCTTCCACACGAAGTTGCTGAAGAGCTAAAAGAAAAAGGGAAGACCAGTGCCAAACATTTTGATGAAGTTTCAGTGTTGTTCACCGATTTTGTCAATTTTACGGCAAATTCAGAAAGAATTGGCGTTCAGGAAGTTCTTAATGAGCTTAATATCTGCTTCACAGAATTCGACAGAATCATGGAAAAATATGGTTTGGAAAAAATAAAAACCATTGGCGATGCGTATTTGGCTGTAAGCGGATTGCCGGTTTCTGATGAGAAGCATGGTAAAAACGCAGTAAGTGCCGGTTTGGAAATTCTTTCTTATATTCAACAACGGAAAAAAGACAACCCGAATGCACTCGACATAAGAATAGGAATTCACTCCGGACCTGTGATTGCAGGAATTGTTGGTGTGAAAAAATTCGCTTACGATATTTGGGGAGATACGGTAAATACGGCTGCGAGAATGGAGCAGAACAGTGTTTTAGGAAGGCTTAATGTTTCCGAAGCAACGTATAAATTAGTGAAAGATGACTTTACTTTCGAGCACAGAGGAAAAATAGAGACAAAAGGTAAAGGGGCTATGGAGATGTATTTTGTTAATCAGGTTTCATTTTAAATTTAAAAATTTTGAAAAAAAATATACTCTTTACATTTTTACTATTCATCTTTGCAGTATTGCAGAACATCTGTTTTGCGCAAAATTCTTTTGAAAAACCAACGGTCTTTACGGCTCAACAGATTAGAGAAGGAGCTTCAATTGAAGGGGAAAGCAAGTTTTACGATAAAGATAATCCTGCTTTTGCTTCACCGGATTTCGACGATTCAGCATGGAAATACATGAACTTCACTTCCAAAAAAGCTTATCATAAAGATCAGCCTTACTGGATTCGGTATTATTTTAAGATCGATTCTGCAATGGTGAACGAATCTCTGTGTTTTAATATCAGCCAGCTTGGCGCTTCGGAGATCTATTTAAACGGAAAAAAGATTGAAAGCATTGGTAAAATAGGAAATGCAAAATCAACTGAATTTAGGATAAAAAATGAGGTTCCTGCTTTGTTTTCTTTAGATAATACGGGGGTAAATGTTTTAGCAATACGATTTCTTCCCATCACAAAAACTAAAAAAACAGTCGTCAACTACAGTCCTATTGCGCTCGATATAGAATTAAACGCCGCTAATGACTTTCTGGATGATAAAGTTGATATGATGCAGGGCTTTAATTTTATTGCAATGCTTATTTGCGGTATTTTTCTTGCGCTTGGGTTTGTTCATTTGCTGTTATTTTTATTTTATAGAAAAGCTGTATACAATTTATATTTCTCTACCTACAACTTGTCCATTGGCTTGTTGAGCTATATGGTTCTTTCGTTTTATGAAATGACAGATCCGGATAAAATTAATACATATTCTTTCCTGTCATTTTTATCAATTGTGGTATTTGGCGCATCACTTACCGGTTTTGTCAATACACTCTTTGGAAAAAGCAAACTTCGGCTGAAAATCATGCTTGGTATCGCAGGGATATTTATTATTCTCTTTTATTTCAGCGCAGCACTTGCGGTTAGTTTTGTGTTTTTTTACATATTTATTGCTGCACTAGAATCTTTTTTCCTGATTATAAGAGCTATGATCAGAAGAGAAAAATCTGCATTTATTGTAGGGGGCGGAGTTTTGACGTTCTTCCTTTTTGTCATTATGCTTATTGTTTTTCAGATTTTAGATTCTTTAAATATTGTAGATCCTGATCAGCTTTTCGGGGATGATTTTATGGGGTATGCTCTGGGCTTTATATTTATCAGTTTTCCTATTTCAATTTCGGCGTATTTGGCTTGGGAATTTGCCTCAACCAATCTACGTCTGGTAAAACAGTTGGATGAAGTTAACAGATTATCCGAATTAAATTTAAAGCAGGAACAGGAAAAACAGCAGATTCTTCAGGATCAAAACGATTTGCTTGAAAAACAAGTCGATGAACGAACTTTTGAGCTCCAGAAAGAAAAACAGAAAACAGAGAACTTACTCCTCAATATTCTTCCCCACGAAGTTGCCGAAGAATTGAAGGAAAACGGAAGTTCAGAAGCGAAGTATTATGATGAAGTCAGCGTTTTATTTACTGATTTTGTTAATTTTACACAGAGTTCAGAGAAAATGGGCGCCGAAAAAATGCTGGTTGAACTGAATGAATGTTTTACGGCTTTTGACTTAATCATGGAAAAACATGGTTTGGAAAAGATTAAAACTATCGGTGATGCTTATCTGGCGGTTTGTGGGTTACCACTTAAAAATGAATGTCATGCTTATCAAACGGTTTTGGTTGCTTTGGATATCATTAATTTTATTGAAGAAAGAAAAAAGACCAACCCAAATGCTTTGGACATCAGAATCGGAATTAATTCAGGTTCTTTGATTGCCGGAATTGTCGGGGTAAAAAAATTCGCTTACGACATTTGGGGAGACACGGTAAATACAGCTGCAAGAATGGAGCAGAACAGCGAAAAAGGAAAAATAAATATTTCCGAATCGACCTATCAGTTGGTAAAAGAAAAAATAAACTGCGAATACAGAGGAAAAATCCACACCAAAGGAAAAGGCGATATGGATATGTATTTTGCACTTGAAATTAAAAATAAATAACTTATAATTTAACCACAAAAGAGACAAGAGACATTGTTTGTTTTTAAATTTTACATTTTGAAAATAAAACAAAACAAAACTTTTTTTAATGTCTTAGCTTAGTGAAACGCCTTTGCGAACGAAAAATATTTTCAAACATTTGAAAGAAATCTTTGCGAACATTGCGTTTAAATAAAACACGATTTATAAATGGAATACGAAAAATTAAAAAAAATCATATTAAACAGGCTTAAAGAAAATCTTCCTGAACATCTTTCCTATCACAGCGTCATGCACGTTAAAGATGTGATAGATTCTGTCGAAAAAATTGCTAAATCTGAAGGTGTAAATGATGAAGATTTGTTATTGCTGAAAACGGCGGCTTTGTTTCACGACACCGGATTTTTGTACGGTTCAAAAGAACATGAAGCAAAATCATGCGAAATTGCGGAAGAATATCTTTCAGATTACGGCTATTCTCAGGAACAGCTTGAGAAAATCAAAGGAATGATTATGGCGACAAAAATTCCACAAACTCCGCATAATCATCTGGAGCAGATCTTAGCCGATGCCGATTTGGATTATTTGGGGAGAGACGATTTTTTTACCATCGGAAATAAGCTTTTTGAGGAACTTTCCATGTTCGGAATCGTTAATTCTGAGCGTGATTGGAATTTATTACAGGAAAAATTCCTGGAAAGTCATCATTATTTTACCGAAACTGCCATCAAAAGCAGGAAAGACAAAAAACAGGACAACCTGAATATTATTAAAACAAAACTAAAAAACGACTAATCATTTTATGAGCTCACCAACTAAACATGGCCCGCTGTTTACCATTTCAGACATTATTTATCTTGTTTTGGGAGTTATTTCAGCGAGTTTTGCTTTGAAATCTTTCCTGGTTCCCAACCACTTTTTAGATGGTGGAGTTACGGGGATTTCCCTCTTACTTCATGAAGTTTATCATTGGAATTTAGGGGTTGTATTATTAGTTTTAAATATTCCTTTTATCGTTTTAGCGTATTTTCAGATCGGGAAACACTTTGCCATCAGAAGTTTTTTAACGATTTTATTAATTATTGTAACCATCTTTTTTGTTCCTTTTCCGGAATTGACACATGATAAATTATTAGTCGCTATGTTTGGCGGATTTTTCATGGGGATAGGTATCGGACTTTCTATGCGTGGTGGCGGAACTTTCGACGGAATGGAAGTTTTAGCTTTATTAACTTTGAAAAAAAGCAGCTTTAGCATCACAGAAATTATTTTAGGGATGAATGCCGTGATTTTCGTTATTGCAGCATTTATAAAAGTAGAAACGGCTTTATATGCAATTATGACGTATCTCGTGGCAAGCCAGATTACCAAATATGTGATTGAAGGAATAGAAGCGTACACCGGAGTAACCATCATTTCAGGAAACAGTGAAGAAATTAAAAAAGCATTGGTTCTAACCATGAATAAAGGGATTACCGTTTACAGGGGAGAAAGAGGTTTTATGAAAGAATCTTTTGAGCAAAGCCAGGATGCCGATATTATTTTTACGATCGTTACGAGATTAGAAGTAAGAAAATTACAGAATATCGTTCGTTCCATCGACCCAAAAGCATTCATTTTCACGCAAACAGTACGAGAACCTCAGGGCGGAATTGTAAAGGAAATTGTAAAGCATTAAAATAGACTTCTGAATTTTTACCGCAAAAGATGCAAAAGAGATAATTGAAAAAAATAGAAGTCTACAAAATGTAAAAACACTTATTGCTTTGTAAACTTTTGAACAGCATTAAAAGCAATAAAATCTTTTGAATCTTTTGCGGTAAAAAATAAAATATGCGTAAAGCCTTATGATTTTAACTCGTAAGGCTTTAATTTTGTACAACCAACAACCAACTAAGCAATGAAACGCTCCGGAACTGCAACATTACCCCTTCACTACGGCAAAGTACCGCCTTGGCTGTACGAACGCATGTCGATTCTTGGTTTATCCATTGTTGAAGTAATCCTTGCAGATTATGGAAAAAATGAGGTTTTGAAAAGATTGGCAGACCCGTTTTGGTTTCAAAGTTTTGGGGCAGTGATGGGAATGGATTGGCATTCTTCGGGAATTACCACGTCTGTAATGGGTGCGTTAAAACGCAGCATCAATCCGGTTTCTAAAGAGCTCGGACTTTATATTTGCGGCGGAAAAGGGCGATTCTCCAAGGAAACTCCGAATGAATTATTACTTATTGCTGATAAAACCGGATTAGATGGAAACGAGCTGGTTCGTGCAAGTAAATTATCTGCAAAAGTTGATAACACTGCGATTCAGGATGGATATCAGTTGTATCTGCACAATTTTATTTTATCTGATGAAGGAAGTTGGTCAGTCGTGCAGCAGGGAATGAACGATTCCGACGGAACAGCGCGTCGATATCATTGGCATTCCGAAAACATGGAATCTTTTGTCGATGCTCCGCATAAAGGGATTCAGGGAATCAACCGTGGAAATATTCTGAATTTAACAGCCACTGAAGCTCAGGAAAACAGAAAAGGAATTCTTGAAATTTCACATACCAATTCAGAAAAAATCATGCAGGATTTTGCGAATCTTATTCTGCCCAATCATCATGATGTTCGTGCTTCAGATGTAGATTTGAAAAAACTCGGAACATTATTGTACATGACGAGAGAAAATCAGCCTGAAAACTTCGAAGAATTATTATTGTTAAAAGGTGTTGGTCCGCGAACATTACAAAGTCTGGCTCTGGTAAGTGAAGTGATTCACGGGGCGCCTTCAAGATTTCAAGATCCGGCGAGATTTTCGTTTGCCCATGGCGGAAAAGATGGTCATCCTTTCCCGGTCCCGATAAATGTATATGATGAAACGATTTCTATTCTGCAGAAAGGAATTGAAAAATCCAAACTTGGAAATTCTGATAAGCTGCAATCCATCAATAAACTTCACACGGTAATTTCTGAAGCCGAAAAAAACTTTATACCCGATTTCGACATCAATGAGGTGATGGAAGAAGAACGGCAAAACTCATGGCGTTTTGGTGGTAAAACCGTTTTCGGTGATGCTGAAAAACCAGCACCTTCAAAGCCAATTCAGCTTTCTTTGTTTTAAATATTTTAGTATTCGACTCGTCAATTCGAGTGTTTTTTCGTGACAAAGTGGAGAAAAAATGTATCGAGAACCGGTGAATGATAAAAAAATAAGTCCTAAGCTCAATAGCTTCTCAATACGATTTTTTTCAAAAAATCTACTCGAAGTGACGAAAATAAATTAAAATATACAACGGATATGTTTTGATTAAAATATACCTGTTTGCCTACACTCAGATTTCTGTTTTAATTAAAATAAGGTTGTTTGTCTTCTCCTGGAAAACTGATTTATTTAAAACATACCTGTTTGCCCTTACACAGAAGCCTGTTTTTATTAAAACATGCATGTTTGTACTTTCAAAGAAATCTTTTTAGGTTAAAACATAGGTGTTTGTATTAAAACAGAAAACTTTTAAAGCTCAATGATACCTGTTTGCATTAAAACAGAAAATCAAATAGCATCAAACCGATGTATTCTTTCATAGATTGATCTGTTGAATAAAAATCTTTTATGATAAAATAAATCACAGAATTCCAATAAAAATTCTATTTTTAAGTTCAATTAAAACAGAACCAAAATGAGCAATAAAGCCTTAGAAATATGCTACGATTTTCCTTTTTTCTTGGATGATGAACTTCAGGAAGTGTTTCAGGCACATGAAAAAGTGTTTTTTCACAAAGGCGATCTCATTTTGGAGGAAGGAAAAACGGCTAATGAATATTATATTCTGGAGAAAGGTTTGGCCCGTTCTTTTGTCAATGATTTTAACGGGAATGAAGTCACGACTAATTTTTTCGTTGAAAATGAAATCATCATTGAAGTTTCTTCAATTTTTCAGAGAATTCCTACTCAGGAAAATATTGTCTGCATCACCGATTGCGAATGTTGGAAGTTCGATTTTGAAACCTTTCAGGAATTATTTCATAAAATCCCAAATCTCAGAGAATGGGGAAGAGCCTGGATGTCTCAACAGCTTTTTGTTTACAAACAACGTTCTGTGGAAATGTTTACGCTTTCTGCTACGAAACGTTATCTCAATCTTTTAGAGCAGAAACCTCATGTTATACAGTTTGCCCCGTTGAAGCAGATCGCTTCGTATCTTGGTGTGACAGACACTTCTTTAAGCCGAATCCGTAAAGAATTGGTTTCGCATCCCAAGAAAAATTAAATCTTGTCTTATGGCAAGTAGATTTCCGCTGCGACTTGGTAATTTTGGTTAAAAGTTTAACACTAAAAAAATTACAAAATGGAAATCACCCAGATTTATGTCAACCTTCCTATAAAAGATGTTCAGAAAACAAGAGATTTTTGGACGAAACTCGGATTTTCTATTAACGAACAGTTTTCCAATGAAAAAGCAATCTGTGTGATCATGAAGGCAGATCATATTTATACGATGTTTTTAAAGGAAGAATTTTTTCAAACATTTACAAACAGAGCTATTGCAAAGGGAGATACAACTCAAACGCTTCTTGCTATTGGAGTAAACAGCCGTGAAGAAGTTGAACATATGGTGAAAACTGCAACTGAAAACGGAGGCTCTACTTATAGTGAACCGCAAGATCATGGCTGGATGTATCAAAGAGCTTTTTCAGGTTTGAACGGACATCAGTGGGAAGTGATGTTTGCTGATATGTCTAAGCTTCCGACAGAATAAAATTTTAAATTAAGAATCTAATTAGTTTATGATCTTAGTGCTCTTATTCTACATGAACTTTGTTTATTTTTCTCTTAAAAATTAAAAATGTAAGCAATTTACTATTACTAAGAATTAAGAAATCAATCCGTTGATTCTTTTTAAGTAATTTAAGAATGAATAATTAAAATATTAAATTCTTAATATTAAATAAAATTTCAAAGATTAAACAAAGCTTTAAAAAATTACAAAAATGAAAATCAATCAAATCTATGTAAATCTTCCGGTAAAAGATGTTGAGAAAACAAGAGAATTCTGGACAAAAATAGGATTTTCAATCAACGAACAGATTACCGATGAAAAAGCCGTTTGTGTGATGATGAACGACAATATTCAGATCATGTTTTTGCAGGAAGAATATTTCCAGACATTTTCTGAAAGACCGGTTCCAAAAGGTGATACTACGCAGGTTTTAGTTGCCATCGGTTTAGACAGTCGCGAAGAAGTTAATCAGGTTGTAAATGCTGCAGTTGCCAATGGAGCTTATCAGCATGAAGAAGCTCAGGATCACGGTTGGATGTATCAAAATTCTTTCTGGGATATCAACGGACACGGGTGGAACGTGATATTTGCAGATCCGTCTCAACTGCCGACAGAATAGTTTAAACATTAATGATACAAACATTTTCCACAAATTTCATAGTCTTTTTCAAATAAAAAAAGATCTCTGTAATCAGCAAAATCTGCGAGAAACATTAAATATAAAATTCACAATATTTTTCACAAATAAATGCAGTCATCTGCGAAAATCCGTGAAATCTGTGGGAAATAAAAAAACAAAGCAAATGGATACACCAAGATCAAAAAAATTAGACATCATTATTCCTGCTTTTCGAGGTCACAGCCAAAATTTTCTAATGGTTCTCGACGGAATTTCAGAAGAAGATGCTTTGAAAAGGATTGAAGGCAGAACCAATCATATCATCTGGATGGTTGGAAACTTCCTGGACATGCGTTATGCAATGGCAAATGTTCTCGGGATGGAAGAAGAATTTGAATTCAAAGACCATTTCTTTCAGGGGAAAGCGTTGGATGAAAACCTGGTTTATCCGACTTTAGAGCAATTGAAAGAAAGTTTTCATAAAATTTCGCCATTGGTTTATCAGAAATTATTGGAAATAAACGATGAAGATTTAGATAAAGCTTTTCCGATGGGAATGAACATCGATTTCTTCCCTGAAACGGTTCTGAATTTTATTGGAATGTGCATCGGTCGTGAAGATTATCTGTGCGGGCAAATCGGTTTGATGCGCAGAATTCTGAACTATGAAGGTATGAAATATGATTTCGATAAAGATTTAAAATATTAAAAATGAATCCGGTTGAAAAAGGTCATAAGCAGGTCAACGGAATTAAGATGTATTATGAAATCTACGGTTCCGGAAAACCTTTGGTACTGATTCATGGTGGTGGCGGTTCGATTTTATTTGATTATAAAGAAGTGATTTCAAGACTGGAAAATAAATTTCAGCTTATTGGAATTGATCTTCAAAATCATGGAATGTCGGAGCATCGCAGTATTCCAGAAACTTTTGAACAGGACGCAAAAGATGTTGCCGAACTTCTGAAAGAAATCAATATAGAAAAAGCTTCGTTCTGGGGCTTCAGCAATGGTGGAAATACGGTAATGCAAATTGCTCATCTTTTTCCTGAAATGGTTGAAAAATTGATTGTTGCATCTGCTTTTTACAAAAGAAACGGAATGATGGATGGTTTTTTCGAAAGTATGATGGACGCAACTTTAGATTCAATGCCTGAGCCGCTTAAAATTAATTTTTTAAACTTGAATCCTGATTTTTCAGCGCTGGAAAATATGTTTGATAAAGACAGCAAAAGAATGCAGACTTTCGAAGACTGGAGTGAAGATATTTTAAAAGGAATAAAGTCTCCGACTTTGTTTATTTCCGGCGATCAGGATGTAATGAAACCTGAGCATGTTTTAGAAATGTGGCGTTTAGTGAAAAATTCTCAATTAATGATTCTCCCTGCAACACACGGTTCTTACATGATGGCCGATTTTGGGGGAAATGTTGATGAAATGCTGATAGATTTTACGGTAAACGAGGTTGAGAAATTTTTGAATAATTAAAATTAATAGAGTTTTCATCTGAATAGATTCTTCAATCCGCTTCGCTTCTTTCAGAATGCTAAGCCAAGTAAATATAACCTATAGCCTTTGCTGAGTGAAATCGAAGATTCGACGAAGTCAAACGCCTTTGCGAACGAAAATATGCGCAATTAAATTAAAGAAAAATCTTTGCGGACTTTGCGTTAAAATGAATATCTGAAGTAATTAAAAGATTGCTTCGTCGCTCCGCTTCTCGCAATGACAATAAAAAATATTAATAATTAAAAAATAAAAATCATGGCTAAATTAAATCCTTACTTAAATTTTGATGGGAAAGCAGAAGAAGCTTTCAATTTTTACAAATCTGTTTTCGGTGGAGAATTTGTAGGCGAAATCCATAAAATGGGAAATGCTCCCGGAACTGAAAATCTATCCGACGAGGAAAAAAACAGAGTAATGCACATTGCGCTTCCCATTGGCGGAGATTTGCTGATGGCATCAGATATTGTTCCGAGTTTCGGGCAGAATCTTACGGTAGGAAACAACAATTACGTTTCTATTTTCCCTGAATCTAAAGACGAAGCCGACAGACTTTTCAAAGGGCTTTCTGAGGGAGGAAATATCGAAATGCCGATTGAAGACCAGTTTTGGGGCGATTATTTCGGAAGTTTTCAGGACAAGTACGGTGTTCACTGGATGGTAAACTATAACGAAGAATATACAAAATAGTCTTATCTTTAAACTAAATTATATTAAAAAAGGGTAGCTGTTTGGGTTGCCCTTTTTACCTCAACCACAAAATTAGATACTATGGAACCTATTAAAATTGATATTACGATTTTAAAACCTGTTCAGAAGGTATGGGATTATTACAACGATCCAAAACACATTACAAAATGGAACTTTGCTCACGAAACATGGCAATGCCCAAGTTCAGAAAACGATTTGCGTGTCGGCGGAAAATTTAAAAACAGAATGGAAGCGAAAGACGGAAGTTTTGGGTTTGATTTTGAAGGAACTTACGATGAGGTGATTCCTAATAAAAGAATCAAATACCATCTGGAAGACGGCAGAAATGTTGACGTTGATTTTCATGAAATCGATACTGACACAACGAAAGTAGACATTGTTTTTGATCCTGAAAAACAAAATTCAGTGGAAATGCAGAGAGACGGATGGTATGCTATTCTGAATAATTTTCATAAGTACGTAGAAAACCACTAATAATCTTTTCATCATGATCAATTTGGTAATAATGGCAAAATGTTTAAGTTCCATTTGCGCTGTAAGTCATGTTGTCAAAGGGAACTTTTTAAAAGGGGTTATTGCAACGCCCGCAAGAAGAGCACTGGAAAAAGAGAAAATAGATTCGCTGGAAAAGTTATCAGATTATTCTGAGAAAGAAATCATGCAGCTGCATGGATTTGGTAAAAATACGATGCAAAAACTTAAGGTTTACATGAATGAGAATCATGTTTCTTTTAAAAATAATTAATAATTAAAATACACCATTTGTCATTCTGACGAAGGAAGAAGCTGTTTAATTTTAAACTAAAGATAGCTTCACCTCGTTCACAATGATGATTAAATTTAAAATTATGAACAACGATATTTTCCCCTGCCTTTGGTACGATGGGGAATCGAAAGAATCTGCAGAATTCTACTGCAACGTATTTAACGGGAAAATTACGGCAGATACACCTGTTGTGATGAATATTGAAATTTTCGGTCAGAAGTTAATGCTGTTAAACGGCGGACCTCAATTCAAAAAAAATGCCTCGGTTTCTTTTATGGTGATTTGTGAAACGGAAGATGAGGTTCAGAAATATTGGAATGAGCTTTCTGAAACAGGAATGGTATTAATGGATCTGAATGCTTATTCTTGGAGTAAAAAATATGGCTTGGTTCAGGATAAATATGGCGTGAGCTGGCAGATTTTCTTAGGTGAAAAACAGCGTGAACAAAAAATTATTCCGACTTTAATGTTCATCCATGAAAATAACGGAAAAGCAATGGAAGCAATGGAATTGTACACGAAAACTTTTCCGAATTCTAAAATCGGAAATATTTTAAGATACGGAGACGGTAGTGAAGGCTATCCCAACCCGGAGCCGGCTCAAAATATTCAACATGCTCATTTTGAAATTGATGGCTATAGTTTTTTCTGTATGGATAATTCTTACGATCATCAGTTTGATTTTAATGAAGGAATTTCAATGGTTGTGATGACCGATAATCAGGACCAAACCGATACATATTGGAATACTTTGACTTCGGATGGCGGAAGAGAAAGTATGTGCGGCTGGCTGAAAGATAAATATGGTTTTAGTTGGCAAATTGTTCCAAAAAAGCTGATTCAATTGATGAGTGATCCGGATCAGGAAAAAGCTCAGAAAGTGGTTATGGCAATGATGAAAATGCAGAAAATTGTTATTAAAGATTTAGAAGAAGCTTACAATTCTTAAAGTTTAAGCCGGAAGCTTGATGATGGAGGCTGGAAGTAATATTAAGTCTGAAAATAACTTCCCACATCCGGCTTCCATCATCCAACCTTTTCCTCTTCGGCTTGCTGTTTGATACATTTCCTGTAAAAGATTTGCTTATGAAGACACAGAACAAGTCAAAATCGCTTTCAAAAGTACCTAAAGACGGTTTGTATCCCGAAATCATCAGGAAAAATTATTTGGGAAGTAAAAAGTTGCTCAACAAAAAAGCACTTATTTCTGGAGGAGACAGCGGAATCGGACAAGCTGTTGCCGTTCATTTTGCAAGAGAAGGGGCAGATGTTGCCATCATTTACAAAGAAAGTGTGAAAGATGCCAAAGAAACTCAGAAACTGATCGAAAAAGAAGGTCAGAAATGTATTCTTTTAAAAGGTGATATTTCTAAAAAAATATTTAGAAATAATACTTTAGAAAAGATTAAAAAAGAATGGAAAACAATTGATATTCTGGTTAATAATGCCGGAATTCAGTTTCCTAAAAGTGAAATTTCTAAAATTAAAGACGAACAAATCAAAGAAACATTTGATGTCAATATTACTTCGATGATTTCATTTACAAGAGATTGTTTGGCTTTAATGAAAAAAGGCGGAAGAATTATTTGCACAACATCGGTTACTGCATATCGTGGAAGCAATCATCTTATTGATTATTCAGCGACAAAAGGTGCAATCGCAACATTTATCCGCTCACTCTCTGTAAACCTTGCCGATCAGAAAATTCTGGTAAACGGTGTTGCTCCCGGACCGATCTGGACACCTTTAGTAAAAGAAACTTTTGAAGATATAACCTCTTTTGGAAAAGATACTCCGCTGAAAAGGGCAGGGCAACCTTCAGAAGTAGCTCCGGCTTATGTTTTTTTAGCGTCAGAAGATTCAAGTTTTATAACGGGCGAAATTATCCACATCAACGGAGGAGATTTTGTCGGCGGATAATTAATTTTACCTAAACCTAACTTCAAAATATGGAACTTTTAAAATTTGAAATTAAAATAAATGCATCCCCCGAAAAAGTATGGACTGTGCTTTGGGAAGATACACATTACAGACAATGGACTTCCGCTTTTACACAAGGCTCTTTTTATATGGGAACCCTTGACGAAGGAAGTAAGGTACAGTTTTTAGACCCTGAAAATAACGGAATGTTCAGTAAAGTTGTAAAAAATATTCCCAATAAAGAAATGGTTTTTCTGCACTTGGGAGAAATTTACAGTGGAATTGAAACTCCGATGGATTGGGGCGATGCTACTGAATCTTACTTTTTGGAGGGAAATGAAGAAGAAACCAAACTCATTTTAGAAATAAACACAACAGAAGAGTTTAAGAGTTTTTTCGAAGAGAAAATTCCACAGGCAATACAGAATGTTAAAAATTTAGCTGAAAATCAATTATAATTCAACACCAATTAAGCGGATGAACTTCTATGTTGTGAAATTCGTGCTGAAAATTTGTGTCATTTGTGTTTAAATTAAAACAAACCAAAAATCAAAATATATGGAAACCTTATCATATGAAATTATAATCGATGCTCCCAAACAAAAAGTATGGGATGCACTTTGGGGAAACGAAACGTATAGTGAATGGACGAAATTTTTCAGTCCAGGTTCACAAATGAAATCTGATTGGCAAGTCGGAGGGAAAACTTATTTCACAAATACTGAAGGTGAAGGAATGGTTTCCACAATAGACAGTCTTGAAAAACCCGATCAGATAATTTTTAAACATTTAGGAATGGTGGACAAAGACGGTAACGAAGACACTCAAAGCAAAGAAGTAATGGAATGGAGTGGCTGCTTCGAAAAATATATCTTAATTGATTTTGATGGGAAAACAAAGCTTCATGTTGAAGTTCAAACCGAAAAATCATGGCGAGATCACATGGATAAAGGCTTTACGCAAGGCTTAGAGGTTGTGAAAAACATTGCAGAGGCAAATTAATATGAACTGAATAGTTTCATTCAGGAGGTTTTTTATAGAAAGCCTCTTTTTTATTTAATTTTAAAAAGTATAAGCTATTGAAATTTTGAAAGCATCATGAAATTATTAACAATTCTTTTTATCACATTTATTTTAGCATTATTGGGGACAAAAATTTTTCAGGGAGACTGGAATTTTCTTTTTTCAGGAAATTTAGGAATGGCCGTTTTCATCGCTTTTACAGGTTTTGCCCATTTCAAATTCCAGAAAGGAATGACCTTGATGATTCCCGATTTTATTCCGGCAAAAATGTTTTGGGTTTATTTTACCGGATTTATTGAAATTGCAGCAGCAGTCGGTTTAATGATTCCTTCAATCCGTGAGCTTACTGCTACTTTGCTGATTGTTTTCTTTATTTTGATTTTCGTTGCCAATATCAATTCATCCAAAAAGAATATTAATATTTTTAAGGCAGATTATACAGGTCCGGGAATGAGTTATCTCTATAAAGAAAGAATACCGATGCAGATTATTTTAATTGTATGGGCTTGGTTTTTCGGAATTTATTTGAATTAAAAAATAGATAAAAATAAATTGAATTACATCTGAATTAGGCAAAATTCAAAACCTTCTTTACGATTTTTATCTCTCATCAAAAAATCTTACTTTTGCATATCTATAAAAAAGTAAAAGAAAAGAATGAATTCCTACAAAAATCCTTTGGAAGAACGCTATTCAAGCGAAGAAATGTTGTTTAACTTTTCTCACAACAATAAATTCCAGAACTGGAGAAAGCTTTGGATTGCCCTTGCTGAAATCGAAAAAGACCTTGGCCTTGAAATCACAGACGAGCAAATCGCTGACTTGAAAGCCAATGCAGAAAATATCGATTACGATAAAGCTGCTGAATACGAGAAAAAATTCAGACACGATGTAATGGCTCACGTTCACGCTTACGGTGATGTAGCGCCTTCTGCAAAAGGTATTATTCACTTGGGAGCAACTTCGGCGTTTGTAGGAGATAACACAGATTTAATTCAGATCCGTGACGGACTTTTGATTTTAAAGAAAAAGTTGGTTAACGTAATGAAAAACTTAGCAGATTTTGCAATTCAATATAAAGATCTTCCAACTTTAGGTTTCACACACTTTCAGCCGGCTCAGTTAACAACTGTCGGAAAAAGAGCGACACTTTGGTTACAGAGTTTAGTTCTTGACATCGAAGAGCTTGATTTCTTCCTGGAAACATTAAGATTCAGAGGGGTAAAAGGAACTACGGGAACTGCAGCAAGTTTCCTTGAACTTTTCAACGGTGATTATTCTAAAGTGAAACACTTAGATAAAGAATTGTCAAAAAGATTCGGTTTCGAAAAGGTTTTCGGAGTTTCTGGGCAGACTTACGACAGAAAAATTGATGCTAAAGTTGTAGCGTTATTAGGAAATATTGCTCAGTCTGCACATAAATTCACCAACGATTTACGCTTACTTCAAAATTTGAAAGAAATTGAAGAACCATTCGAAAAAAACCAGATTGGTTCATCGGCAATGGCTTACAAGCGTAACCCGATGAGAAGCGAAAGAATCGGAGCATTGGCAAAATATGTAATGTCTTTAACGACAAGTTCTGCAATGGTGGCTTCAACTCAATGGTTTGAAAGAACTTTGGACGATTCTGCAAACAAGAGATTAACAATTCCTCAGGCGTTTTTAGCGGTTGATGCAATTCTATTGATCTGGAACAACATTATGAACGGAATCGTAGTGTATCCGAACAGAATCAACAAGCATATTATGGAAGAACTGCCGTTTATGGCGACGGAATACATCATTATGGAAGAGGTAAAAGCGGGTGGCGACCGTCAGGAAATCCACGAAGTGATTAGAGTTCATTCTATGGAAGCTTCCAAAAAAGTGAAAGAAGAAGGAAAAGAAAATGACTTGATCGAAAGAATTTTAAATGACGATTCTTTAAAATTAGATAAATCAAAATTAAAAGAGGTTCTTGATCCTAAAAACTTTATCGGCTTTGCACCGATTCAGACGGAAGAATTCATTGCCAATGAAGTTCAGCCAATTATTGAGGCAAACAAAGATCTGATAGGATTAGAGGCTGATCTTAAAGTATAAATATTGTGCAGTCTTTTCGGGCTGCATATTTTTTTAAAATTATACCTAAATTATTTATGACCAGAACGATTATTTCAGTTTTATTAATTTTAACCTGTCTCTTTTCAAAGGCTCAGGACAGAATTAATTTTACTGAAAAATTCAAAAAAGAGAATCAGGGAAAGTATAAAATTGAAATCAATGAGGCAAAGGAATTGATTCATATAATGCTGGCAATTACCAAATCCGGATTGGAAAATGATGATATGATTCAGCAGGAAGGTGTTTATTATAAAGATGTCATCTCATATTTTAAACCTTTTAAAGATGAAAAGATCATCAAAACTTTCGACTCTTTGCTGGTTGCTTCACCCTACAATTATATTTTTTTAACGGGAAATGGTATTTCCTATGATTTTAAAGGTGAGAAGCTCGTTAAAAATGAAATATTTGTCTTCCCGGCAACTGGTGTTTCAGGTATTAAAATCACTGAAAACCCAATTACGACTTACAAAAAAGAAATTGAAGATTTTGCGGTAAAGTCTAAGTTCAGAGAATTTTACAAAAAACAAAAGCCGTATTATTCTCAAATTATTTCCGATTATGATAGAAAAGCTAATCTGGGCAAACAGTGGAAATGGCTGGAGAAAAATTTTAAAACCAAAATCAACAGCTACATCATCTTCTGTTCACCACTCATCAACAGTTTGAACTACACCGGAGATTTTGACAACAATAATTTTAAGCTGATCTATATGGTTTTGCCACCACTCGATAACTTTGAAAAACTTTCGGAGCTTCAAAATGAGCTGTTCAATACAAGAGTGATGTTTACTGAGATTGACCACAATTATGTAAAAGCACCAAGTATCGCAAACAAAGAAGCTATTGATCAGTATTTTAAAGACAGGAAGATATGGACAGACGAAAATACAGAAGGCATTTTTGCCTATCCAAATCCGGTAAAAGTATTCGATGAATATATGACATATGGCGTTTTTGTTTTGTTCTGTGAAGACAATTATGATCAGAAAAATTTCCTTGAAACTAAGCAAAGCATCATTGCGCTGATGAAAGAAAGAGGTTTTCCGAAAATGCAGGAATTTACAGACAAGCTGCTGAAAGTTCGTGCAGAAAACCGTGATAAAAAAATTGACGATTGGTATCCCGAATTTTTAAAACAATTCGCTGAATAAAAGATAAATCTAATAAAATCCTGAACTTCGGTTCCTGAATCTAATAAAAAATGAACAAAAGAATTTTCGTAGAAAAAAGAGGAATTTTCGATGTTGAAAGTCCAAAAATTTTTGATGAAGTAAAAGCGGTGGTTCCGTCGATCCAAAGCGTAAAAGTATACAACGTTTACGATATTTTTGGATTAAACGATGGTGAATTTGAAAAAGTGGTCAACAGTACTTTCGTGGATCCGGTTACTGATATTCTAATCGAGGAAAATCCTGCACAGGGAATTCATTTCGCCTTAGAATTTTTGCCTGGTCAATATGATCAGCGTGCAGATTCTGCCCAACAGTGTATCGCTTTACTGACTGGAAATGAGAAGTCTAAGGTAAGAAGCGGTAAATTAATCGAATTTGAAGGAGTTTCTGAATCTGATTTAGTAAAAATAAAAGACCTTTTAATCAATAAAGTGGAATCTCAGGAAAAAGATCTGTCAATTTTAGACATTCCTGCGGAAGAAACACCTTCAAAAGTAATTGTTCACGAAAATTTCATCAACTTTGATGATGCTCAGCTTGAAGAATTCTTTAACAAGCACGATTTTGCATTAGGTTTGGATGATTTGAAATTCATTCAGGAATATTTCAAATCAGAAAACAGAAATCCTACGGAAACTGAACTTAAAGTTTTAGACACATACTGGAGCGACCACTGTCGTCACACAACATTTGAAACAGAATTGTCAAATATTGAATTTGAAGGACAGTTCAAACATACATTGGAAACTATTTTCAATGATTATATCGAAAAAAGAAAATTCTTAGGACGCGAATTGAAACCGATCTCTTTAATGGATTTGGCGACAGTTTGCGGAAGATATTTCCATAAAACTGGTAATTTGGAGAACTTGGTTGTTTCTGATGAAATCAACGCTTGTACCATCCAAATCGAAGCGGAATACGACGGTAAAAAAGAACCTTGGTATTTATTATTCAAAAACGAAACCCACAATCACCCGACAGAAATTGAGCCTTTTGGTGGGGCTTCAACGTGTTTAGGTGGTGCAATCAGAGATCCTTTGTCCGGACGTTCTTTCGTTTTCCAGGCGATGAGATTAACTGGTGCTGCAGATGTGTTGGAATCTGTGGACAAAACTTTACCGGGCAAATTACCTCAAAAGACCATCACAAAACAGGCTGCAAACGGATATTCTTCTTATGGTAACCAAATCGGTTTAGCAACTACAATGGTTTCTGAAATCTACGATGAAGGCTATAAAGCCAAAAGAATGGAAATTGGTTTCGTTGCCGGAGCGGTTCCTGTAGACTGGGTAAGACGTGAAAAGCCTGAAGCTGGTGATTCTATCATCATTTTAGGAGGTGCAACAGGTCGTGACGGAGTTGGAGGAGCTAGCGGAAGTTCAAAGGAACAGGACGAAACTTCTATCCATACGATGAGTTCTGAAGTTCAGAAAGGAAATGCCGTTGAAGAACGTAAAATCCAGAGATTATTCAGAAATCCTGAAGTAACGAGACTGATTAAAAAATCGAATGATTTTGGAGCGGGAGGTGTTTCTGTAGCGATTGGTGAAATTGCTGATTCTTTGGAAGTTAACTTAGATGTTTTACCTTTAAAATATGAAGGTTTGAACGGAACTGAACTGGCTATTTCTGAATCTCAGGAAAGAATGGCAGTTGTGGTTGAACCAAAAGATAAAGAACAGTTTATTAAATTCTGTGAAGCTGAAAACATTGTAGCTGTTGAGGTAGCAAAAGTGACGGATTCAGGAAGAATGCAGATGTTCTGGAAAGGCGATAAAATTGTTGACCTTTCAAGAGCGTTTTTAGATACGAACGGCTGTTCAAAAAGTCAGGAAGTTAAAATTACTCACTTGAATGAAGTAAAAGAAGAAACTCTGTCATTCAATGAGGAGAACTTTTTGAAAATTTTAGGAGATAAAAATGTTGCCTCTCAAAAAGGTTTGCTGGAAATGTTCGACTCTTCTATCGGTGCGACTACGGTGGCGATGCCTTTAGGTGGAAAATATCAGCAGACTTTGATGGAAGGAAGTGTACAAACGTTGCCAATTATCGGAGCAAAAGATATTGAAACGGTTTCTTTGGCGAGTTGGGGATTCGATACAGAGATTTCTAAGCAGAACTCTTTGTTGGGAGCTTCTTATGCAGTGGTAGAAAGTGTTGCAAAGATCGTTGCGATGGGTGGCGATTATAAAAATATCAGATTCAGTTTCCAGGAATATTTTGAGAAATTGGGTCAGAATCCTGAAAAATGGGGGAAACCTTTAGCTTCTTTGTTAGGAGCTTATGATGCTCAAATCAATTTCGGTTTGGCTGCAATCGGAGGTAAAGATTCAATGAGTGGAACGTATCAGGATCTGAATGTTCCCCCAACGTTGATTTCTTTCGCTTGTGCTAATGGAAAGAAGAAAAATATCATCTCTCCGGAATTTAAACAGACAGGAAATAAACTGTATTTCTTCAACCACATTCCACAGGAAAACGGGCTTCCAAATTATGATAAATTGAAAGCCATTTACGAATTCATTTTCGAGAATATCAAGGCTGGAAAAATCGTTTCTGTAAAAACGGTAAAAGAAGGCGGAGTTGCTGTTGCTTTGGCAAAAATGAGCTTCGGAAATAGATTAGGTGCTAATGTAAATATTGCTGATGAGAATATTTTATTAGCTAAAAATATCGGTAGCTTAGTCATAGAATCTCAGGAAGAATTAAGTTCTGTTGAACTTCAATTAATTGGTGAAGTTGAAAATTCAAATATTCTGAAAATCAGTAATTTTAATTTTGAAATCGAAAAATTACTTGAAGCAAATACGAATACATTTGAAAATCTTTTCCCAACTGTTGAAAAAGAAAAAATAACGGTTGAATTGGATGAGAAATTAAACTCAATCAATCCAAGAAATATCATTATCAAGAAACACGGAATTGCTCAACCAAGAGTTTTTGCTCCAGTGTTTCCGGGGACAAACTGTGAGTATGATACGTTAAATGCCTTTGCAAAAGAAGGCGCAATTGTCAACAGTTTACCGCTGAAAAATATCAATCACCAGTTGCTTGATGAAAGCATCGATGCGTGGATTGAAGAAATTAAACAGTCACAGATTTTAGCATTCTCAGGAGGGTTTTCTGCGGGAGATGAACCGGACGGTTCTGCTAAATTTATCGTAAATGTTTTGAAGAACGAAAAGATGAGAAACGCCGTTCACGAATTGCTTGACAGAGACGGAATGATTATCGGAATCTGTAACGGTTTCCAGGCGTTGGTAAAATCTGGATTGTTGCCTTATGGTAGAATCAAAGATCTGGATGAAAATTCTCCGACATTAGCTCACAACGCGATCAGAAGACACATTTCCCAGATGGTGAATGTAAGAGTAGTGAATGACGAATCGCCTTGGTTAAAAGGAATGAAGGATCAGGTATTCACGATTCCGATTTCTCACGGGGAAGGTCGTTTTATGGCTTCGGAAGCGGAAATTCAAAAGCTGTATGAAAACGGACAGATTGCAACCCAATATTTAGATTTAGAAGGAAATATCGCTCACGGAATGCCGTTCAATCCAAATAACTCATTGTTCGGAATTGAAGGAATTACGAGTCCGGATGGAAAAATATTCGGTAGAATGGGACACCCTGAACGTTTTGCAGAAGGTTTAATGAAAAATATTCCGACTGCGAATTATCATAATATCTTCAAAAATGGAGTGGAGTATTTTAAATAAGCTTTTAGTTTAGTTACTCAAATAACAATAAAAGGAAAATGACTGTCATTATTGGCAGTCATTTTTTTTGACAAATTGCAACATTTTTTCAATTCCTGAATCTTAATAATAGTAAGACCATCAAAAACTATTATATGAAACTTAAACAATTATTAAGCTTATCTGCATTTATCAGTTCCATTGCAATATTTTCCCAATCGTATAAAATCATTTACGATTTCAAATGGAAAACCGAAGAACATTCCAAAGATTATAATTCGGAATTAACTGTTTTATTAAAAAATGAAGATAAATCTTATTTCGAATCCTTAGCAAAATTTAAATATGATTCTATAAAAACAAATCTTGTCAATCAGGGAAGCAGAAGTTTTCCAGCTCCAAAGCAACAATGGAAATTACAGACTTTAATTTCAAAAGATTTGAAATCTCAAACTACAATTACAGAAGAAAATTTTTTCGATAAAGTTTATTTAACAACTTACAGATGCAAACCGATTTGGAAGATTCAACAGGAAAAAAGTAGATTGTTCAATTATAATGTTCAGAGAGCGGAAACGGATTTTGGAGGCAGAAAATGGATTGCTTGGTTTACCAATGAAATTCCAATTAGTGATGGACCATATAAGTTTTTCGGATTACCTGGTCTCATCCTGAAAATAGCAGATTCTGAAGAGAATTTTATTTTCGAAATCAAAGGGCTTACCAAAGAGCAAAATAATATTGAGGGAAGAAATGCATACACTGCGAAAGTGAATTTTACTCCAAAGCAATGGGAAACTTTCTGGAGCAAATATCAAAAAGATCCTTCGATGATTTTTGCCAATCTCAATTCTCCAAACGCTACTTTTACCTATGTCTATTACGGTCAGAATGTCGACAGCAAAGAAGCCAAAGATTCTTATAACAAAACTGAAAAAGAGAAAATAAATATTTTTAAAATTCCTATCGAATTAGAATTCTGCGAATAAGTTTCAGAAAAATTAGATACCATTAATTCTTTGTATTTATTTTAAAATTCAAATAAAAGTGAAAATTTTAAATAAAATAAAAATAAATTGCAACATTTAAAATCAAATTACGTCTACTAAGTAGAAACAAATAACAAGACTTATAATTTTTGAAAACAGCAACGGTAAATATCAGTGACAAAGAATTGTTGGAGCTCTGTAGTTCCGGAAACAATTCAGGGTATTCTCTGCTTTATCAGCGCTATTCAAAAGCGGTTTTCAATTCGGTGTTCCGTCTTGTGAATGACCGGGAAGATGCGGAAGATATTCTTCAGGAAGTTTTTGTAAAAGCATTTTCGGAAATCAAATCTTTAAAAAATACAGATAGTTTCGGAGGTTGGGTTAAGAGAATTGCCATTAATCATTCGCTTACATTTCTTCGCAAAAAGAAAGTTTATTTTCTGGAAATTGAAGATGATAAAATGTATGATGTAAAAGATGACGAATTGGAAGAAAAACTGGCTTTGGAATTCCGAATTGAAGAACTTCAGAATGCAATTGCAGAGCTTCCGCCGCAAATCAGAACGATTGTCAATCTTTTTCTGTTTGAAGAAATGCCGCAGGATGAAATTGCCAAAACGCTGGATATTCCGGCAGGTACGGTGCGAAGTTATTACCATCGCGCTAAGAAGAAAATTTTTGAAATACTCACTCAAAGATCTCAAAATGAAAGATACGCTTAAAGAATATATAAAAAATCATCGGGAGGAATTTGATACGCTCGAAGTTCCCGATGAAACATTTGATAAAATCATGTTCAGACTGGATGAACAGAATGTTTCTGATAAAAAAACAACCCCTTTGTTTGCCTGGAAAACATGGGTTGCAGCAGCTTCTGTAGCCGTTATTTTCAGTATGGGATTTTATACTTTTTGGAATCAGAAAGAAAGTGAAAAAACAATCGTGAAGGCTCAGGGAAAAATTAAAACAGAAGATGAAGATTTAGTTGATATTTTAAAGCAAAAAAATGTATCAGAAACTGCAAAAATAGAAACAGCTAAACAAGAAATTAAAAGTGAATCTTTTGTAAGTAACAATTTAGTTTCATCAAAAAAAATAAAGGAAACTAAAATTTTGGTTCAAAATAATAACGCAGAAAACGAAAACGATTTTGATAAAACAAAAGCATTAGAACTTTTGGATAATCAATATTCTGCGAGTTCAAGACTGCAGGGGATTGCTTTGTTGAAAGACTTTTCGGTTTCTGATAAACAAGTTATCGAAGTTTTATCTCAAAAAGCACTTTCAGATGAAAATACGAATGTGAGATTAGCAGCGGTGGAAACTTTGTCGGTGCATCTTCAAAATCCCGATGTTGGTAAAAATATGAGACAAATTTTTCTTCAACAAGACGATGCGATGGTGCAGAAAGAATTGATTACCATTTTAGCGAACCAAAATTCATCCGAGCTTAATACGGAAGTGAACGCAAAACTGAGAGAACTCACTTCAAACCCTACAACAGCGGCTTTCGTGAAAGATGAAGCATATGCTGTTTTGATGAAATATTAAAAGCTTTTATATAAACAGATAATTATTAACAAATTTAAACTCATGAAAAAGATATATTTAATCTTGCTTGCTTTATTTACGTTTTCTTTCCATGCACAGGAAAAAGGTGAGCAGACAAATTCTACAAAAGAAAATTCTAAAACTTATAAAGTCAAAAAAAACAACGGCAAAATTCTTCTCAACCTTGGAAAAGTGACGGTAGAAGGTTATAAAGGAAACGAAATCGTATTTTCTGTTCAGATAGAAGATGATGAGGAAGACAAGCGTGCTGAAGGGCTTCAGATTGTGAATGCTTTAGGACTTATTGACAATACAGGACTTGGAATTAATGTGAGTGAAAAAGATGGTGTTTTGGAAGTTAATTCCTTGAAAAAAATGTCATTTCCGGATGTAAAAGTGATGGTTCCTGAAAATATGATTGTTTCGTTTAAACATCAATCCCAATATGGCGGAGATGTGATATTCAGAAATATTCAGAATGAAATTGAGGTAGCTACAACTTACAACAGTATTCGACTGGAAAATATTACAGGTCCTGCAACGGTAAAATCTATTTACGGGAATATTGAAGCGGCTTTCAGTCAGAATGTGAAAGGTCCGTTGTCGATAATTTCGGTTTACGGACTTGCAGATGTTACGCTTCCTAAATCAACAAAAGCCAATCTGAAAACAACCACTAAATATGGAGAAATTTATATGTCTCCTGATTTCAAAATTGATGTTGATAAAAAAGAAGAACTGGTGAGTTATGGGAATGATTTGACCGGAAAAATAAATGGTGGCGGAACGAATATTGAAGTCCGTTCTGATTACAGTAAAGTTTATTTAAGAACAAAATGAAAATAGCACTCACTCTCGCAGTTAGTCTTGTTTTCGGTCTTACTGCAGCACAAGCAGACATTAATAAAAGTTTTTCTACAGATAAAAGCGAAAAATTATCACTGAAATTTGATTATCCACAACTCATCAAAATCAGTACCTGGGATAAAGCGGAAGTTCAGGTTGTAGGGAAGGTAAATATTAATGAGAATGAAAACAATGATGCTTTTCAGATTAAGGAATCAAAAGAAGGAGATTCTTTAGTTATTGAAGGCAAAATACCGGAAATAAAAAATATTCCCCGCAAAATTAAAGTGTATCAGGAAGATCAGAAATTGGTTTTTAAATCTCATGAAGAACTCCAGAAATATTCTAAAGACAACAACGTGACGTTTAATACCATTACGGATGGTGTGGATGCAGATATTCAGCTGGAAATAAAAGTTCCTAAATCTTTAATCACTAAAATTGAATCTAAATACGGGGTAATAGAGTTGAAAGATTTCAATGGGACAATCAATGCAAATGCTGTTTTTGGCGGAATTGATGCAACAATTTCAGATAAAATGGGAAAACTTTCTGCAGAAACGAATTTCGGTCAGATTTATTCAAATCTGGATACTAAATTTACAGGCAAAGACTCGGATGATTTTCGTACTTTAGTTACGGCAACATTTGGAAACGGTCCTCAATATAATTTAGAATCCAAATACGGAAATATTTATCTGAGAAAATAGCATATGAATAACAAAAATCATCATAAGAAAATGACTGTCATCAATGGCGGTCATTTTTCAGATCTGGAAGGATTTTATGAAGAAATTTCCCGGCTTTTTATGAAAAAAGAAGACTGGAAAGTCGGAACGTTGGATGGTTTTGACGATATTTTGTATGGAATTAATTCTGACATTACGTGGAAAGATTCTAAAAAGTCAAATGAAGATTTGGGTTTTGATTTGACTAAAGAATTTTATGAAAATAAAATCAAAATCGGAAAACCATTTAATGTACAATTGATTCAACAGAAATTAGATGATTTAATTGCCGGAAACGGACAAACTCTTTTTGAAATTTTGGTTGAAATTATTGAATCACATGAAAATATACAATTGATTTTAGAGTGATAAAGTTTAATTTTGGTTCAATGAAAAATAAAGTAAAAATACTCCGTGAACAGAAGAACCTCACTCAGGCTGAACTGGCTGAAAATTCTGGGCTTTCTTTGAGAACGATTCAGAGAATCGAGTCGGGGAGTGTGATGAAAGGTTTTACTTTAAAAGCTGTTGCGAAAGCTTTGCATACCAAACCTGAAGAATTGTTTTTTAGTGAAGAAAAAAGTATGAATGTTGACCGTGCAAAACTGATTAATTTCTCAGCCTTATGTGGATTGATTATTCCGTTTGGCGGTGTAATTTTTCCTTTAATCCTTACCTTAAAAACAAAAGATGACACCAATAAAATGTTGGGAAAAGAGATTGTAAGTTTTCAGATTGTCTTGGCTGTTTTTACTTCCGTTTTATTAATGGTTACTCCGTTTGTTCAGAAGTTTCTGTCGATTAAATTTCCTCTTTTTATTGTGGTTTTAGTACTTTTTATATCCATAAAATTGCTCGTCATTCTAAAAAACGGAGTCAGTTTGGGTAAAAATGGCAGTTTAGTTATCAGGTTGAAAAGCAGTATCTTGTGATCTGTATCGCGAAAATGTCGTAAAACTGTCGTCTCTTTTTTTAGTCAGAAAATAATTTTTAAAGCTAATCTTGCCGGAAAAATTATAATGAAACTTTTTAAACGAATTGCTCTTGCTTTTTTGATTCTTTTAACCTTGATTTTATCCGGCGGATATTTCTATTTCAATCAAAAATTCACACCGGAAGAAAATTATTTAACAGTACAAAACGAAAGCGGAAATATTCCCGTAACCTGGTTGGGAAGAGATAAAAATGTGATGCTGTTACCCATTCATTTTCAAGGTAATTCCGAAACTTATTATCTTCAGTTTGATACAGGTTCTCCATACACTCAATTCTATTCAAATTTCGTTAAAAATATAAAAGAAATTTCCGTGAAAAATGATCGAGCTGAAACTGCTTTTCATATCGGAAACACTGAAATTTCATCAAAGCAATTTAAAATTTTTGAAACTAAAAATTCAGATAATGATTCTTTAAAAGTCATCGGAACTTTAGGTGCTGATGTTTTGGAAGATCGAAAAACGGTTATTGATTTCAGAAATAATTTTGTTTTTTTGAATATTTCTGATGTTCCCAAAACATTCAAGTCAAATCTTATTGATTTTAAATTCAGCAAAAGAAAAAATTGTAATTTCAGGAGTTTTGAAAGGCAAGGAAAGAAAATTTCTCTATGATTCCGGAACAAGTGCTTATGAATTTCTTACCTACAAAGAAGAATGGGAAAAATTGAAATTGAAAAATGCAGAAGTGAAAACTGAAAACGCAAAATCCTGGAATCGTATTTTAACGACATTTACCACAAGATGTAATGAGAATATAAAGTTTGAGAATATGGAGATTCCTGTTCGGGAAATAACTTATGTTGAAGGTTTTTCAGATGGACAGTTTTCATTGATGAAATTCACTGGTATGTCCGGAATGGTCGGTAACAAAATTTTCCTCAATCACTGTATTTTTATTGACGGAAAAAATAAAAAGTTTGGTATTGATTGAATTAGCTAATGAAAATATACTTCCAATAGACCAAAACTCCCACGATTACAGAAAGAATTGTCATCAGCATAACCGCTCCCGCAGAAATATCTTTGATGAAGCCAATTCGGATGTCAAAATCTGGCTGAACGATATCACAGATTTTTTCAATAGCTGTATTGAAAATTTCAGCGGCTAAAACGCCAAAAGAAACGATTAGAATAAGAATTGTATCGATGTTCGAAAGTTTTAGATAAAAAATCAGAAACAGATTGACAAAGAAAGCCAACAATTCAAACTGAAAATTTCTTTCATATTTCATCATCAGAAAAATACCCCGGAAAGCATTCTGAAAACTTTTATGAATAGGTGGTTTACGCATGATTAAATATAAAGGTTGTAAATTTATTTTAGGCAGGAATTGGCATTAAACATCCAACTTCCAGCACCCGTCGTCAAAGATAAATTTATTTTGATGGATGTTAATAACTCTCAATATTATTTTTTCCTATCTGTTCTGTATTTATTATATTTGTAGAAACTTATTTTTAAATCTATGAAATTTATTATTTCAAGTGGTGAACTGCAGAAGGCTTTACAAACTGTAAGTGGCGTAATATCAAGTTCTCAGTCGAGACCGATTTTAGAAAACTATCTTTTTGAATTAAACGAAAATAACGTTACCATTACCGCATCTGATGGCGAAACTACACTGATTACTTCTTTGGAAGTAAAGTCTGATGATTCAGGTAAATTTGCTGTTCCTGCCAAGATTTTTCAAGATTTTATCAAAACGTATGGCGAACAGCCTTTAACTTTGGCGGTGAAAGACAACGCTGAAGGTACAGGAAGTCAGCTTGAAATTTTGGACGAGAAAGATAATTTTGCGGTAGCATTAGACAACGCAGATGATTATCCTGAACTTCCTGAATTTGATGCTTCACAGTCTGTAACAATGCCTGCAGGAGTTTTGTCTGAAGCTTTAACCAACACCCTTTTTGCAACAAGCAACGACTCTCTTCGTCCGGTGATGACGGGAGTTTTATTCCAGTTTGGGGAAAACGAGACGAACTTTGTTTCTACAGATTCTCACCGATTGGTTGTGTATAAAAGAACAGATTTGATGAACGCCGAGCCGATGGAATTCATCATGCCTAAAAAACCTTTGAATATTTTCAAAAATATTTTAGCAAGCTCAAACGAAGATCTTACCATCGACTTCAATGAGAATATGGCAAAATTTACTTTTGGTAAACATATCTGGATTTGTAGATTAATTGACGGGAAATATCCTAACTATACTGCGGTAATCCCGAAAGAAAACCCGAATGTATTGACCATTAACAGAAACCTTCTGTTAGGTGCAATTAAGAGAGCGTCAATTATGTCGAATAAATCGACGAATCAGGTTAGGTTTAAATTGTCTGCAAACATTCTTCATCTTCACGCAGAAGATACAGAATATGCAAACAAGGCAGACATGCAGATTCCTTGTGATTATAATGGGGAAGATATCAATATCGGTTTCAGTTCTAAGTTCTTAACAGAAATGTTGGGTATTTTAGGCGCAGATGATATCACGATGAAAATGTCTCAGCCAAACAGACCGGGAATCATTGAGCCGCTTGACGGACTTGAAGAAAACGAAAATATCTTAATGCTTTCAATGCCTGTAATCGGGTTGTAAAATGTAAGAAAAATATATGTAAAAAGGATTTCAATTTTGAAATCCTTTTTTTGTTTTATTGTGCAATATTTTATGGTTAAAATTGGTCATTTAAAGACTCTTTGATTTTGTAAAAAGCTGTCACGTAATTACTGTTAACGTTTTGGGGCTTTGCGATGGTGGGGCAATCGAAGCACAAATCTTCAATTTTGTAAAAAAGTTCAATCGAAGAGCAACCGTTGAACTTTGCAGTTTCGCCCCACTATTGCAAAACCCTTGTTACAGGCAGTTTTTATGTCAAGTCTTTTATATCGTCTTGAAATACGTGCTTTCTATGATAGTCCAAATAGTCTTCACGATTTTCAGGGAAAATTCTCATTTTGTTTTTAGCTGTTGGATTTATATTTAGTTTGTCCCAAGTGTATGAACTTAATTGAGTTCCGCAAATCAATTCTCCTGTGTCTGAAAATGTAATGTAACCTTGGTCAAACAGTCTGTCATAAGTTGGTGAAAGAGCCAATCCGTTCAAATAATCCAACGCTTGGTCTTCTCGTTTTTCTTTAATACAAACGCTATACGGTTTTATATGACTTGCTATTAGAAGTCTTTCGTCAGTTATTTTAGAAAACGGACATTGAGCCATATATTCAATAACTGCTTTTCTCTATCTTTCTTGCCCAATTCTATATGATTTTTTGATTTGTTCAATTTCGGCTGTATCGGCTGGAATTTCTTCAATCGTTTCCAATGCACTTGGGTGGACGAATGTTCTAAACTGATAATCCAATAAAATTCTGAAATAGAAAATTGGAAAATTGTTTTCTTCCGTTGGATTGGTTGGAACAATTTTTAGAATTGACAAATAACTGATTTTTGGAAGAATTAGTGTTCTCCAAAGTTTCCAAATATAATCGTCAGACCTTATATATCCACGATTTTGTCGTTGTGATAGGTTGTCTGATGCGTCATAAATTGTGAAAAATATATGTTCCGTTGGAAGATTTTCTACTTCTGAATATCGTTCTTGATAAAGTTGGCTAATGTCGTTATGATAAATTTGTTCTTGAGCATAATATTCAGCTTTTGCGTCATCTAAATATTTCAGAAGATTTGACTTACTGAAAAAACAAGTCATCTCTTGAACGATAGCACCACTTTCTTTTGCCGATTCTACTGTTTTTCTTTTTTTAGATGTGTCTATATGTTCTAATCCCCAAGTTGAATATTCAAAAAAGTTTAAAATTCTTTGTCCTAATTCTCCGCTATAAGTTCCAACGTGTTTTTTAGATTCTCCGTTTCCTTCAAATTGAGCTAATTTGATTGAACGATGAATAAAGCTGTCTTCTGCCCGAAAAGATTAGTCAATTTCACTTTTAATATTCTTTTTTGATAGAAACCCTTGAACAACTTCATCTATATCTTCATCAGGTAAATGTTCTCTTGTTTCAATGAAATTTAAAACTTTATTTAAAACTTCCCAACGGCTTTCTGCTCTAGGTATGTTCTCATTTTTATCTCCCATTTGCCAAGCAAACTCTATTGCGTATTCAATTATGTCATTTATTTTCATAATATACTATTTTCTAAAAATATTATTGTGATGATATTCTAAAAATTCTTTATTAGGTAAAAATCGTTTCGGCATTTCAATTTCTTTGTTTTCAAAATCCAAGAAAAATTTTTGAATGTTATTTTCTTTTTTGAAATCATCAAAATACTTTGAAACTTTTACTTTATAATCGAAATCAATCGTTATAAAACCTTTGTCAAATGCTTTATCGTGAATAGAATTTAAACACAATCCATTTTCGGGATTTAATCTATTTTTCTCGTCTTTTGACCAAGGTACGATATGGCTTGCAACTATAAAATCAGAAATTGAAATACCAGTTATACAACACTTGTTTTCATAAGAAGCTAAAACTGTACTTCTGAAAAAAGATTGGTTTACCCGGACTTTTACCAATGCTTCTCTTACTTTTCCTTCCTTTATTTCAATATCAATTTCTTCTTCTATTTCGATTGGTTTATTCAATAATTTGGCAAAACTAATTTCACTTTCATAGGCAAGAGTATTCCAATCTTGATAAAATTCTTCAAAAATAACTTTATCTAATTTTCCAGCATTACTTGCTCCTTTAATGTTTCTTTGTTTAAGTGATGGGTCTAAACTCGCAAAATTTACCAATTTCCAAGCAACGGCAGATGGTGTTCTTCCAATTGCGTTAGCTAATTCAATTACAAGTTTATGGTTGTAATTGATTTTACTAAAAGGTATTTTACAATACAGATTAAAAGCAACTATTAGTTCTTCTCGTGTCCAATTTCTTCTTTCTGTTGCCATATTTTAAATTGTTGCGTTAGGGATTGAAGTGGAAATCCTTTTTGTGAGGAACGAGCAAAAAGATTGGAACGGAAAGCCCGACCCGATAGGGGAACGCCCAAATAAATTTTTCATTTTATTGCGAATTTAGTGATGTCCATTTGTTTCATTAGGGCGATGTAAACATCTACGACACTTCCATCTCCTGCTTGTCGGTACATTTGTGTATCGCTTACAACTTGCTTGAAATCGTCACGAAATCCCATAAGTCTTAAACACTCTTTTGGTGTAAGTTTACGAATTCTGCCTTTGTTGTGTGTTACATAATTGTCCACACCCGCACGGTGCATTTTGTGCATTGATTGCAAAAGTGGTCTTGCAATCTCCAAGTCTGTTTTTATAGTTGTCTTAAAATTTTTAGTTCCAGGATTAAGCACATAATCTCGAACTTTATCGGACAAATAATATTTTTCTTCAACTTCGTTTACGTCAAAAATAAATTCATCAAAATCGCTTTCGGCTTGATGTTCAAACACAAAATCTCCGTGCCAATTAAATTGTTGGTTTGCCTTTTGGCAAAGTGCAATATCTCCATTTATCTGCGTATAGCGTTTTGTTCTGTTTTTTGAACTCGTTACGAATTTGATGCCTTTCTCTTTGAGATAATACTTTGTGTCTGTATAATCTTCCAAAAAATCCTGCATTTTGTGTTCTAATTCTACAGGTTCAGGAAAAGTGAAATCTGTAGTTTTATCTTTGAAACCAATTACAAAAATTCGTTCCCGATGTTGAGGCATTCCGTAATTTTTGGCATTCAAAACTTGATAGAAATATTTATAACCAAGTTCGTCAAATGTTGCTTTAATAGTTTCAAATGTGTTTCCGTTATCGTGGTTTACTAATCCTTTTACGTTTTCAAAAATGAAAACATTAGGTTGGCTTTCTTTTACAACTCTTGCAAATTCGTAAAATAGAGTTCCTCTTGTGTCGTCAAAACCTCTGCGTTTTCCAACCATAGAGAACGATTGGCAAGGGCTTCCTCCAACAAGCAAATCTAATTTTCCTTTGTATTTTTTTCCTTTGATGTCGTGAACATCTTTATACCAATTGCTTTCAGCAATTTCGTAATTGGCAAAATAACTCTGCTTAACGAAATCGTCAATATCACAAGCGAATTGAATTTCAGAATTTAGGTTTAATCTTTTTAGAGCGTATTCAATTGCTCCAATTCCTGAAAACATAGTTCCAATTCTAATTGTCGCATTTGGATTTAAAAATTCCTTTTCAGTCCAATTTGGTTCAAACTGAATTGATGTTTGTTGTGTGATGTAGTGGGTTAGTTGTTCATTGACAATATTCAAAACTTCACGATATTCAGGATAAGTTTTGAGTTCGTCAAATATTCGTGTCGAATAGTGGTAGTTTAGTAAAGTCGTTTTGTCGGCTTGTAAAACTTGGCAAAGATTGTCAAACTGTTCAATGTTAAGTTGCCGTTCGTCTTTTTCGATTTTTCCAAGTGTTGATGGGTCAAGGTCAATATGTGAAGCAACCTTGCGTAGAGGATAGCCCAACTCAATCCTTTTTTGTTTTATATATTCCCCAAAAGTTGTTTCCATATTTTTGTTTTATTTCGTTCGGACAATTTTTGCCCAAAAATATGGAATTTGTTTTTGTCTTACAAGTTTTGGTTGGATTTTATTGTCGGACGGTAGTTCTTAAAATTGCCTGTAACTTTTGGATTGACGCACTGCGCCAATCCATACTATAATTACGCTAAAATAAATAATTATCTATTTCAAAACAATTAAATCAACATTAAAAGAAAAATCTTCATTTCAATTATAATTGTATTGAACTTTTTGCTTCCAATTTCTCAATCAAATTACCCTTTACCACCGTAAAAGTATAATCTTTCGCTTCTGCAAAAGAAATCTCATATTTTCTCTCTATATTTCTCAAATCCTCAGGAAATTGAGATAAAAGATGATTGTAATAATCATCCAGGAAATCTTTTGATGGCATTTTGTAATTAATCTTTAACTGAAAACGTCTTAGAAGGGCAGTGTCAATAATTTCTGCGTGATTGGTTGCACAAAGAAGAAGTGCATTTTCAGGATAATAATCAATCAGCTGAATCAAAGTGTTGACCAATCTTCTCATTTCGCCGACATCTTTATCATCGCTTCCACGGGCTTTCCCAATTTGGTCGAGTTCATCCAGAAAAAGAACTGATCTTTCTCTTGCAGCCTTATCAAAAATCATTTTGATGTTCTGAGAAGTTTCTCCGATTCTTGAAGAAACAATATTGCTCAGGTTAAGAATGATAATATTTTTGCCTAATGCATTTGCAATGGCTTTTGCTGTCATGGTTTTTCCGCAACCCGAACTTCCCTGTAAAAGAATTTTGTTGTTGACAGGAAGACCGTATTCCTGCAGTTCTTTGATGTAAGTATGCTCTTTAATAAGCTGTACAAATTGCTGTTTGTTTTGTGGCTCAAGATAAACTTCATCAAGCGTGACAGCTTCTTTATCCTGAATGATAAGATTGTACAGATTCATAGTTGCAGAACATTAAATTTGCTTGCAAAGATAATTTATTTCAAGAATTTTTTTCCTTAAAATATATTAAGCTGAAAGAGTAAGCGTTTGAAAATCTCTTGAGAATTAAAAGATCTGAGAATCTTATGTTTTGGGCTCTTTTACTCCGGTTGAGTAAAAGAGCAGCAGTTAAGAACTGCAAACATAAAAAAAATAATAAAATTTGTTAAATAGAAGAATGTTTTTAATTAAAAACTAATTTCCTTCTCTTTTTACTGTTGCTAAATATGAAGTAATTAAAACAGCACATGTTGCAATACCGATATAAGCGATCATAATTATTGAATTTTTAATTAATTTAAATTTTGTTGCGAATATTATAATGCAAATTTACGGCAATTTTTATAATCTGCAAACTCTCTTATATGATGTTTGTCACTGTTTGGTGTTGGTTTAAAGGTGTTTTAAGAATTGTTTAGATTGTTGTTTCTTAGTTGTTAAGGGAATGTGTATTTGTTATTTGATTATTAAATTAATAAAAAAATGTAAAAATGGTAATTGTTCTGTGTTTGATGTTGTGGATATGTTAATTTGAAAATTATCAAAATAGTATGTTTTGCATTTAGAATTTTGTAATTCTTAAAATAAATTTAATATTGAATTAAAATAAATTTTAAGGGTAAATTTTTAAAGTAAAATCTGATCATTTTCACAGTAAAAACTCGCTCGTTTTCCTTTGCCTGTATCTTTTCGAATAATTTTTTCTCCGCATTTCGGGCAAACTTCACGATGATATACCTGAAAATGTTTTTTCAGTTCGTTGGTGCGTTTCCATTTCAGGAAATCGAAACTATAATCTTTTGTATGCTCAATGATTTTATCGAGTTGCTTTGTTGATAGATTCTTAATTTTGCTTTCAGGATGAATTTCTGCTCTGAATAAGGCTTCGTTTTTAATAATATTCCCAACTCCTGAAAAGATATCCTGATCCATTAAAGCATCACAAATCATCATTTCCGGATTTTGGCGCATTTTATTTTTTGCGTTTTCCGTATTCCATTTTTTGCTCATAATATCTGCTTCCCAGTCAATTTTCTTTAGCTCTTTATTATTGATGATTTTTACTGAACAGGTGTAAAAATAAACTTCTTCATTTTTGAATTGCAAGCCTAAGCGAAGGGTGTGACTGAGATTTTTCTTTTCAAAGAGACTGTAGGAACCATACATCAGCAGATGAATTCTGAAGCTGAATTTTTCAAAGACAAGAAAAGTAAGCTTTCCAAAAGTTCTGACTTCTTTTAGGGTTTCGCCGACAACTATATTTTTATCGGAAATAATGCTCCCTTTTGCATTGGTAACTGTTTTGCCTTCAAGTTTCAGCAAATCTTCTTTCATTAATAATATAGTAGGACCTTCAGGCATGATATGTATTTTCAAGAAAAATTCAAATATTATTCCTTTAAAAATAAAATTTGATTTAATTTTGAAAAATGATGAATTTGAACCAGATTTACACCAGTCATAGAACCGGTAATAATCCAAATACAAGAGCTTCAAGAACCGACTTTCAGAGAGATTTTGACCGGATTATTTTTTCGTCGGCCTTCCGTAGACTTCAAAATAAAACTCAGGTTTTTCCGCTTCCGGGAAGTGTTTTTGTTCATAACCGATTGACGCATTCTCTTGAAGTTTCTTCTGTAGGAAGAAGTTTGGGAAGTGTGATCGGAGAATTTATTGCCAACAATCACAAAAGTGAACTAACAGAAGATTCTAAGAATTTCTACAACCATAATTTAGGAAACGTAATTGCAGCAGCTTGTTTGTGTCATGATGTCGGAAATCCCGCTTTCGGGCATTCCGGAGAAGATGCGATTGCAAGTTATTTTGAAAGAAATGAAAGTGGTTTAAAATCAAAATTTTCAGAAAAAGAATGGTCCGATCTGGTTAATTTTGAAGGAAATGCCAATGCTATCCGTGTTCTTACTCATCAACAGCAAGGGAAAGATTTTGGCGGAACTCAGCTTACTTTTACCACTTTGGCGAGTATTGCAAAATACCCTTGCGAAGCGATTGCTAAGAAAAAGGGAATTATTCACAGAAAGAAATTCGGTTTTTTCCAGAATGAAAAAGAAACTTTCCTTGAAATTGCAAAAGGTGTCAGTCTGATTAAAGAAAATGACGAACCTTATATTTTCAAAAGACATCCTTTCGTTTGGCTCGTTGAGGCCGCTGATGATATATGCTACAATATTATCGACATGGAAGATGCGCATCGTTTGGGAATTGTTTCTACAGCAGACTGTAAAAACCTTTTCTTTGAATTGGTAAAATCGGAAACCGATGATATTGAAAGAATTGATTCAAAACTAAGCTCCATCGGAAATGAAAATGAGCAGATTTCTTATCTGAGAGCAAAAGTGATTAATGCTTTAATCAATAAATCGGTTGAGCTTTTTAAATCTAATTTTATTACTATTCTTGAAGGAAACTTAGATAAAGCGCTTTTGGATATTTATAAATCTGAAAACAAAACCTTACAGGATATTGAAAGTTTTTCCATTGAGAAAATCTACAATCACAGAGCTGTGGTGGAAATTGAAAATGCCGGTTACAATGTGATGTATGAATTGCTTGATCATTTTATTCCTTCCATTTTAAAAGCCAAAAACGAGAGAAAGTCTTATGATACAAAAGCTTTAAAACTTATTCCGAAACAGTTTGTTTATGAAGAGGGTAGTGATTACCAGAAAACCTTGGGAGTGATTGATTTTGTTTCCGGGATGACCGATAATTATGCAACAGACCTTTACCGAAAAATTAAAGGAATCGACATTGGAATGACGATGTAATTTATTCAGTTTCATTTGACACATTTGTAACTTTTTTGTATCTTATCGACATATCCAATTAAAAATAAAACATTATGGTGTATTTAGGTATTTTGGTCTTTTTCGGACTTATAACATTATTTGCTTCGTTCTTCATCGTAAAGCAGGAGACAGCAGCAATTGTTGAACGTTTAGGGAAATTTAATTCTGTGCGTCATGCAGGATTACAGCTTAAAATTCCTTTTATTGATCAGATCCCAAGAAGAATGAATCTTAGAATTCAGCAGCTTGATGTGATGATTGATACCAAGACTTTGGACAATGTTTTTATTAAAATGAAAATTTCCGTACAATATCAGGTAATCAGAACTCAGGTTGGAGATGCATATTACAGACTTGAAAATCCTGAAGCCCAGATTACTTCATTCGTTTTTGATGTAGTAAGAGCGGAAGTTCCGAAAATGAAGCTGGATGATGTTTTCGTCCGAAAAGATGATATTGCTGTAGCGGTGAAAGGAGAGTTACAGGAAGCAATGAACAGTTATGGTTACGATATCATCAAAGCTTTGGTAACCGATATCGATCCGGACGAACAGGTAAAACATGCCATGAACAGAATCAACGCTGCTGAACGTGAAAAAACAGCTGCTGAATATGAATCTGAGGCACAGCGAATCAGAATTGTGGCCGTTGCAAAAGCTGAAGCAGAATCTAAAAAACTGCAGGGGCAGGGTATTGCAGATCAAAGAAGAGAGATTGCAAAAGGTCTTCAGGAATCTGTCGGAATGCTGAACTCAGTCAATATCAAACCACAGGAAGCCTCTGCATTAATTGTTGTAACGCAACATTACGATACTTTGCAGTCGATTGGTGCTAATAACAGAAGTAATTTAGTGCTATTGCCAAATTCTCCGACTGCTGCAAGTTCGATGCTGAATGATTTGGTGGTTTCTATGGCGGCAACGCAGAAGATTGACGATGCTATTGGTTAGTAAAAGGAATCTTTAATAATATTTAAAATACCTCTCAGATTTTTGAGAGGTATTTTTTATTTTTTCACTTTAGAAATCTCCTTTACCAAAATATATCTTATGGAAGAACCATCCATTGGCGGATTTTCAATTTTTTCGGTTCGTACTTTTAAAGTGTATTCAAAACCGGGTTCGTAAGTGAAACCTTCGATATTGCTGTAGAAATTTTCCCAATTGCCGGATTCTTTTTCTTTTACCTGAAGACATTTCATCGGAGCAACTCCAGTGCAGTCGGCCGTTTCCGGTCCTACGATAAATATTTTTTCATCAGTTCCTGTTGTGTTGGCTGTTGTACAGTACGTCAAGGTAAACAATGCCATTGCAGGAAGAGTTGTTTTCAGAATGGTTGTAATACTTTTCATAAACTTATTTTTTAGCCTAATTGACAATTACCGTGCCGAATTTTTTCTATGCATTTTCTCTCGTTTATGAGTTTTCAATAATCTAATTTGAATATTTCTGATCCTTTAACCCGAAATGGTAATGATGCAGAATTAATCAATACTACATGAACATGAAGTAAAGAAATTAAAATGTACTGCTAAAGGCTTTCTTATAATTTGGATGATTATTGTATTTTCGTTTTTCAAATAAAAAGATCAATGACGAATAGAAGTGGGGCAGGGATATTGTTTTTTACAGCGGTTTTTCTGTGTAATGCACAAAAAATAAAAAAAGAAGATGTGATCGGGTTCTGGAAGCTGAAAGAAGCTGGGTTTTACGAAAATGGTAAAAAGGCAGTCAAAGATTTTGATGATTGCCGCCTGATGAGAAATTATTCTATAAGGGAGGATGGGTTTGCAATTTATAACCGTATACAAGGAAGTTCCGGAAATTGTACGCCTAGTGAACCAAGACTTTCTTTCTGGAAAATAAATGAGGACAGAATTGTGTTTTACGTAGAAGATCAGATTCTCGAAGAATCTGTTATTACTTTAAATAAGGATAAAACAATTACATTATCATCCTACATTCCTATACGTATTAAAGTTGATGGAGACAAGTTGGCAGAAAAAGTAATGAATACTGTTCATTATGATATTCTTGAAAAGCAATATTGATGATAGCATTAAATTTCTAAGATAAAGTTACCTATTTGGAGATATAACATCGGTTTTTGTGGTTTGGTGCAAACATGCAAAGGTATTGACCATTATGCCGTTAAAATTAATTTTATGTTTCAAAAAATAACAAAATCCCCTCACAAAATTTGATGACAATTACAATTTCTGTGATTCTTCAGGTTTGTTTTCATTGCCTGTGAATTTCTGCTTTCCAATCAATAGTTCAAAAAACAGCCGGAAATCTGAAATCAAAGACCACAATGGATACCTGAACGTAGCCGGCTTATTTTTTTCAATAATAGCATGACTCAACCAAGCAAAACCATATCCAAAGATGGGAACATACCATAAAAAACGTTCTTTACCTGAATAAATCACGTATCCAATGACAAAAAACACTAAAAAAGTTCCGATAAAATGGAAAATCCGTGTTCCTGTTTTGCTGTGCTCAGTGAGATAATATTGATAAAACTCGGCGAAGGTTTTTATTCTTTCAGACATGGCGTTTATAGTTTTGAGGTCCTAAAAGAATATTAGCAATAATTCCGCCAAATACTTAAAGAATGAAGAGGATGAAAGGTTGAAAATCAATATGTTGATTTAAGCATTCTTGCCTAATGCTTTTTAAAGCTTTCATTTTGTTAGGGTTATTTTGAATATTATAAACCTGAATGATGATTATCCTAAAAAATTATCAGTAATTTAAAGTTCCAATCATAAAAGTTTTGGAGGCATTTAAAGCTTGTGAATTTTTAGTCAGTTCTTTTACAACACCCTTGTTGTTAATATAGCTGGAATGAATAAAATAGGTGTCTTTGTTTTCACGAGTAATGAAACCTGTATGAAAATCTAAACCGACAAGATACACCTGATTTTTATCTTTACTTAAAATATAGTTATCTAAATCCTGTCTTTTGCTAAAATATTTGAAGTCTTTGCAAAGCTTTTTTATCATAATAGATGAAGCTTGTTGTGCCAAATAAGTTCGGTTGATATCAAAACCAAAATCGGTTAATGTATTGGTTACAAAATAACCGCAGGCAATTGTTCCTTTTTGTGGCTCTCTCGAGGTCCCATTAAATGACCATGGAGTAGAAGTCCAGTAATCTGGAATATCATAATTGATATATTTAAAAAGATAATTCTTTTTCTCGTCTCTCGACTTTCTATTAATTGAAGTTAGAAATTCTTTATAGGGAATTTTCTTCGCTTCTGATTTTTCTGTCGATAAATTTTCTTCAGATTCAATTTTAGATTTGTTGCATCCGATAACAATTAAAAATAATAAACCTAAGAGATATTTCATTACTTAATTAAGCGTTTCTAAGCTTGCTGTTTTTATATCCGTAACAGAAATAAATAATTAAGCCTACAGCAAACCATAAACCGAAATAATACCAGTTTTCGTGGCTCATTCCTGTAAGAAGATATAGACATGAGCTTAAACCGATTAATGGGATCAGTGAAAAGTTTTTAATGAAAGTAATTAGACAAAGAGCAAGATTTATTAAGATAAAAAAGAAAATAGAAGCTCTGAATTCACCTTCTTTTGGATCTTTCCAGTCCATCAGATTATTAAAGAAAGATGGTTGGTAAAAATAAAATCCAATCAGTCCGCCAATAAAGATGATAGGAAAAATTATTTTCCCGTTAATATAAGGAAGATGAAAACGTCCTTTAAGTTTTTCTTTAGGAGGAAGCATCAAAACTCCTGCGCAAACCAATACAAAGGCGAAAATAGTTCCGATACTTGTAAAATCTAAAATGAATGTTTTATCTGTGAAAATAATAGGAACTCCCACTACAATACCGGTAACAATTGTTGCAAATGAAGGAGTTTTATATTTAGGGTGCACATCCTGAAATTTTTTAGGCATCAATCCGTCACGGCTCATGGCGTACCAGATTCTCGGCTGTCCCATCTGGAAAACCAATAAAACAGTAGTAATTGCTACAATTGCCACGAAAGAAACCGTAAGCTCCATCCATGCAACATTAGCATTAGACTTTTCAAATATAAAGGATAGTGGATCTCCGATATTGTCAAATTTTCTGTAATCTACCATTCCGGTTAAGACTAAAGTCAGAGCAATATAAATTACCGTACAAAGAACTAAAGAAATGATCATCCCTTTTGGCAAAGTTTTCTGCGGATCTTTTGTTTCTTCAGAAAGTACGCTCAATGCATCAAAACCAATATAAGCAAAGAAAACTCCTGAAACGGCACTCATTACTCCGGCAAAACCATTCGGCATAAAAGATGGCATTCCTGTTTCCAAGCTTACGGGAGTCCAGTTTTCAGTATTTAAATAGGCACATCCAACCAAAATAACCAAGATAATTACGGCTAATTTTAAAATAACCAAAGAGTTGTTGAAATTTTTACTCTCTTTCACACCACGGTAGCAAAGCCATGTAATTAATCCATTGATAACTAACGCGGGAATATCAACAATAAATTTTAAACTTCCTAATAATGGTGCATTTACCCATGCATTAATGAGCTCTTTGTTTTCAGAGCCTTTTTCAAATGCTTTTTTAGCTTCAGTATAACTACAGGTTAAGTAATCAGGAATATGCATTCCAAGGCGCTCAAGAAAACTTGTAAAATAATCCGACCATGAGAAAGCAACATAAATATTTCCGAAAGAATATTCCATAATTAAAGCCCAGCCAATTACCCAAGCTATTAATTCACCAAAACTTGCATAAGCATACGTATAAGCAGAACCGGCTTTCGGAATTCGGCTTGCAAATTCAGCATAGCATAACGCTGTAAATCCGCAGGCAAAACCACAAATCAGGTACAGAAGAATAACACCGGGACCGCCTCTGAAAACAGCTTCACCCAAACTACTGAAGCTTCCGGCTCCAATGATGGCTGCAATACCGAAAAATACGATGTCCCAGACTCCAAGAACTCTCAATAAATTGGTAGATGTGTCTGATTCTGAGTATTGTTTTCTTCTGAAAAGTTGATTCATTGAAAGATTATTTATTTTGAAAAAAACAAATGTAATTATTTCTGATAAATAATTAAGATTTTCTTAATATTTCTTCATGAAAAGTTAATTAATATTAAAAAATAATCCACATACTAACATTATGTAAAAATGCTTGTTTATACAATATCTTTTTGATATTTTCGTTCATAATTTGTGGATAAAATCTTATCTGAAATTTAAAATAAATGGTCTCATTTTTGAAGCCTTTCCCATTTTAAAATTTGATATTAATGAAATCAAAAAAAATACTTTTAGCGGCTGCTGTTTTTTATTTCGGAGTCTCCGAAGCGCAACAGTCTCAATACTTTACCCAAAAGGAAAACTACAGGTTTAATCTTGCTCAGAATCTTTATCAGACTAAAATATACAACGCTTCCCAATACGAATATGCTCGACAGTATTTCTACAATCAGAATCTGGTGCAGTCGAAAAAAGAAGCGGCGCAGTTTTTTGATAACGTAATCGGAGTTATTCTTCAGAAAAATCATGCGGAAGAGGGTTTGACGGCTTTCATGAAAGAATATCCGAACTCGGCGTATTTTGCTCAGGCAAATTTACCTTTGGCAGATTATTATTTGGCTAAAAAGGATTTTAAGGAAGCATTAAAAACTTTAAAGAAAGTAAATCAATATCAATTAACCAAAGAAGAAAATACACAATATATTCTGAAATTGGGATATGCTAAATTTATGATGGGCGATTCTAAAGGTGCGATTGATGCGCTTGAAGAAGCTTATAAAACTGCCGATGAATCTCAGAAAGGCGATATTGCCTATATGTTGGGACACCTGCATTATTCAAAAAGAGAAAATGATCAGGCTTTTCAATATTTTGATTCAGTAAAAGATCAGCCTAAATTTTCAAAACTGGTGCGTCCGTATTATGTGCAGATGTATTATAATGATAAAGATTACGACAAGGCGATTTCGGAAGGAACAGCTTTATTAAATGAAGATATTTCAGATTCTTATAAAGCGGAAGTTCACAAAATCATCGGGGAATCTTATTTCATGAAGAATGATTACAACTCTGCTTATCCGCATCTGAAAGATTATTTGGCGGTACAGCTGAATCCTTCAGAAAATGATTTGTATGAAATGGGATTTGTTGCCGCACAGCTGAAAAAGTATGATGAAGCAGTTTCTTACTACAACCAATTACTGAACAGCAATTCAGCATTGGCACAAAATGCTTATTATCAGTTGGGAAATGCTTATTTGGCGGTTGATAAAAAACAGGAAGCTCTTTCTGCATTCCGTTCGTCTTATCAGATGGATTATGATAAGAGTGTGAAAAAACTGGCTCACGAACAGTACGCAAAATTAAGTTACGACATCGGAAATCCTTTTGAAAACCCTACAAACGTTATTCAGGATTATATTACCATCAACACCAATGATCCGAAAACTTCGGAAATGAGATCGCTTTTGGTGAAATCTTATCTGTATTCCGGCAACTTTAAAGAAACGCTGAATGCGATTGATAAATTACCAAATTCAACTCCTGAAACTGACAAGGTAGATCAGGAAGTTTCTTATTTGCTGGGAACGGAAGAGTTCAATAAAGGTAATTTTGATGAAGCTGAAAAGTATTTCCTGAGAAGTTTAGAATTTGATTTAAATAAAGAATTCCACAGCAGAGCGTTGTATTGGTTAGGGCAGGTTTATTACCAGAAAGGAAATTATCCTTCTGCAATTGTTCGTTATGAAAAATTGTTGAACGAAACTTTCCCTGAAAGACAACAGCTTCCTTACGATTTGGGGTATGCTTATTTTAAGTCTAAAAAGTTTGATCAGGCTGAACAGTATTTTACACAGTATTTAAAAAATCCAAAACCTGAGTTTAAAAATGATGCTGAACTTCGTTTAGCAGATATTAATTATGCCAATAACGATTTGGATCAGGCGATTGCGATTTACGATAAAAACAATGAAGATGCTACAGATTATACTTTATACCAAAAAGCTTTGGCTTTAGGATTTAAAGACGACAATGCAGCAAAAATCACCAACTTAAAATCACTGATTTCAAAATATCCTGCGTCAGAATATATCGATGATGCACAGTATGAAATTGGTGTAGCTTATGCAGCTCAAAATGATTACAATAACTCAAATGATTTCTTCGGAAAAGTTGTTAAATCTTCCTCTGATAAAGATTTGGTAGCAAACGCATCGATTTACAGAGCGCAGAATTATATCGACCAAAATCAAAATGATAAAGCATTATCTGAGCTGAAATCTTTAGGCGAACAATATAAAAATACGGCGTATGCACAGAAAATTGTTCAGGCTGCAAAACCTATCTTCACAAAAAGCGGTGATGTTTCAGGATATGAAAGTTTCGCAAGAAATATCGGTGTAAATGTTGATGCATCAGAAATTGACGAAATCAATTTATCAACCGGAAAACAGTATTTCACGAAGAAAGATTACAAAAATGCAATTTCTTATTACGAGAAATATTTAACTCAAAATCCAACGGGAGAAGGTCTTTATCAGGCTAAATATGAGTTGGGAGAAAGTTATTATCAGACGAATAATCCTACAAAAGCATTGCTGGTTCTTCAAGAAGTTGCCAATGTTCAGAATGATTATCAGGATGATGCTGCAACGAGAGTTTCTCAAATTTATATTGCACAAGGGAATTCGGCTGAGGCTAAAAAATATTTAGAGAACATTAAAAATTCATCGAATATCAACGTTAAAAATTACGCCAATGTTGAATTGATGAAAATGTATGCGGAAGAAAAGAATTTCTCAGAAGCTGAAAAATTAGCCAATGCCGTAATTGCCAACAATAAAAACTCTGCAGCAGTCATTGAAACCGCAAAAGTAATCAAGGCGAGAAGTCTGATGAATTCAGGAAAGGATAAAGATGCTCAAACAGCGTATACTGCTCTTGAAAAATCATCCAATACTGAAGTTGCTGCTGAAGCATTGTATGCAAAAGCATTCTACCAGAATAAAGGAAAAGCATTTAAGTCATCCAACGAAACCATCTTTAAAATTGCCAATAACTACGCATCAGAAGATTATTGGGGTGCAAAAGCTTTGGTATTGATGGCGAAAAATTATGTTGGTTTAAAAGATAATTATCAGGCGAGTTATACCTGTGACCAGATTATCGCAAACTATGCCGATTTCCCTGAAATTGTAGCGGAAGCAAAGGAGGTTAAAAAGACTATTAAAAAGTAAAATCAGAAAGAATGAAACTTAAAGTTTTAATATATTTTTTTTCATTATCCGGTTTGCTTTGTAGCTGTATTCCTTCATATAATGTAGCCAAGGAATATAGAAATGTGAAAGCAGATTTTTCAAAACAAAACGTTTTTGTTGCGAATAAGGATTTGAAAAAAGAGTATGAAATTTTAAAACATTCAGATATTTATAATATTGTTGATGATAGTACAAATACTGCTATATTAAAGCTTTATCCCATTCATTCATATAGTCCGCCATGTGGAAATCCGATGATTGGAAGTATGTTGACTGTAGGACTTCTTCCGTCTTATTTTCCATATACTGAAACGTACAGTTATGATATTACCGAAAACAATACAACTAAAAATTATCAATACAAATTAGAAGTTTATCAAAGCCTTTGGCTGTTTAATATATTCAGGCTTGGTAAAACTTATACAAAGCAAACTGGGAAGGTTTTATTGGGCAATTATATAGCTTCAAATAAATAAGTTCTCATCTATTTTTCAAATAAAGAAAATATGAACAAGAAAATTCAAATATTATCTATATTATTCTTAGGAGTTTCGTCTGTAGCGTTTTCTCAGATTAAAGAAGAAAAGCTGATTCTTAATAAAAAAAGAGAGCCGGAAGTAAAGAAAATTGAGAAGAAAAAAACTTCTGTCGTGATTGAGAAAAATTACCCACCGGAAGAGAAATCTGCAAATCCTGTGAAATATACGATTACGGATGTTCCTGCAGTTTCAGATTTTAAAACTTCAACGATTCAGGGAGAAGATGTGGCTCCGAAATTTGATGGAACAGCACAGAATAATTATTTCCAGCTGGGAATGGGAAATTATGGGAAAATTTTAGCAGATGCTAATATTTCGACAACCCTAAAAAATAAACTTGAAGTTGGAGCAGATGTTCACGTTTTATCAACCAACGGACTTAAAAAAGTGTATCCTTGGGATTCTAAACAGAGCTCGGCAACATTGGGCGCTTTCTTAAATTCTTACGGTGAAAAGGGGAAAATCAATGTGAACGCTGAATATGGTTTAAACAACTATAATTACTACGGAATTTATGCTTTGGCGCCTTCTGCGGATGTTGATTTGAAGCAGAAAGTCAATCAGTTTAAGGTAAATGGTTACTACGACTTTTATTCAAATGAAATTCTGAATGATGTACGAGTGAAATCTTCATTTTTATCGGATCATTTTGATGCAAAAGAAAATCAGGCTTCCATTTTGGCAAATCTTTCAAAACATGCTGTAGAACTTGGAAAAAGCGGAATCGTTATGAATACTGATTTAGGTTTAGGCTTGGAAACTGTAAAAACAGATTTTGCTTTATTAAATAAAAACTCAGCAACGTTTTTCAATGGAGGAATTACTCCGAAACTGACTTTCGCTAAAGGAGAATCTTATTTGATGTTAGGCTCAGGAATCAATTTTCTGAATGCAAGAAATTCCAACTTAATTTTAGAGGAAGAATTAAAAAATAACAAGACCTACTGGTTTCCACAGGCTGAATTTCAGGTGGCGGCTTCAAAAGAATTTAAATTCTACGGTGGAGTTGACGGTGGTTTAAAACTAAATACTTACGCTGAACTGTTACAGGAAAATCCGTTTTTGGTATCTGATCAAATGTTGAGACCTACGGAAACGCAGTATCATGTATATGCAGGTTTAAGAGGAGATATCGATGAAACTTTTAAATATGATGTTTCTGCAGGTTGGGGAAAAATGAAAAACATAATGTTTTTCGGAGCGAATAATCTTTTCTCGAATGAGTTTACTTTAGACAGACCGGGTTACGATTTTGCGAATACTTTTTCGGCAGTATATGATGACGGAAATGTAAGCGATATCAAAGGGAGTTTACAGTATTTTCCTTTAGAAAACCTTATTTTGGATGCTGACGTAAGGTTTTTAAAGTATGATTTAAAAAACTACGATAATATCTACAACGTTCCTTTATTGACCGGAAGCATCGGTGCAAAATATACCATGTTTGAGAAAAAACTGTCTTTAGGCTTCAAAGGAATTTTTGCAAGCGACAGGACGACCAATTCGTATATGCTTGAAGGAGTGGGGAATCCGTCGTTGTTTTTTCAGTCTACAGAAGATACCGATGATAAAGTTGGTGGATATGCTGATTTAAACTTATCCGCAGAGTATAAAATTCACAAAAATTTCAGTATTTTCGCACTCGGAAACAATCTTCTAAGCTCAAAATACCAAACGTACAAAGGCTACAAAGTTCTGGGTGCACAGGTTGTGGGAGGTGTGAAGATTACATTCTAAATATTGGTAAATGATAAGCGATGAATGATTGTTATATCAATTATTAATAATCGGCTGCATAGTTTAATGGATAGAACTTCGGATTTCGGCTCCGACAGTGAGGGTTCGAATCCTTCTGCGGCCACAATGCTAAAATGGCTCTAATTTAATCTAAATTGAGCCATTTTTCTACATAACAAGCTGTAGTAATATTTTATATTTTAGATAAAGTAAAAATTTGTTAGTATAAGAGCTTAAATAATTAAATAAAAAAAGTGAATCAATCGATTCACTTTTACTTTCTCTATATTTTTGATTACCCCTCAATAAACTCCAAAAGATCCTTATTAATAGTTTCGTGCTCCGTAGTCGGCATTCCGTGAGGGAAACCTGGGTAAGTAATTAACTTTCCGTTCTTTAATAATTTAATTGATTTTAATGCAGCATTTTCGATAGGAACAATCTGGTCATCTTCACCGTGCATTACCAAAACAGGAATATCCACCGCTTTCAAATCTTCCGTGAAATCTGTTTCAGAAAACGCTTTGATTCCATCATAATGAGCAACAATTCCACCCATCATTCCCTGTCTCCACCAGTTTCTTTGTACACCTTCTTTTACATTAGCGCCTTCTCTGTTGTATCCGTAGAAAGGGAAAGTCAAATCAATATAAAATTGGTTTCTGTTGTTCAAAGTTTGCTCTCTGATATTGTCAAAAACTTCCATTGGAACTCCGTCCGGATTACTTTCGCTTTTTACCATTATCGGCGGAACTGCACTGATTAAAACCGCTTTTTTAGCTCTACCATTAGCATATTTGTTTACATAGCGGATCACTTCACCGCCTCCTGTAGAATGTCCGATATGAACAACATCTTTCAAATCTAAAAACTCAACCAATTCTGCAGCATCAGAAGCATATTGCTCAATCGTGTGGTTATAAATATTCTGACTTGATCTTCCGTGACCTCTTCTGTCGTGAGAAATCACTCTGTAACCTCTCTGTAAAAAGAAAATCACCTGTGCATCCCAATCATCAGACGATAAAGGCCATCCGTGGTGAAACATCAATACCGGTCCTTCTCCTTGATCTTTATAAAAAATTTCAGTTCCGTCTTTTAATTTTAGTGTACTCATTTTGTTTAAATTTTTAATGTTGTGATTAATTTATTTGATAATATTTGTTGTCTTATTTCTTTAGCAAATGTATGATGGATAAAGTTGATAGAAATTAATCTAGTTTAATTTCGCACATTTTGTTGAATATTTTTTATTGGGGCAGCTGTTTCCGCCTTCCGCTCCCAATCTTTTCACTCCGCTGCGCTGCGTAAAAAGGATTTCCGCTCAAGTCGGGCTGCGTGAGATTCGCTGTTAAAAAAACTTAATTGTACTTTTATAAAGTTTAGTGTGAACTTACACTAACTTAAGTGTAAAAAACTTTGTGCCTTTTGTAGTTTACCCAACCGCATTCTCCCGTATCAGCTGAAACAAATCCATCGCACTGCCATTGAATTTTTTATCATTCACGAAAAAAGAAGGCGTTCCGTTCACACCGCTCATGATTCCGCTTTCAAAATCCGAATCTACTTTATCTTCCAGTTCAGCCTTCTGAATATCTGTTTTAAACTGAGAAACATTTAATCCTATTTTTTCTGCAAGCTCAAATAAGAACAATTCATTCAGAGATCCCTGATTTTCGTAGATCGCATCGTGCATTTCCCAAAATTTCCCCTGAAGATTGGCCGCTTCAGCTGCAATGGCGGCAGGTCTTGCGTATTGATGCATTTCCGACAAAGGAAAATTCCTGAAAACAAATTTTACCTGACTTCCGAATTCTTTCATTAATTCTTTCAAAACAGGATAAGCGGCTCCGCAATACGGACACTGATAATCGCCGTATTCTACAATTACAAGGTCGGCATTGTCGTTACCTTGGGCGTGGTCAGTTGTGCTGACTGATGGTTTTAGTGACATAATTATTTTGTGTTAAGATTTTCCAAAGCTTCTAATATTCCGTCTGCGCCGGGATTGATGGCGGTAGGAGACAGGTAGCTCCATTCGATGATGCCATCTTTGTTAATGACGAATAATGCGCGTTTGCATTCTCCTTCCTCATCATCGTAAACGCCGTATTTTTTTGCTGTTTCTCCTTTTGCTTCAAAGTCGGCCAACAATGGGAAATGTAGGTTTCTGGATTGTGAAAAAGCAAGATGACACCATTTGCTGTCCACAGAGATTCCAAAGAGTTCTGCGTCATATTTATGGAAGAACTTCAAAGTTTCGTTGTATAAAGCCATCTGGTCGCTGCAAACCGGACTCCAGTCTGCGGGATAAAAAGCGAGGATGACATTTCTACCTTTAAATTCTGATAAAGTGACTTTCTGGTCTGGTGTTGCAAACAATGTAAAATCGGGAGCAGCAGTACCTTTTTGTAACATAATATTTAGTTTTTGGGTGTTATTGAATTGAAAATTAATCCTCTACAAGTTAGCAATAAAACTGCAGGTAAAAGCAAAATCCAGTTTTTCAATATACTTAGTAAGAAGGGAGCCGTCACAGCGCCTGACAAAAAGCCCATCCACAAAAGCAAGAGATAGATTGCATTTTCCTTAGCCTCGTTCTTCTCATTTTCATCATTACTCATCGTGAATATTGCCATATTTTTAGCAAGGCTGTTTAATGTTCCGGTTACAAAATCTGTATTCACTTTCAGGGTTCCGATAGACGTTACAATCGTATTCATCATTCCCATTGCAAAACCGATGATGGTAATCGAAGGAATCACAGGGATTTGACGGTAATAATTAATAAAAGTATAAAGCATCAAAATTCCCGAAACAATATAAAAAGTAATCGTTTTAAGGCTGCATTTCTTCCATAATGAAAAACAGGTCCCGGCAAAAATTCCAATTAAGAAACTACCAATTACTGTAACTGATGTGATAATGACTTCATATTTTCCACTGGAAAAAGCCGCTCCCAATTGCGTGGTGTTTCCACTCATAAAGGAAACATAGGTTTTCCATTTGATCAATCCCGTTGCGTCGATATATCCTGCGATGAAGGCTAAAAAGATGGCCAATTTCTCCTGTACTTTAATTTCGTCGGATGACAGAAGAGATTTTTCCGCAATCAAAACCGTTATTTTTCAGGTTGAATGAATACTTTTTTCGAAGGAAATTTCTCAATTTCGCCTTCCTTCAAACCAAAATTCGTTACGACAACATCTTTCGGATTTCCGGCCAACCATTCGCTCAGATCAATGGATTCATAGGTTCCACTGTTGAAGCCAATCAATACTTTACAAACCGTATCGCCTGTATTTTTGATGTAATGTCCGGCTCCCATCGGAACATAACCGACATCTCCCGCACTAAACTGTTCGGTAACAATCGTACCTTCCGCTAAGAAAACCGACATCTCGGCCTGTCCGGAAATAAAATACTGCCATTCATCAGCGTTCGGATGCCAGTGCATTTCTCTTAAAGCGCCGGGTTGAAGTTCCAGAATAGAACCAGCCATTGTTTTGCTGATAGGAAATTCTTTACTCGTTACCAATCTCTGCAAACCACCTCCGGGAATGATTCTCGGCTGCTGGGAATGCAATGGATAACGGTGAAGATTGGTTAATTCAATATCAGATTCTTCAGGTCTTGCTGTGGCATTGAAAGATAATTCATCCGGAACAATTCCTGCTGCGAAATAGACTTCTTTTTGTGGTAACGCTGCCACTTCTTCAAGAGTTAAACCTAAGTTCTGGGCGGCAATTTCAGGCGGTACACTGGATATAAAATCTGTAATGCTGAATGTGTGATCTTCAGAAAAATTACCGTTATCAAAGATCAGAATGAAATGACACTCTTCCGTTCCTGTCGCCTGGATCGAGTGCCCGTACCCTTTTGGGAAATACCATACATCTCCCGGTTCAAAATTATCGGTATAGCTTTTTCCGTCCGGATGAATAATAGTGGTACGAACGGTTCCTGAAATCACATACGCCCATTCTGCGGCATTGGCGTGCCAGTGCAATTCTCTCATACTTCCGGGCTGCAGTCTCATAGAAACTCCGGCAATACCAATTGATGCAGGAAAATCTTTTACGGAAGCACCTCTTGTAGTTCCTCGGTCATTAGTACGTGGGTTTTGTTTTTCTAACTCGTATTTGAAGCTTAAAGTTGAAGTATTCATCATATTATTTTTTAGTGATTATTAATAAGTGTCTGTCTTTAATTTCTATTGTAAAACTACTCCTGAATCTGTGATTTTTAAGCTTTCATTCGGTGAACGGGCAAAATGAGTCGTTGAGTTTTATGATATAAAAGATGATGATTTTTTTTTCAGCTCCGTAGGAGCATTCTGTTAATAGATTGAAATTTGGTCGGGAGGAGTTCCGTAGGAACGACCTTATAATTACTGGTTCACAGGTCGCTTTTACAGAGCTTTAATGTATCTTTATATGTTTATCTATTAATAGTTAATCCCGATGGGATTTTTAATCTGAACAATTTATTTTAGATTAAAGTAAAATGTATTTTATTTCAAACAAGCTACAGGAAACAAAACACAAAGTCTTTTGGTTACAAACAGATTGTTTTTAAACAAAAAAATCACCGGATGAACCCAATGATTTTAATTACTATATAAAATGTTGATTTTAAAAAGGCTGATTGTATTTGCCTGTCAAAGCTTTGTTTTCGATACTTTTTGCAAAGTTGGGCGTTTCTTCGTGGTTGTGAGCATCAGAGGCGGCTTGTCTTGAAGCTGCGGCATCTGCAAGATTAATATTGTGCTCTTTCAAATATTCGAACATTTCCGGAGTTGCTGTTGCGTGGATTTCATTGGTGTACAAAGTCGTGTTGTCATCAATTTTTGTGGCTTTCAGCTCCCATAAAACCTGGACTTTCGTTCTTCCGTTTTTGGTAATGGAATCGGAGATTGATAACATTCTGCAATAATCCGGGCGATACAGTGTGGCTACATAATGCTGAACCATCAAAGCGTCTCCGATTGTTTCAACATTTAGCGAAACCGGTTCGCCGTCAAAAGTAGTAGAAATAGCGGCTCCGATGTGCTGGGTTGAGCATCTTTGATATTCGGCGTCGGGCAAGTTTAATAACCAATCTGCGATGTTAACTTTTTCGAATGGTGCATTGATAATAGCGGTTACACTTGAGTGAGACAGTGCGTTTTCTGGTGTTTGTAGAATTTCCATAATGTTTTTGGTTTTAATTTTAATTGTTTGTATTAATTGATGATGTAAAGCTACAGTCAACTTAATGGAAAATCAGTTGATGTTCGATGAACAGCCAGAAACTGTCGTTGGATGCGTGCTTATATTTATTAACGAATAGAGAGAAATAATAACTTTAATATATATCACTTTTGTCATTCCGTAGGAATCTCAACAAAGTATTTAAAATAATAATTTAGATTCCAGCGGAATGACAAAAGCGAAAAGCCTTTATTATAATCAAAAAAATCACTGCATTTTACAGTGATTCTTATGTGATTAATATTATTTAAAAAGCCATTTCCTAATCAGTTTCGTATAATTCGGCATTACAGCAAAAACCATTAGAAAAACAATACAGCCTGAAACTAAAAGTCCGTCTGAATAATGATTTGCAGGGATTTTTAAAAATCTTAAAAAGGGGAGAAGTACCAATGGAACCAACAATGACAAAGGATAAATGGCTGACCAGGTTACCAGGAACTGTTTCCATCGTACGGGAACTTTTGTTTCATTTTCAGTTTCAAAAAGAAAATCGAGCCCGGATTTTATTTTGTAATTATCATTTTTTCGGAAAAGTGGATTGGCTTTTTCAATCAGTTTTTTTCTGTCGTCAGATTCCATCCATTTTTTGAGATTTTCAATAGTGTCAAACCGAATGATTACCGTGTAAATAAACGTAAGATGGGGAATCGGGCGCACAATCTGATGGTCAATAAAACCTTCTGAATGCTTTGTGAGCGGAACAATATGCTCCAGCCATTTTTCGTATTCTGTCTCTTTGCCGTCTAAAACGTGATGGGTAATTACGACCGATGCGCCTTGAGTTTCCATACTCTTAATTTTAAATGAATGATATTTAAAAAGCTCTTTTATACTGCCACGGAATCTCAACTTTCAATTCCAATTCTTTCGCGGAATGTAAGGCAAAATAAGGGTCACGCAAATGTTCTCTGGCGATGAAAATCAAATCTGCCTCATCATTCACGATAATATCATTTGCCTGAACAGCTTCGGTAATCATCCCGACCGCACCTGTTGCAATCCCGGTCTGTTGTCTGATAGTTGATGAAAACGGAACCTGATAATTAGGAAAAACACGGTCTTTGCTGACGTTGGCAAATCCACCGCCTGAAGCCGTGATAAGATCGACACCGTTTTCCCTGAGAATTTTTGCGAGAATAATGCTGTCATCCAAAGTCCACGCATCCGGTGTTTCCAGATAATCGACCGCCGAGATTCTCACCAAAAGAGGCATTCCGTCAGGAATTGATCTTCGTACTTCGCCAACAGTTTCTACCAGAAAACGGATTCTGTTTTGCAGACTTCCGCCATATTCGTCATTTCTTTTATTAATGACTGTGGAATAGAACTGGTGGAAAAGATAACCGTGACCGGCGTGCAGTTCTATGGTGTCAAAACCTGCCTCCACAGCTCTGTGTGAAGCTTCTACAAATTTTACTTTCAACTCCTGAATTTCATCAACCGTCAATTCCTCAGGAATCACACCGTTCATTTCTGTAGGCGAAGAGGATTTTACAGTCCAGCCACCTTCTTCTTTAGTAAGTGGTTTCATTTTTTCGTTGGGATGTTTCAGGCTTCCTTTTCCACCGGAATGCCAGAGTTGCATTCCTATTTTTGCATCCTGCTCGTGTACAAAATCGACAATGTTTTTCCACGCATCTTTCTGCTCGTCATTCCAGATTCCGACGTCGCTCAGAGTAGCTAAACCTTCTGGAGATACAGCGGTGCATTCGGTCATTATCAAACCTGCTCCGCCAACGGCTCTTCCACCGAGATGGACAAGATGCCAATTTCCCGGTATGCCGTTTTTTGCACTGTATTGTTGCATTGGTGATACCACGATTCTGTTTTTCAGGGTCAGCTGGCGCAGGGTTAAAGGTGAGAATAAGTTCATTATATTTTATATTTACAGTGATTGTAAAAATAATTTGCTTTCATCAAGTGATTTCAGCAAAATATCTTCTGTTTCTTCCAAAGTCTGTTTCGATATTGGATTTTCTTCGTTGGTTAATTCCAAAATGTTGAGTTTTTCCTCTAATAATGGTAGTAATCCCATTATGGCAACACTTGATTTCAAATCGTGTGCTCTTAATTTTACGACCGTAAAATCGGCTTTTTCATAACCCGATTCCATTTCCTGAAGATGCCCCGGAATTTTGTCTAAAAACTGCAGAGTGACCGTTCTTTCAAAATCTTTGTCACCATTGCTGATGGATTTCATATAAGTAAGATCAATATATTGATAAACAGTACTGTTTTCGTTAGCTTTTGCTTGATTATTTTTACCTTCTTTCAATCCGAAACCTGAAATCAATTTAAATAATTCATCTTCATTAACGGGTTTGGAAATATATTCGTTCATTCCGCGGCTCATACATCTTTCGCGTTCTCCCGCCAATGCGTGTGCCGTCATTGCGATAATCGGGATATCAAGTTTTAGTTCTTCACGGATTTTTTGTGTTGCAGCATAACCGTCCATTTGTGGCATCTGAATATCCATTAAAATCAAGTCGCAATCGTTATTTCTGAGATATTCCACCGCTTCCAGACCATTGTTTGCAATATCATAATCAATGTTCCATTGCGATAGAAGATGTTTCATCAGGCTTTGATTGATCGCGTTATCATCTACAATTAAAACTTTTAAAGGTACATTGGATTTATCTTTGAAATAATTGATGTTAACAGAAGGCGCCCCATTAATCTGTTCTTTCGCAATGGCATAAGGAATGAAAAAATGAAAAGTCGTGCCTTTTCCCTGTTCACTTATTACCTCAATATTGCCATTTTGCAATTGAATCAGACTTTTTACTATCGATAAACCAAGCCCAGTTCCACCGTAATTTCTTGTTGTAGAATCTTCTCCTTGATTAAATCTTTCAAAAACTTCGCTGAGCTTTTCTTTATCGATTCCAATTCCGGTATCCGAGACTTTAAAACCGACAATGACTTCATTTTCTGTCAGTTGTTTATTGTAAATTTCAATAGTAATGCTACCTTGATGGGTAAATTTGATGGCATTTCCGATGAGATTGACTAAAATCTGAGTTAATCTTGTTGCATCACCATTCAAAGTGTCGGGAATAGATGGATCTATCTTACTGGAAATCGTCAATCCTTTTTCTTTGGCGCGCTCCACAAAAAACGTTTCGACAGAATTCACCAATCCATTGATACTGAATATTCCTTTGGTAATGCGCATCATTCCGGCTTCGATTTTTGATAAATCCAGAATATCATTGATAATCGCCATCAGATTTTCTCCTGAACGTTGAATGGATGAAACGAACTCTTTTGAAGTCTCATCCAATGGTCTTTTCTGTAAAAGGTTGGTAAAGCCCAAGATTCCGCTCAGAGGTGTTCGGATTTCGTGACTCATATTAGCAAGAAAATTTTCTTTGGTTTCCGCGGCAACGGTTGCTTTTTTCTTAGCTACGTCCAATTCCTGAATTAATAATCGTTGACGTTTGAACTGGCGGAGAATATGATAGCCAACGATGGATCCGCTTAAAATCAAAAGAATCAGCAAGGAAATATCATACAATCTGGCTTTCTGTCCCATTTCCTCGTTTTTTTTGCTGAGGTCTACCATATGAAGTTTACGGCTTTCATAGATCTTTGCCGTGATAGAAGTAATCTCATTTGATATTTTTCTGGCTCTTGGGTTGGCAATGGAAGTCTGATCGTCCATATTTCCGAGGGTATGATAACGAAGCAATAATTTGTCCTTCGTTGTTTTCTTGTCCATCGCGAGGACGCTCAACCGGTGAATTAATCTTTCTTCTTCCGCATCAGCATTATCTTTGGAAAGAGAATCCAGAAAGTTTTCTATCTGGCTGATCTTTTGGTCGATGCCTTCAAGGTGGGTGGTATCATTGGTGGCAATGGAAGCTCTGATTCGGCTTTCAACACCCAGAATGTCACGGTCGATTTCACGCAGATGATTGCTGGAACGCAATTCGTTGAGAAGCTTATTGTTATTACGGATTAGCTCCTTTGTATTTTGAGCTGAATTAATCTGAACGGCTATCAATAGGAGAGAACCCGCAATAAATGTGAGGATGATAAAATAGCTGAAGCGCTTGTTGTTCATTATTGAGGATATCTTTTTCATAAATGTTTTTCTTTGTTTTTAACCCAAAGTCCGCAAAGATTTTTTTACTCTTATTGAAAATATTTTTTAAGCTCGCAAAGACGTTTGACTTCGTCGAATCTTCGATTTCACTCAGCAAAGATTTCAAGATTAAGTTTGTCATTCCGTAGGAATCTAAGCGATGATTTAAAAATGAATCTCTAAAAAATAAGTATAGATTGACTTCGTCGAACCACTTCGTTAGGTTTCCTACGGAATGACAAACTCCTGTTTTTATATTGAGGTTTCTTTTGCGTTGAATCTCTTGCAGCCCGACTTGAGCGGAAATCCTTTTTTGCTTGTTCTTTAGTTCTATTTAAACTGAAATGTTCTGCAAAAAAGATTGAGAGCGGAAGGCGGATTAAGCTGCCCAAATCCTAAAAAACATTCATTCTCGAGTTGAGCGCTTTTCTGTACGCATCTGCAACGGGAATGAATTTTCCGTTAATCATAATTCCGCCATCCTGAAGGGTGTCTATCTTGCCGACGGAAACGATGTAAGACCGATGAACCCTGATGAAATGATCTTTCGGTAGACGTTCTTCCGCCGTTTTCATCTTGCCGTGGATGGCAAACATTTTTTCTCTTGTATAGAACTTAACGTAGTCGCCCATTGCTTCTGCATACAAAATATCATCCAGTTTCAGGCGTCTTGTAATATTGGAATCCCGTACGAAAATAAACTCGTCTTTTGTGATTTCTACATTTTCCTTTCGGCTTTCAAGAATAGCCTGTGCTTTGCTTACTGCCTGTAAAAATCTTGCCGGCATCACAGGTTTTAACAGATAATCTGCGATATTCAATTCGAAAGCTTCGAGTGCATATTCTTTATTAGATGTAGTGAAAATGATGATCGTTTCTTTTCCGGAGAGATTCTTGGTGAGTTCTATCCCTGTCATTTCAGGCATTTCGATGTCTAAGAAAATGAGATCAACAGGATGGGTCTGCAGATAATTGTAAGCTTCAATCGCGTTGGAAAATTCATTGACAATTGTAAGACTCGGAATTTGTTTTGCCAAATGTGATAATGTTGTTCTTGCAATGTCGTTGTCATCGACGATTAAAGCTTTCATAGGGATAGTTATTTATGATTTTACACAAATATAATTATTCCTTTTTTCTTTTCCCAATTATCTGAAGTATGAACGGATCATCCAGGCCATTTCTTCGTGGGTTTCCATCAATCCCGTAATGAAATCGCTGGTTCCGTAATCTTTGAATTCTTCGGCAAAAGGGGTGATGTTTCCTCGTAGAAATTCAATGATGCTTTCGTGGTCGCTCAAGAGGTCTTTCATATAGCCTAAACCATCGTTGGTTCTGTCGCTGTATTCTGTAAGATGGGTTAATTCAAGGTAAGCCTTCATTGTTGCTGGTGCAAAATGTCCGATTTTTCGCATACGTTCTGCAACACTGTCAATCAGTTCATCCAATTGTTTGTATTGCTCTTCGAAAAAAATGTGATTGGCGTGGAAATTATCTCCGGTGACGTTCCAGTGTGCGTTTCTTGTTTTGATATAAAGTACAGTTTCATCAGCTAAAAGTTTTGCCAATTGATCTGCAACAGCTTGTGTGTTTTTTTCTGTAATTCCGATTTTTGTTTTCATAATAGTGAGATTTAAGTTGTTCTTTTTTGATGATGTAAAGTTCGGATGGAATATTGTTGAATTGAGAGATTTTTCGGTGAACGGGCAAAATGAGTCGTTGAATTTGGTATTGAAAAAATATTTTATCTGGATTTGATTGAAAATATGATTTATTAAACTAGTTAAATGTGAAACAAATCTTACCTCCATAAATTTGTCATATCAAAATTAAACAATCAACAAAATGGAAAATAGAATATTAGGGCTGCACCATATCACAGCGATTGCAGACAACGCAAAAAGAAACTTAGATTTTTATACTCAGGTTTTAGGAGTAAGACTGGTAAAGAAAACCGTAAACTTTGACGATCCGGGAACCTACCATTTTTATTTCGGAAACGAAGAAGGAACTCCGGGAACGATCTTAACGTTCTTTCCTTGGGAAGGAATTGGTAAAGGAACCAACGGTTCAGGTTTGGCAACGCACATCGGATATTCTGTTCCAAAAGGAAGCCTAGAGTTTTGGAAAAACAGATTGCAGCAGTTTAATGTAAACGTTGAAGAAGGAGAAATTTTCGGTGAAAAACTGATTTCATTTCAAGACCCGGACGGTTTACAATTACAATTCATCGAATCTTCTACGCAAGATGACAGAAAAGTCTGGACAACCGATGATATCAAAGACGAAAATGCTTTGAAAGGTTTCCATAACATCACTTTAACCTTGAAAAAAGCTGATCCAACGATTAAAGTTTTAACGGATATTTTCGGATACGATTTACAAAAACAGGAAGGCGAAAGATACAGATTTGCAACCGATGCCATTGAAACTGCAAATCTTGTAGATATTATTGAAAACGATAAAATTCTGGCTGGAAGAAATGCGGGAGGAACCAACCACCACGTAGCTTTCAGAGTAAAAGATGACAATATTTTAATGGAATTCCGTGAAAAAGTAATGTCTGCAGGATTGAATATTACCCCAAAAATAGACAGAGATTATTTCTACTCATTGTATTTCCGTGAACCGGGCGGTGTTTTATTCGAAATCGCAACCGACAATCCAGGATTCACTGTAGATGAACCATTAAATGAATTGGGAAATAATTTAAAACTTCCAAAACAGCACGAACCTTTACGTTCAAAAATAGAAGAAGTGTTGCCGAAGTTATCATAGGTCATTCATTATCATTAATTAACAGAGTAATTTAGCAATAAACAATAAGCAATAATATTATGGAAACAACAAAAGTAGTTTTAGAAAACGCAAGAGGAGAAGTTCAGCTGTTCTCAGACGATAAAAAGGCAGGTAAAATGGATATTTCGGTGATTAAAGATAAATTAACTGTTTATCACACCGAGGTTGATGACGAATATGCAGGAAATGGTTTTGCGAAATTATTATTAAATCAATTGGTTTCTTATGCCAGAGAAAATGATTTGAAAATCGTTCCACTTTGTCCGTATGTTCACGCGCAATTCAAACGTCATCCGGAAGAATACAGCGATGTCTGGTTTAAAGAAGAAGCATAAAATCTGAAGAACAAACACTGAAAGCCATTAACAATCAACAAATACCATCAACTAAAATGTCACTCATCACAGGACTTCATCACGTTACCGCTATCACAGGCGATACACAGGAAAATATAGATTTTTACACCGGAGTTTTAGGACTTCGATTGGTAAAAACAACCGTTAACTTTGATTATTCTGAGGTTTATCATTTGTATTTCGGAGACGAATTCGGAACTCCGGGAACTATTATGACAACTTTCCCTTATGGAAAAGGCTTAATCAACGGAAGACACGGCAAAGGAATGCTAAATACGACTGCTTTCTCGGTTTCGATGGATGCTTTGGATTATTGGACGAACCGTTTGGAACAGTTTAATATTCCTTTTAAACAGCCTCAGCAAAGATTTTCGGGCGAAGTTTTTATTTATCTGGAAGATTTTGACGGATTGGGTTTGGAGCTGGTTTTCAATGAGAAGGATGATAGAAAAGGTTACAGCAATGGATTTATTCCGAAAGATTTTGCCCTCAAAGGAATTCACCACGTAGAAATCTGGCTTGATGCTTACGAAAGAACTGCAGCTTTGCTGACTACTCAAATGGATCATCAATTAATTGCAGAAAGTTCAGACCGATTCAGATTTGGAACTGAAGATAAACCGGGGAAATATGTCGATTTGCTATGCACACCGACTGCTCTGAAAGGTTTGGCGGGAAGAGGAACCGTTCATCACGTCGCTTTTGCCACTCCGAATGCGGAAACTCAGCTTGAAATGATTGAAAAATTAAACCAATTCGGGTTGGAACATACCGAAGTGAAAGACAGAAAATACTTCACCTCTGTATATTTCAAGGAGCCGGGCGGAGTTTTATTTGAAATCGCCACTTCAGGACCAGGTTTCGATGTGGATGAAGAATTGGCGTCTCTGGGGGAGCATTTGAGCCTGCCATCACAATTTGAAGAACAAAGAGAACATTTGGTTGAGGTTTTACCCCAATTTAATTATCCAACAGAAAAATACAGATAAAAATGAGTCATATTTTAGATATAAAAACAGGAGGAAAATCATTGAATGAAGCTGAAAAAGTTTTAATAATGATTCACGGAAGAGGCGGAAGTGCTCAGGATATTTTGAGCCTATCCCAACATTTGAATGTAGAAGGCTATGCATTACTGGCACCACAGGCTACGAACGGAACCTGGTATCCTTTTTCATTCATTGCACCAACAGAACAAAACGAACCTTGGTTGTCCTCAGCAATAGAGACTATAGGAAAAACGGTTCAAACTGCTTTGGATGCAGGAATAAAGGCTGAAAATATTTACTTTTTCGGATTTTCACAGGGTGCGTGTTTGACATTGGAATTTTTGGCAAGAAATGCCCGAAAATTTGGTGGGGCGGTTGCTATCATCGGCGGAGTTATTGGTGAAAAAATCAATCGTGAAAATTACAAGGGCGATTTTGCACATACTCCGATTTTCCTGGGAACGAGTAATCCTGATTTCCACGTTCCGGTGGAGAGAGTGTATGCAACCGCGAATATTTTGAAAGAAATGAATGCTGATGTTACCGAGAAAGTCTATGCCAACTTCGGACATTCAATCAATCAGGAGGAAATTGAATTGGCAAATTCTATTGTTTTTAAATGATTTATTCAAAGTAATTTTTAAAAATATTTTCTCGCAGATTTTTCTGATTTAGCAGATTTCACTGATCTGCTAAATCAGAAAAATCTGCGAGAATTTAAAATACTTTTAAACTCCAATAAAAATTAATCACATAATGAAAATCACAAGAATATTCAGCGACGAAAACGGCGACTCTCACTTCGAAGACGTAGAAATTCCATTAATCAATCAAGGCGAAATTGGATTTTTGTCAGAAGATATCAATGTCAAAAAATTGCAGTTCCGAAAAGTTTCTGCCGAGTATGATTACGATTTTCATCACGCTCCACAAAAGCAATATATTGTATTGTTGGATGGTGGCGTAGAAATTGAAACTTCATTAGGTGAAATCAGACAGTTTCAAACGGGAGAAATTCTTTTGGTAGAAGATATTTCCGGTAAAGGTCACAAAACCAAAAACCTCGAAAAGAAGGAAAGAACTTCACTTTTTATTCATTTATAAATTGTAAAAATGAAAACATTAAATTTTTTAGTGATTGGAAAAAATCAGGAAATTCTTGAAACTTTAAAAAGAATCATCGAAAATAACGACGGCTGGAAAGCGGAAATCCGAAGTGATGAAACTGTTTGCGGGGATTATATTAAAGAAAATCAGGTTGATATCGTTTTATTAAGTTCCGGTTTGGATGAGAAATTTGAAAATGACATCAAAGTTTTTTGTTCAGCTTTGGATAAAGATGTGAAAGTAATCGACCATTACGGTGGAGGAAGCGGGCTTCTGAAGAATGAAGTTTACACACTTTTTCCTAATTTGCAGCCGTAAAATAGATTTATGTTTCAAAATATCATCAAAAACATCTCGCGGTTTGTAACTTTAACTCCAGAAGAGGAAAAGATTTATGAAGATTTGCTCACACTTCAGAAGTTTCCGAAGAAAACGCATCTTCTGCGTGAAGGAGAGATTTGCCAGTTCGAAGGTTTTATAAAAGAAGGTTGTGTGCGGACGTATTATCTTGATGAAAATGGCTTTGAAGTGACGCTTCTGTTCGCTGTTGAAGACTGGTGGATTACCGATATTGATTCTTTTAATAACAAAACACCTTCGAAGATTTTTATCGAAACGCTGGAAGATACCGAAATCTATATGCTGACTTCGGAAACGAAAGAGGAATTGCTTTATAAAGTTCCGAAGTTTGAAAGAGCCTTCCGAATGATGATGCAGCGTTATGTGGTGACACTTCAAAACCGCTTGGTTAATACGATTTCGCAACCTGCAACAGACCGTTATCTGGAATTTATAAGAGTGTATCCTACAATTCCGCAGCGTGTAGCGCAGTATTATATTGCCTCTTATCTTGGGGTTTCTAAGGAATTTGTGAGTACAATCCGTAAGCGTCTTGCGAATAAAGGAAAATAATAGAACTTAAATGTCAAATATGAAAATATCTGGCATTTTTTTTTGCTCAAAGTCTATTTATTAAACTAGTTAAATGTGCAGGAGTTTTCATCAGTTTAAATTTGCTGTATTAAAACGAATAAATAACAACAGATATGGACAGAAAAGATTTTTTAAAGAAAGGATTATTGGGAACAGGAATGTTTGTCGCATCCGCTTCATTAGGCAATACAATGAAAAATGAGATTGACGAAATCGAACCGTTAGAACCAATCGGATATAATCATTTACCAAATACGGATTCAAAAATTAAAGATAATTCTGTTTTTCACAAAGCAGATTCCAGAGGGAAAGCCGACCACGGTTGGTTAGTCAGTAATCATACCTTCAGTTTTGCCAATTATCATAATCCGGAGAGAATGCATTTCGGAGTTTTAAGAGTTCTGAATGATGATAAAGTTGAGGCTGGAAGAGGTTTCGGAACACATCCACACGACAATATGGAAATCATCAGTATTCCGTTGGAAGGTGATTTGGAGCATAAAGACAGTATGGGAAATTCTGCGATTATCAGGAGTGGAGACATTCAGGTAATGAGTGCAGGAACCGGAATTATGCACAGCGAGTTCAATAAAAATAATGACAGTCTGGTAAAGTTTCTTCAAATCTGGGTTTATCCAAACAAAAGAAATGTAACACCAAGATATGACCAGATTACTTTAGACAAAATGAAAAGCCAGAATCAATTCCAGCAAATTCTTTCTCCAAATCCAGATGATGAAGGTGTTTGGATCCATCAGGACGCTTGGTTTCACTTAGGGAATTTTGAAAATAATATCGAAACCAATTATCAGATTAAGAAAAATGGAAATGGTGTTTATGCATTTATTCTAAAAGGAAGCGCAGAAATTGAAGGTCAAAAACTGGAAAAAAGAGACGGTTTCGGAATCTGGGATATTTCCGCTTTGAACATTAAATCGACTTCAGAAGATACAGAGATTTTGTTGATGGAAGTTCCGATGACGATGTGATAGAAAAAATTAAACAGTCACTTTTTTAGGAGTGAATATTTAAAAATATTTAGGCTTGGATTTTATTATCTGAGCCTATTTTTTTGTCTAAAATCAAATTGATTTTTCTAAGTGATTTGTATTTTAAATATATGATTATTAAATTTTTACAATTTAAAATGAGCATATATTACTTAGATTTTAGATGTTTTTTATAATACGATTAAAAATTAATTTCAACTTTTTTCATCAAAAATTAATTTATTAAACTAGTTAAATGTGTAGGCTTTCCAGCTGCCCTAAATTTGTCATATCAAAATCAAACAAATACTAAACAGGTTTTGAAAATCAAACTGACAATATAACAAAACAACATTAAAAAATTAAACATTATGAAAAAGTTAATCTTAACATTCGCAACAGTAGTATTATCGGTAACAGCATTTGCTCAAAAAGCGGGATCTACAATGCTAAACCCAACCAACCACGCTTTGGTTTTAATTGACCACGAAGGACAAATGGCATTCGCAACAAAAAGCATAAGTATGGAAGAATTGAGAAACAATGTAGCCTTGATTTCCGGAGGTTCAAAAATCTTCAATGTTCCTACAGTCGTTACTACGGTAGCAGAAAAGTCTTTCGCCGGACCTGTTTTTCCAGAAATTTCAGCAGTATATCCTGAAGCCACAAGTGGATATGTAGACAGAACAACGATGAACACGTCGGAAGATTTAAATGCTCACAAAGTGATTACAGGAAAAAATAAGAAAAAACTTGTTCTTGCTGGTCTGTGGACAAGCGTTTGTATCGTAGGCCCGGCTTTATCTGCCATTGATGAAGGATATGAAGTGTATGTGATTACAGATGCTTCGGGTGATATTTCTAAAGAAGCTCACGACCAGGCGGTTACAAGAATGGTTCAGGCTGGAGCGCATCCCATTACATCTGTACAATATGTTCTTGAACTACAGAGAGATTGGTCTAGAAAAGAGACTTACAAGCCAGTAAACGATTTAATGAAAAAATATGGTGGCGCTTACGGATTAGGAATTCAGTACGCTCAGGATATGCTTAAACACTAATCAATTTCAACAATGGCAGGTTGAAAACCGACCTGTCTTTTTTCTTCAAACCATTAAAAAGTAAATTATGAAACCACTACATAAAATTCTATTCTCAATCGCCTTAAGTGCAGGATTATTCAATGCACAAAAAGCAGATTTAATTGTAACTAACGGAAAAATAACAACAATGGATGACAAAAATCCGGAGGTTCAGGCGGTTGCAATTAAGGATAACAAAATTTTCCAAACCGGAACAACTGCTCAGATGTTGAAACTAAAAGATTCAAAAACAAAAATCATCGATGCTAAAGGCAACAGAGTGATTCCAGGATTATTTGACAGTCATTTGCACGTGATTCGTGGCGGAAGATTTTACAATACAGAGCTTCGTTGGGACGGTGTAAAAACGTTGAAAAGAGCTTTGGAAATGCTGAAAGAGCAGGCTCAGAGAACGCCGAAAGGTCAATGGGTAAGAGTAATAGGTGGTTGGAACGAATATCAGTTTGAAGAAAAAAGACTGCCTACTTTGGCAGAAATCAACGAAGCGACAGGTGACGTTCCGGCTTTCGTAATGTATCTGTACGGAAAAGCCTGGCTGAATAAAGCAGGTTTAAAAGAATTAAAGATCAATGGCGACACGCCAAACCCGACTCAGGGTTTAATCGAAAAAGACAACAATGGCGAACCGACCGGTTTATTGGTTGCAGAACCGAATGCATTTATCCTGTATTCAACTTTGGCTAAATTACCAGAATTGTCTGAGGCTGAAAAAGAGAATTCAACGCTTCAATATATGACTGAGCTTAATCGTCTTGGTGTGACAGCTGTGATGGATGCAGGTGGCGGTTTCCAGAATTTCCCTGACGATTACGGAACAACGGATACTTTGAATAAGCAGGGAAAAATTACGGTTCGATTACCTTATTATTTGTTTGCCCAGAAAAAAGGTTCTGAATTAGCAGATTACACCAAATGGACAGGAATGGTAGACATCGATGACCACGGGCATAACGACCACAACGGAATTGATTATCACGTAGAAGGTGGCGGCGAAAATCTGGTTTCAGATGGTGCTGATTTTGAAAATTTCCTTTTCCCAAGACCCGAATTACCTGTAACGATGGAGAAAAATATGAAAGAAGTCGTGAGTCTTTTGGTTAAAAAAAGATGGCCTTTCAGAATCCACGCAACGTATAATGAAAGCATCACAAGATTTTTAAATGTAATTGAGGAAGTAGATAAAGAAACATTTTTGAACGGACTGGTTTGGTTTTTCGACCACGCAGAAACGGTTTCTGAAGAAAATATGAAACGCATCAAAGCTTTAAACGGTGGGATTGCAGTGCAACACAGAATGGCTTACCAAGGCGAAAGTTTCATCCACCGTTATGGAAAAAAAGCAGCTTTGGCCTCTCCACCGGTAAAGAAAATGCTGGAAATGGGAATTCCTGTCGGATTGGGAACTGACGGAACGAGAGTCGCAAGTTATAATCCTTGGGTTGCTTTATACTGGATAACTTCAGGTAAAACTTTGGGTGGAACTCAGGTTATGGCAAAAGAAAATGTTTTGGACAGAAAAACAGCGTTGTCGCTTTCCACTTTTGGAGGATATGAATTGATAAAGGATTATGAAAAAGGAAAAATCAAAAAAGGATATTTCGCAGACCTTACGATTTTAGATAGAGATTATTTTAATATTAATGAAGAAGAAATTAAAGATATCACTTCAAAACTAACAGTTGTTGACGGAAAAGTGGTGTATGGTGACGAAACTTATAAAGATGTTGCTCCAACTTCGCTTCCTGTACTTCCTGAATGGTCTCCTGTAAAATACTACGGAGGATATCAGACAAAATAATCATTAATGAAAATACTAAACGCAAAGTTTTAATGAAGAACACATTAGATAAGAAGGCAAAGATTGGCGACAAAGTCGCTTATGAAGCAAGCTTTTTAAAATCAATGAAATTGATTCTTCTTTGCTCTCTTAATTCTTCTGTTTCACAATAAATCTTTGTTTTAAAATTTTCAAACAATACGAAATATTCGAAAAACTCAAACCTAAATCAATGAAAAAGTTAATTCTACTATTATTTATCGCTCAGATTTTTCTTTCGGCAAATATCTCCGCACAATTTAAACTGATGAGGTTTGATGAAAATTATGCAACTTATCAGGATTCAACAAAAACATTTTATAATTCATTAAAATATATTCCATTTTCCGAAAAAAGCAATGATAAATATTTATCCTTAGGCGGAGAAGCGAGAGCAGAGTTTGTAGAATTTAATAATGAAGACTGGGGAAGATTGGGAATCGGAAGCAATCCGTTTTTTATCCAGAGATATACGGTTCATGCGGATTTGCATCTAGGTTCAAGAGTGAGAGTTTTCGGACAGCTGAGAAGTGCATGGGAAAACGGAAGAAAGAATGGACCAAGGCCGATTGATGAAGACCATCTGAATGTTCAGAATCTTTTTGTTGATATCGATGCGGTGAAAAATGAAAAAGAAAAACTGACCGTTCGTGCCGGAAGACAAGAGCTAGATTATGGAAGCGGAAGATTGATTTCTGTAAGAGAAGGTCCCAACTTGAGACTTTATTTTGATGGACTGAAACTGATGTATCAACGAGGGAATTTCAAATCGGACGCGTTTATGATGATGGCAAGCGAAATCAATACGGGAGCGTTTGACAATAAATTTTCTAAATCAATTAATCTTTGGGGAAGTTACAATACTTTGATTCTTCCGAAAAGTGGGAATTTAGAATTTTATTATCTGGGAATTCACAGAAAAGAATCACGTTTTGAAGACGGAATAGGAGATGAGACAAGACATACTTTAGGCGGAAGATTTTACAGATACGGAGGCGGTTTTATTTACAATATTGAAGGCGCTTATCAGTTTGGAAACTTCAATAATAGTAAAATAAGTGCGTGGACAGCCTCTGCAGATATCGGATATCTATTCGAAAATGTGAAAGGAAAACCAACCATTAATTTTCGCAACGATTATATTTCGGGAGACAAAAATAAAAGTGACAGAAAATTAGGAACTTTCAACCCGCTTTATCCGAAAGGTGGTTACTTTGGATTCAATCCGCAAATCGGACCTGTAAATTTGATTGACATTCATCCTTATGCAACGGTGGATTTGAATAGCAAAATGACTATTCAGGCGGATGTGGTTTTCAACTGGAGATACTCTTTACAGGACGGTGTTTACAGACCAAGTGGTTCTCTGAATCTGACTTCAATGAATTCTAAAAAAAGATACATTGGGACAGCCTTTTTAGGAAGCTTTAATTATAAAATCAACAAATTTTTCACTTTCAATACAGGAATTCAATATTTCAAAACCGGTGAGTTCGTAGATGATATTATCGAAAATGACAAAAACGGACTTTTTATTAATTCTAGATTTGTATTTAAATTTTAATAAATCGATTTGAGAATTTGAGATGTGCTCATTTTAAAAATGAATTATAATAATTATCTCACATCAATGTCAGAATCCAACTCTACAGCTACCTTTGATAAACATTAAACAAAAATAAATTAACAAAATAACAATCAGCCAATAGCTATAAACAAAAAAATATGAAAAATACACTAAAAAATACCTTAAGCAAATCATTATTAATTGCGGGATTGGTTTTCTCCACTTTAACTTTTTCTCAAACTGCAACAGCCAATTCTTCTGCAACTCAGGCAAAAGTGGGAACATCAAAAAACTGGGGTTCTGTTGATGGAATTTCTATGATTGGGTTGGTTCAGGGACCTTCTTCTGCAGATGCTCAGTTACAGGTTGTCTGTGTTTTCGAATATACGGATAACGATATCCACAGTGCTCAGGCGTTACCAGCGAACCTTAACGGATTGGTACATCTTGACGAAGCGCTAAAAGGTGAATTTACAAAAATCAGACAGACAGGTTTATTTAACGGTCATTCTTTGGAAACAATATTGATTACGCCTCCGGCAGGTTCTATGTCAGCAAAAAAACTGTTATTAATTGGTTTAGGTGATCGCAATAATTTCACTCCGGAACTAATGACTTCAGTAGGGGAAGTTGCGGCTCGTGAAGCGATGAGATTAGGCGTCAGTAATTTTGCTTTTGCAAGCGATTTAAAAGACGCCGGAATTGATTCTCCAACAGCTTTGGTAGCAGGAAACGTAGTGAAAGGCATTGTGAATGCAAACCGGTCTGAAACATATTTGAAAGAACATCATCTTTCCAAAACTAAGAGATTGAAAAAAATATATCTGCTGGCTGGCCCGTCTTTCTTTGAGGTTGCAGGTGGCGGGATTCAAAGTGCGATTGCAGAAATGAAGAAATAGAATTTTAAAATAAACACTAAATGGCAACAACTTAAAGGATTGTTGCTATTGTTAGATATGGACTTAACAGAACTGCACGAAAATAATATAGTAGTAGATATAAATAATATTTAGAAGGTCTTAAAGTGCATTCAATAAAAATTAAAAGACTTTAATTTTTTTTAAGCGGAGCAACTAGGCCCACCAATTACCATAAATTTTGATTAATAGATCCTTAAATTTAAAGGTAATTATCTGTTAGGCTCTACAGAACAAGAAAATATTTTTGATTTTATAAAAATAATTGAGCAAAATCATTTTGTAAATCAATATTTTTACAAAAAACAACAAATGATTAAAAATAAGCATAATAGAAGATGAATTTGCAGTAAGAAAAAGATTATTTATGAAATGTTGAAGAAAAGGAAGCCTTAGAGCTATTGAAAATGATAAAACAACGGTAATACTTAATGTTCTGATAATTAATTAAGAAAATCAAAAACACAATAATGAAAAAACTAATAACAACAACTCTTTTATTATGCCTGCTTTTTGCAACACAATCCTGCGAAAAGAATACCGTTGAAAAACAACTCGCCAATCAGAAAATAAAAGAGAAACATCGGTAATAAAGAATAATTCAGGCATCCAGACCGTAAAGAATTTTTTGAATTGGTACAAAACCAATCAGAATATGCTTTATAAATTTCAAAGCATCAAAGGTGGCATTCTTTCAGAAAATGAAGATGCGGAAAACTATTATGTTGATTTCAAACAAGTGGATAAGGAGGTGAAATTCCTTTCAGATTCGAAATTATTTACTCAGAATTTTCTTAATCAATATCGTCAGAAATATGTTGAAGGCGATGAGCATTTCAAACAAGATCCAGAAAATGACGGTCCGTCTTTCGGATTTGATTATGATTATTTCTTTATGACCCAGGACGATTATGAATCTGATTTAAAGAATATTGATAAGGTTGAATTCAGTTCTATTTCTGAAAATGATTTCACCAGATTTGTGAAATTTCACCTGGATATTTGTGGAATGACTTACCAATATACACTCAAAAAGGAAGATGGTCATTGGAAAATCGACAAAATACAAAGTATATCCTAAGTTTTCTATTTACTACGAATCATAAATTGTCTCAAACGGATTGTAAATGGTTCTAATTTATATCAAGCGAGAGTTTTATGTTTGAACAAATATTTCATTTAAAATGAATAATTTACTTACAATTTTAATATTAATTCTGATTATTCAATCTTGTGAAAATAAGACTGAAAAAACGATTGAGAAATCACATCAGGAGAAAACTGAAAAAGAATGGACCAAAGAAGAAGTGAGAGAACTTACTGGAAGTTTGTATGCCAAATTTGATGATGACGATATCGATGAGGATTTCAACATTATAAAAAATAATGATGATATTGTGCAGAGTGTGCTTTCGGTTTCTTTATCATCGGAAAAGAAAGATGTTGAAATCAATCTGCTCAATAACAGTGTTTTGTATAATAACAATGAGTCCTATTATTACACATTTTTTAATGTTGACAACAAAAAAGTCTGCACAGTAACCATAGAATATGCCGAGCAAGAAACAATTCCCGCAATATCGGGCGAAAAGAAAAATTTAACTGAAAAAATTAAATACAGATTTAATAATCAGAATCGTAAAATCCAAGTGATTGGCTACGAATTATCTTATCAGAAAGCGTCAAAATTCATCACAAAATCTTTTAATTTCATCACAGGAAAATTCATTGTGACGAGAAAAGAAAATGGAAAGACATCCAATGAAAACGGCTGGGCAGAAGAGCTCGAAAATATCTATGTGGAAGATTGGACTTTTCCTTTTCTAAGAGACAAAATCTTTTGGTATGGCAATGGGGCAGAATGATTTAAACATTAATTATAATTTTATGAAATCAATCAGGAATATATTTTTCTTATTACTGTTAGCAATGTTGGGTTGCCAAAATGATAAGAAAGAAAATTTGAAAATCGAAAAATCGGTTGAGCGGAATTCCGAAGAAAACAAAATTGTACAATTGAAAGGTCATTATAATGCTGAGGAAGATATTTGGGAAAATCCTGACCCAGCTTTTGATAATCGTATCAGTTTTGATAAAAGACTTTATGCTACTTTCTACAAATTGGATCAAGAAGGAGAGATTCTTGGAGTTGGTTTAATCAATAAAAAAGGAAATGTAATTGCTCAACCTATTTACAGTAGTGTTACAATAGATTCATTACAGAATGATATTTTTCAAGTAGGCAATTCTCAAAATAAATATGGCTTAGTCAATAAAGAAGGTGTTGAAATTTCAAAGCCTCAATTTGATTTCATTTATCTGGGTAAAGATATGGATTCTTTGGAAACTGAATTAGGAATCATAAAGGTTTCTAAAAACGGAAAAAAAGGGTATATTAATAGAAAGGGAGAAGTTGTAATTCCTGCGCAGTATTATAATTTGTCTTTAATGGGAAAAAATTTAGTAATGTTTGAAAAAACTTTTCCAACCAACCAAGAAGGTTCAGTTTCTACAAGATGGGGAATTATGGACTTTAATCAAAAAGTGATAAAAGATGCAATATTTGGTTATCCTGATAAACTGAAAAATGGAAAAGTAACACTTGTAGTGGCAGGAAACACATATACAGATAAAGGAAACACATATGCAACACCAGGAGAAGCATATACTTTTTATGAAGATGGAAGAATGGAAAAACAATAATACGTAGTATATATCTTACTTAGGAATGATTTTATATTTAAATTGTTTAAAATATAACGAATTGTAATTCGCTCAACTTATATTTGAAAAAATAATATTATTAAAACGAGAATCATTAGCTTAATACAATGAAAAGAATACTATCAATATTTATTATTTTACCATTTGTTCTTTCCTGCAACGGACAAGAAAAATCTGGAGCAAAATCACTTGCTGATGGAGCTTTACAATTGGAAAATTTCGATTTCAACACCAATATTTCAACCCTTCTTTCCGAAAATACCAAAAGCAAAGAGTATAGTGGATATTATCAGGTGAAATCTGAAATGATTGAGGTTGATACTATTTCTGACGGTGAATTTATCGGAAGCGAAAAACCTGTAAGAGTTGAATATAGACAACGTAGTTTTTCTACTCGTGATGTTCTTGCCAATTTTGATGATTTTGAGTTCAATGCGATTAATTTTGTAACGAATATGGATGGGAAATTAATGCTCATCAATGCAGTTGCCGGAGAAACCAATAAAGATAAAACGGAAAATTTTGTTTCTAAACTCAACAAAAAATACGGAAACTCAAAGAAAACCAAAGGCGAATTTGTTGGACAAAATTTTGACATCTACACTTGGCAACTGAAAGACAGAATCATAAAGTATAACTTAGTTTTTGATGATGAAAAAAGCACTTTGAAGATTGGCGGAGACAAAAATCCCCATTACAAAGCGTATTTATTTATCATCAAAAAAGAATTTCAAAATGAGATTTTTGGAAAAGTGAGTTCGGGAGATTTTGTTTATTTGGAGTAAAATCTAAATGTACAAACACAAAATTTAATTAAACCGATGAAAAAAATAATACTAAAAATATATCTAGTTCTCTCGATACTTTTGGTGTCAGATGGTGTGCTGTATTATTTCTGGAAAATCAGTTTTGCAGGTTATTACAGCGATGTTATTTTGTTTTGGCTTTGGATCTTAACAAGTTTTGCAGTGATCGTTCTGTTTTGGAAAAAACTATTGGCGAAATTATTATTAGGAACATTGATCGTGGCATTGATCCTGAGTATTTTACCGATGATGCTGCCGTTTTACACCATATTTTTTGCAATGACACCTTTCGGTTCCAGAATGCAGAAAGATCTGAATCAAAATTATAGAGCTCAGATTGTTGGTTACAGCGTGATGACGCGTCCTTGGCTGGAAATCATTGAGAAAAAAGGAATTTTTGAACAGCAAATTATCCATTCTACAGATCACGATATTTTTAAAAATGACGGAAATTTGAGGGTTAGTGTGGCGAAAGACATCCGATTTGATAGTGAAGCAGATAATACTTTAAGCCTTGTTTTGTTTTATGGCGGACCTAATTACAAAGTTACTTTTAACAAGAAAACAGGGAAAGTTAAAGCCATTAAAACTCATTAGTTAAACTAAAAATTATGCTATGAAAATCAATTTTTTTATTTTGTTGTTAATGTTTTGTTTGAGTAAAAATTTTGCTCAAAACAAGAGTAATGATTTTTACAACGATATTAAGAACTATGATATTTCCGGGATTCTTACGGCTGAAACTATAATTACTGATGATAATGAAACTTTGAAAAAACCCGAACCGATTGGTTTTATTGGGAACGATTATCAGAGATTTTATATCCATTTTATTTCAGTGATTAAGAGTAATGACAATCCTTACGAATATCTTGTTCAGGGAAAAACTAAGGTGAAAGAAACAATTCGACCTTTTCAGGGAACGTTGACGATCAAAAGTGCCACCGTTGGAAAAGATGCTGATTTCCCAAATCATCTTCAAGGTTTCGCCACTTGCGAAATCAATTTTTATGAAGACCGGAAAATGACTTCCACAGGTTCTATCAAAGGTACAATGACTGTGGGATACATCATTGATAAAAATAAACTCAAGTATAATTCTTTGGCTTATGATACGGATGGTTTTAGTAATAATGAGTTTAAAGGAAAATGGACAAGCTATAAAACAGGCGTTTCAAAAAAATGCAACTGGGGCGATTACAGAATTCCGGAAAGTGGTGATTTGGATATTGGAGCGGGAGAATTTTCGCCGGATCCAAAATATTTTGACAAAGGCTGGAAATATTATATCCTTTCAATGTACGGCGAAACGGAGTTGAATACCAATCTGGGAAAGAAGAAAGAGAATGAGAAATGGTGGAAATAGAATTTTAAATGATTGAAATGAAGAAGTTTTTATTATTAATTATAATTTTCACTTTGCAATCCTGCATAGAAGAAAAGCAGAAGACAATTGGAAAAAAAGAACCTCAAAAAATTACAGAAACAAAGCCAATTTCTGAAGAAGATGATGTAACGTCATTTTGCAATTTTGCTGTGATTGTCGATAAAGACGGTTACGTGAATGTGAGAGAAAAAGAGTCGGCGAACAGCAAAATCATCGGAAAGATAAAATCGGGAGAAGCAGTTTTTATTTTTGAAGATTTAGACACAGATTGGTTGAATATTAGCTTTGATAACAATAGAAAATCCGGTTATATACATCGTTCAAGGATCAAATATATCAAAGATCTTGAGAAAATACCTTCTGTAGATACTCACGATAACAAGGCGGTTTTTCATTTAAACGATATCGATATCAATATCAAAACGGGTGATTTTGATTATGAATCCAACAAAAAATACTTTTCTGAGACAGATTTTCCAATCACAAAATACAAAGGCCGCGAAATGTGGGGAACAGACGGAACAATTCCTAAAAGTTATTACCAGTCTATTACTGTGAAAATAGGAAATCAGAAAATCGAAATCCCCAAGAAAGATATCGAAGACCTTTTCAATCCCAACAATGGTTACACCGAATGTTATTATGACAAAGTAAATAATTCGATATACATCCATTTGTCCAATTCCGACGGAGCGGGTTCTTATGTCGCATTATTCAAAATCGAAAACGACGTTTATAAGGGAAGACAAGTTGAGATACCTTTTTAAAAATTGAATTGATAATTGAATTAAAACAAAAAATGATGACTAGGTTTTTACTTCAAATAGTATTAATATTAACAAGCGTTTCGGCTTTTGCAAATGACGGCGCATTTTTCGCGAAAGGCAATCAGTTGATTCCAATCAATGAAACCTATATTACGGTCAAAAAGGAAATTTTAACTCTGAAAAAAGTGCGAAATCAAGTGATTGAAGTTACAGTTTATTATGAGTTTTTCAATCCAAAAGAAGACAAAAAAATAACAGTTGGTTTTGAAGCTTTTTCGCCGGAAGGAGATGTAGAAGGTGCTCCAAAAAACGGGCAACATCCGTATATGAGAGATTTTAAAGTGGAGCTCAATAATTCGGTTTTGAAATATAATGTTTCTTACGTTGCCGACTCGTTATACAATAAAAATGGGAAGATAAAGTCTTTGGATTTAGCCAAATTCAATGGTAACAAAAGCGGAAATAATGTCGATTTCTTTTACGTTTATCATTTTGAAGCCAATTTCAAAAAAGGACTCAACATCATCAAGCATACTTACAATTATGACGTTTCTGGTTCGATAGATTACAACTATGAATTTGAATATGTTTTGACCGCGGCCAATCGTTGGGCGAATAAACAGATTGATGATTTTACATTGATTATTGATGTTGGCGAGTTTGAAACATTTTCTATCAACAAAACGTTCTTCAAAAATTCTAATGAATGGCAGATTAACGGCATCGGAAAAACCGAAGATATCAAAGGAATTAAAAATTCTTTTATCGAAAGTGATGCTTTGAAATTTCATTTACAAAAAGGCAACATTGTTTTCCGGAAGAAGAATTTCAAAATCAATGGTGATTTGTTTTTGTATGCTCAAAACTATTTGGGAATTCAGGATTTGGAATACATTCCGTTCTCTTATTATCAGCAAGAAAATATTGCGGAACCTAAAAATGATCTGGAAAGAAAAATACTCAAGAATTTACCATTTGCGAGACGCGGTTATATTTTTCAGAATCCGGAATTAAGTCAGTTTTACAAAAAAATGGAGTGGTACATTCCTAATCCTGCTTATAAACCGGAAACGGAAATCCTTACTGACGGGGAAAAGAAGTGGATTGAGAAATGGAAATAAAACGAAATTAAATTACAAAAAGATGAAAAAATATGTATTGATTTTTTGCTCCTCTTTTCTTTTGTTTTCTTGTGAAAAAGCGGACAAACACGATGGAAATGTTAAGAAAACATCAGATACAATTTCTGAGAAAGAATATTTTACAGGTAGTTTCAAAAAAGAATTCGAAGGAGTCTGGCAAAAAGAAACCGAATATCAAACGAATACAATCAAGATAGAATTCGAATCTGGTAAAAATTACGCAACCGTGATTGATATTGGCTCGGGCGAAGCTCCACCTTTGAAATTAAAGGCTTTCCAGAGAGGGAATATGTTGTTAATTCCACCTGAAGGAATAAATAATTATTGTGAACTGAGAGTAAAAAATGGCCAACTTATCTTTTTGATACCATCAGATGGAAAACAGGCAGAAGTAAAAATAATTTTTAACAAAATAAAAGAATGATTTTTTAAATTCATTTTCAAAAAAAATAACGAATTGTAAGTCATTCCCAGCGAATATTTTACAAGGAACAAACGAACTTTATAATTATGGAATAATTGTGATGAAAAAAGTATTCGATAAAGGTTCGGTTACAATTACAACCTACGATGAAAAATGGAATTTATTGGAAACTAAGACTGAAACCAAAAGTAATATTGTAGAAGCAGGAATCGCCAATCCGGATGAATATGAACATCATTTGACAGCTGAATAAACTGAATTTGAAATTCTAATTTACAATTATAATAAGCAGTAATGTTTATCTAATTTTTTGAATTCAGAGTCTAATTAATCATCAGCTACGTTTGAAAGAAAAACGATTTACTATATTTGTCCTGTAAAGCGAATCTCAATGTTCAAAAAAGTATTTACTGTCTTTATTCTTAGCTTCGGTATGGCTATCTGTTCAGCGCAACAGGTTCGACCTTCAAAATCATCAGAAATTTACCGTGATCTAAAAACCTTGAAAAACTTACCTAAAGTTCTATACATCGCCGCTCATCCCGACGATGAAAATACAGGGTTGTTATCCTGGTTAATCAATGGACAGAATATAGAAACGGGTTATTTGTCTTTAACAAGAGGTGATGGCGGTCAGAATTTGTTGGGGACAGAGCAGGGGGCAGCTTTGGGACTGATCAGAACGCACGAGCTTTTAGAGGCAAGGAAACTGGACGGAGCGAAACAGTTTTTCACGCGTGCCATCGATTTTGGGTTTTCTAAAAATACGACCGATACCTTTAAACAGTGGGATGAAAACGCCATCACAGCAGATGTTGTCTGGGTTATTCGCCAATTTCGTCCTGATGTGATTATCTGTCGTTTTCCGCCCAATGCTGCGGCAGGTCATGGACAGCACGCTGCTTCGGCTGTGCTTGCTGAAAAGGCTTTTAAGCTTGCTGGTGACAAAAAAGTTTTTCCCGATCAGCTTAAATATGTGAATGTATGGCAACCTAAAAGAATTCTCTGGAACACGTTCCGCTTTGGCGCTGTGAATACAACTGCAGAAAACCAACTGAAAATAACCGTCGGACAATACGATCCTCAGCTTGGAGTCGGCTATGGCGAGCTTGCCGGTCTGAGCAGAAGTTTACATAAAAGCCAAGGTGCCGGAACGCAGTCTGTTGCAGGCATCAAAACAGAATATTTTTCACATGTTGATGGAGAAGCTGCAAAAAAAACGTTCTTTGATGGCATCAGTAAAAGCTGGACATCAGAGGGAAGTCCGGAAATTGACCGGGCATTAGATCAGATTATTTCCACTTTTAATGGCAATCATCCTGAAAAAAGTTTACCTGCACTGCTGGATTTACGGAAAAAGATCATGGCTGTAAAAAATTCAGATCTTAAAAAGGATAAACTGAAATCTTTGGATCACATTATTTTGAGCTGTGCGGGATTTATGGGCGAGGTCGTGACCAGTAAGGCTGAAGCAGTTGCCGGAGAAAATCATAGCTTTAAATTAAATGTAATTTCACGCGCTGAGATTCCCGTTGTCTTAGAAAATGTTAAGTGGCTGGATAAAGCTGAAAAACTGAATCGTAATCTGTCTAAGGATTCTTTGATCAGCATTGCGCACGATATTCAGATTCCTTCAGATGCAGCACTTACAGAACCTTATTGGTTGGTAAAACCTCCCGTAAATGCAGCAACTTTTTCTGTTCCAAATGATACTTTAGTCGGTTTGCCTGAGACTGAATCTCCTTTAAATGTTTTGCTTGGTTTAAAAATCGATTCGGAAAATTTTCAGGTTAAGCTTCCTTTATCTTTCAAGAAATTAGACCCCGTTCGTGGTGATGTGGTTGAAGCTCTGCGCATCGTTCCTGCACTGGAACTGAAATTTACACAACCACTTTATTTAGTTAAAGAAAATGAAGATTTACATTTGAGTTTAAACTTTAAGGTTAATTCAAATAAACAGTTTAATAATGGAAAAGTGAATCTTTTGTTTAACGGAGAAAGAGTAGGCGGTGGTGATTTAAAATCAATCAATGGAAAAGATGTTACCGTTGATTATGTCATTCCAAAAACCAAGCTTACTTCAATAAAATCAAATCAGTTGCAATTGGATGCCAATTTTGTTGCAGATGGAATTACGTATAATAAAAAGCAAGTATTAATTCAGTATCCTCATTTGCCTTCTTTACAATATTTTACGGCTGCCACTGTAACTTTGATGAAAGGCGATATTCAGTCTAAGGTTAAAAAGGTAGGTTATGTACAAGGTGCAGGAGATTTCATTCCTGAGTTTTTACGCATTGCAGGAATTCAGGTAGATGTGCTGAAAGACGAAGATTTTTATGGCAATTTAGATGAATCTGGCGGAAATCAAAATAAACTTTCTCAGTATGATGCTATCGTATTTGGAGTTCGAGCCAATAATACCGAGAAAAAACTGGGCCGATGGATGCCGTTTTTATGGTCTTATGTAAAAGCTAGCGGTAATCTGATAATGCAGTACAACACCAATCAGGATATAACCGTTAATCAGTTGGGAATATATAATTTTACCATTGCCAATAAGCGTGTTACCGAAGAAAATGCTGAGGTGAAATTTTTAAACCCCAATCACAAACTGCTGAATTTTCCCAATAAAATCACTGCCAATGATTTTAACGGCTGGGTTCAGGAGCGTGGCGCGTATTTTCCCGATAAATGGGATGACACCTATGAACCGCTTTTTGAAATGCACGACACTGGTGAGGAGCCTCTTCAAGGTTCCACTTTATATGCCAAATATGGAAAGGGCAATTTTATTTATACTCCTTTGGCATTTTTCAGACAGTTGCCTGTAGGAAATGTTGGGGCAGCCCGTTTATTTTTAAACTTCTTATCTGCACAGAAAAACTGATGAGTAAACCACAGAAAAACTGGAATTTCTGGTACAGCCTTCTAGCGATTGCTTTGGCAGTGCAAATCGCATTTTATTATTTTTTCACTAAATTTTGGCAATGAGCATAATAGATTGGACAGTTCTTATATTTACGCTGGTTGCCGTGGTAGTTTACGGTGTTTTCATCGGCCGTGGCCAGAAAAGCAATGAATCTTATCTTAAGGCTGACAATAAAATGCCGTGGTACATTGTGTTAATAGGTATTATGGCGACTCAGGCCAGTGCGATTACGTTTCTCTCGGCACCCGGTCAGGCGTATACCGACGGAATGCGTTTCGTGCAGTATTACTTTGGTTTGCCTTTGGCGATGATTGTCATCTGTATTACTTTCATTCCGATCTTTCAACGGTTGAATGTGTATACGGCCTATGAGTATTTAGAGAATCGCTTCGATAAAAAAACAAGAGTACTCACCTCATTGCTTTTCCTTTTTTCCAGAGGTTTATCAACCGGAATCAGTATTTATGCGCCGAGTATCATTTTATCAACTGTATTAAACTGGAATATTTATTTGACAAATGTTTTGACGGGTGGGATTTTGTTGATTTATACCTACATTGGCGGTGCCAAAGCAATTGCTCACACACAGAAATTACAGTTTCTGATCATTTTGGGAACAATGGCTTTTGCAGGTTATCTTCTGATCGAAAATATGCCCAATGGGATTGGGTTTAATGATGCGCTTTATCTTGCCGGTAAATCAGGAAAACTGAATGTCATCACCACAGAATTCGACTGGAAAGATAAGTACAATATCTGGAGTGGATTGATTGGCGGATTTTTCCTTGCACTTTCCTATTTCGGAACAGATCAAAGTCAGGTTGGTAGATACATCACGGCGAAAGATAATACCAACGCCAAAATGGGTTTGTTGCTGAACGGTCTGGTTAAAATTCCGATGCAGTTTGCAATTCTCCTGATAGGCGCTTTGCTTTTTGCCTTTTTCTCTCTGAAGCCGGCTCCGATTTATTTTAACGAAAGATCTTATGAGACTTTAAGGGTGACACAACCTGCGCAGACTGCCGGATTCGAAAAGGAACATAAGAATCTTCAGCTAAAATTTAATGCAGAGTCGAAGGAAATTTTAAAACTGAAAAAAACTAATTCGCCTGAACTTAATCAAGCCCTTCTGAATTTTAAAACCACGCAAAATGACATAAAGTCGCTTCATGGAAGGGTAGAAGAGGCCATCAATAATGCTGATGCCAATGCTGAGAAAACAGATACCAACTACATTTTCCTTTATTTCGTGAAAAATACACTACCTGCCGGAATGATCGGTTTGCTGTTTGCAGTCATTTTTCTGGCCAGCTGGGGTTCTATTTCCGCAGCGCTGAATTCTTTGGCAGCATGTTCTTTAAAGGATGTTCATTTAATCTTTAAAAAAGAAATTCCCGATGATATCACAGAATTGAAATACAGCCGTCTGCACACCTTAGCTTGGGGAATTTTCTCCATCGGTGTTGCGATGTTTGCCACGCAGATGGGTTCGTTAATAGAAGCGGTGAATGTGCTGGGCTCTCTTTTTTACGGACCGATACTCGGAATTTTTCTGGTAGCTTTTTATTATAAAAAAATCGATGGCCGGAATGTTTTTGTTTCTGCAATTTTGGCGGAGATCACTGTTATTGGCGTATATCAGTTTGATATCGTTTCATTCCTATGGCTTAATGTGATTGGAGCTGCGGCAGTGATTATATTTTCAGCCATCGGATCATTGTTTTATAAGCCAAAAGAATTAACTTCGTAAAAGATAAACCTTAAAGAACAGATTACATAATATGAATACAATCTTCAAATCAACAACCATGATTGTTGCTGCCATGACTATCTCAGTGAATGCATTTGCACAGGAAACTAAAAAGCCGGCAAGCCCGCCTATGACAGCTACAGGAAAAATTAAAGATGCCAACATCACTATCGCATACAGCAGTCCGTCTGTAAAGGAGCGTAAAGTTTGGGGTGAGTTGGTACCTTATAATAAAGTTTGGCGTGCGGGAGCCAATGAAGCCACAACTTTCGAAACCGACAAGGAAATTACCATTCAGGGCAAAAAACTTCCTGCAGGGAAATACAGCTTTTTCCTGATTCCTAAAGAAAGCGGAACCTGGACTGCAATTTTTAACAAAGAAGCTAAACAGTGGGGTTCTTATGATTACAAAGAAGCACAGGATGCATTACGTGTTGATATTAAAACAAAAGCTTTACAGACAAAACAGGAAGCTTTGGTGTATAAAATCAACAAAAACGGATTTACAGTAGATTGGGATAAAATCTCAGTTCCTGTAGAGATAAAATAAATTTAAATATAGAAAATTAAAGTCCTGCTAATGCGGGACTTTTTTGTTTAAATTTCTTATTAAATGATTATGCCAGTAGTTCATGGAATTTTGAATAACAAGAAAAATCTCAGCTTTTGGCATTTTTATTGTTAATGTGGTAGCAACCAAAACCACTCATTTATAAATTTACTTTTTTTTAACCTCCTTAGAGATAAGGAGGTTTTGTTATATTGAAGTTTATAATTTTGTATCACAAATAAACAGGTATCCAATAAAGTTTTTAATCTTTAATACACTTCTGTAACAATCCCGTCTGCAATGATTCCTGAATTATCATGCAGCTGAAAATCCATGCCCTCGTACAAATTTTCAAGGAATGGTTCAGCATTAAGTAAAGTAATATGAACTAATGCTAAGTCTCCCGGAAAAATTAAATCTCTATCTTCAAAATTCTGTACTGCGATAAAAGATTTTAATTCAAAAGGAAATTTGATTTCAGAGCGGTATCCTGTAGAAACAGGAGTAATAAGACCTCCTTTTTCTGTAGGAAAATAATTAATCTGAGCTTTAAAATGCAATGGATATTTCTTCATGCCAATATAATCAGACAAATATATGAAAACCAAAGCTAAATGATATTTACTCTTATAGATTTAGATTATGAAGAAGTATATTTTGTTATCAATTCTGTAAAGCTAATTTGCATTAAATCTTAAAATTCCTGCATTTTTATTTTTTTTAATAATTAACGGGCATACAATTTGTGTAAATAAAAGTAGATTTTGTAAATATAGTTTATCAGCATTTGCAGGATAAAGAGTGAAAATAAATTTTACTTAAAGCTTGAAAATAATTATATGAGCGATTTATTAAATATATATATCCAGGCACTGGATTCGGCCAATTCGGGTATTATTATCACTGACAATACTCAGCAAGATAATCCGATTATTTATTGTAATAAAGCATTTGAAAACATAACAGGCTATGATCATGATCAGATTATAGGTCATAATTGCCGTTTCTTACAGGCTCAGGATCGTTCACAGGATGAGCGGTTTATTATTAAAAACTGCATTGAAGAGGAAAAAGATTGCCGTGTGGAAATCAGAAATTATAAGAAAAACGGCAAATTGTTCTGGAACGAACTGTATATTTCACCGGTAAAAAATGAAAAAGGCGAAATCACTCATTTCATTGGAGTACAGAATGATGTGACCAGCAGAAAAAAAGCAGAGTACGAACTCAGAGAAGAAAAATCATCAATTGAAAAAAAAATACTGGAACGAACAAAAGAGCTTGTAGAGAGTGAGGCATTTCTTTCAAGTATCATTCAGACGGTGAGAGAGAGTCTGCTGGTTTTGGATTCTAATTATAAGGTACTTAGCGCAAACAATCATTTCCTGAATTCTTTCAAGGTTTCAAAAGAGGAAACTGTAGGCAAGCTTTTATTTGAATTGGGAAATCATCAGTGGGATATTGAAACCTTGAAAGAGTTGCTTACAAATATCCTTCCTACCAATAACCCTGTCATCGATTATGAAGTTGAACACGTATTTCCGCATATAGGAAAAAAAATTATGCTTCTTAATGCATATCGAATCGAATTTGAAGGACAATATAAAGACAGAATACTTATTGCCATTGAAGACATCACTGAAAAAAAAGAGACCGATCGAAGAAAGGATGATTTTCTGTCTATTGCCAGTCACGAACTGAAAACACCATTAACAACGATAAAAGGCCTTATTCAGATACTGCAACGTATGGTTCCGCCTGAAAGCAGTGAAAAATTTGAGAATACACTGGATAAGGTATCGGTGTATGTAGATCGGCTAAATGATCTGATATCAGATCTGTTGGATACTTCTAAAATACAATCAGGTAACATAGAACTGCATAAAGAAGAATTTAATATTGATTCTGCTGTTGCTGAAACAATAGACAATCTTTCCGTAGCTGCACCCAATCATACTATAACTTTAAATGGTAAAACCAATGCTGTTATAATGGGAGATGAACTGCAGATTTCTCAGGTGCTGAATAATCTGATCTCAAATGCCATAAAATATTCTCCTGGTTCAGATAAGGTTGAGGTTTACATTAGCAAAGTTGGAAATTTTGTCAAAGTTTCTGTTCGTGATTACGGGATGGGAATCAGTGAGCAGGATAAAACTAAAATTTTTGATCGCTTTTTCAGGGTTAGGGATATTCAGAAGAAATTTCCCGGCCTGGGAATCGGATTGTATATTTCGCACGAAATTATTGCAAACCACAACGGAACTTTGTGGGTAGAAAGTGAAATAGGTGAGGGTTCTACGTTTAGTTTTACACTTCCAATACTGAAAAGTTAATTAAAATGAGAATGAAAACAATTATGGTTTGTGACGACGATCAGGGTATCGTCGATGTATTAGAAATATTTCTTGATGCGGAAGGATTCAATGTTGTTACGGAAATTAACAGTACGAATTTGCTTAAAAAGATTGAGACTTCTCAACCTGATTTGTTACTGCTTGACCTTTGGATGCCCTTGCTATCCGGAGATCAGGTGCTCAAAATGATCAGAAATACCGAATCAATAAAAAGGCTGCCCGTTATTGTGCTGTCTGCAAGTGTTGATGGTTCAGACATCGCCGAAGACGCGGGAGCTGATGACTTTGTTGCTAAGCCATTTAACCTGGATGATATCATTGACAAAATTAAAGTTTTTTTAGATTAATAAGTTTAAACAGTAGAATGATTAGCATATCGATATATTATAATTGCATTAAAGGGTTACTTTCAGAGTGTTTTTCAAGAAGTAAATTTATTTTAGAAATAATTTCATTCATATCAAAAGGCTTAGCAATGAATGAGTCTGCACCAGCTTCAAATGCAATGGCATCACCTTCCACGCTTGCCGAAAAAACAATTACCGGTATATCTTTAAGATCTTCGATTGATCGGATTGATCTCAAAATCTGTTCACCCGAAATAAGGGGCATCCATAAATCCAGTAATATCAGGTCAGGTTTATTTTCATGTATCTTTTTAATGACTTTAGTGCTGTCAATCTCAGTAATGGGCATAAATCCCTGCATTTCCAGCATGACCTCCAAAACATCAACAATACCCTGGTCGTCGTCACAAACTAGAATTTTTTTACTATTCATCTTATCAATTTTTATTTAGCAAGTTTAAATGCTTAATTGTTTTCTATAGCAAAAATAATTCCATTTCAATATGTTGAGATTAAAAATCAGGCAGTGAAATCAAATCATAAAATACTTAGGTTCATTTGTACATTTAATTTTTTACCGATCATAATTATATTGTTGTAAGGGCATTGATTACTTTTATGCATTTGTTATAATGATTTTTATCATCCACATATTCAATTTCATCTCTTTTGAAGCTGTTCAATACAGTATTTTTTCATTTAATTATTGTTTAAATTTGTTTAATAATTGTGCAGTCTATGAACGATCTTTTACAGAAACTGACATCAGTTGAGCATGGCTTCAAGCCATTTGAAGTGGAAGCTCAAAAAATACTTGATCATAAAAGTTTATCGGAATCAAAATCATTAGCTTTAGATATGCTTCGGAGTGACTATTACCAGGTCCGATGCTGTTCCATTTTTATTTTAGGATTTATTGCTGCCAGAGATAGTACGGTACTTCTGTTGCTCAAGGATACAGCGCGCTCGGATGAAAGCTGGCAGGTACAGGAAATTATTGCAAAAGCATTTGATCAGTACTGTAAAGATACTGGCTACGAAAATTCACTCCCTGAAATTAAAACTTGGCTTGGCGATAAGCATCCCAATGTTTGCCGTGCGGTTACGGAAGGACTAAGAATCTGGACAGGCAGGTCTTATTTCAAAGCGCATCCTGAAGTGGCTATTGAACTTATAAGCCAGCATAAATCAAGTGATAGCGAATATCTCCGGAAGTCAGTTGGCAATTCGTTAAGGGATATCAGCAAAAAGTATGGAGAACTGGTGAAAAATGAAATATCCAAATGGGATCTTCAGGATCAGCGTATTGCTTTCACCTACGATTATGTACTAAAGAGACACTGATGAGATTTTTTTTCGGAGAAATATTTAAAAACAAATAATGAAAACCATGAAAAAAATATTGATTATTAACGGTCATCCGAATAAGGCATCTTTTAATTTTGGAATTGCAGAAGCCTATAAAAAAGGAGCTATTGAATCCGGCGCTGAAGTAAAGGAAATTATTATTGCGGAGCTAAATTTTAATCCTAATCTTCAGTTTGGATATCGGAAAATAATGGAACTGGAACCTGATCTTGTGGAAGCTTGGGAAAAAATCATTTGGGCAGATCATCTTGTTTGGATTCATCCTGTGTGGTGGGGAGGCTTACCGGCGATTATGAAGGGATTTATTGACAGGTTGTTTTTGCCGGGACGAGCCTTTAAGTACAGAGAAAATTCTGTCTGGTGGGACAAACTCCTGAAAGGTAAAACAGCGCATATTATTACAACATTAGATCAACCGGGTTTATATTACAGGTTAATGTTTGGAAGGCCAAGTGTAAATCAGCTCAAAAAATCGGTTTTACAATTTTGTGGAATAAAACCGGTAAAAGTTACTTACATCGGCATCATTAAAACCTCCGATGAAAATCAACGAAAAATTTGGCTTAATAAAGTAAGATGGGCTGGAAGAAAACAAAGCTGATTTACTCATATTATCATTCAACATTGCCTTTGTATTTTTCAATACCATTCACATAAAGAACTGATTTGTTGGAATCGTATTTATAGTGTTCATCTTGATAGATCTCGTTATTGACCTTGTTCAGAATAAATGTTTTGTTTTGGTCATCATCTTCCGGTAAGAAGAGCTCGAGTTTGGATTGGTCATCATTAAATAGAATAAAGGCACTGATAACCGCTTCATCTTTTTTATATTCAATGGGATTCAGCCGAAATCCTTTATTAAAAACCTGAATACAATCCTGTTGAAGTTGGCTCCATGTTTGTCCTGCTGAGGTAATACATCCGTGATTATCTTTATAAGAACCAGGCGCTTCGCGCTTTTCTTTAATATTGTTTTCTGCGGTTTTAACGGATTTATTACAAGAGGTCAGCCCAAACAGAAAAATAGCTGTTAAAATCAGTTTTTTCATATGAATCATATTATTGTATTGGTAGCCTGCAATACAAATGCCAATACCAATACTTTTATCTGTAATACCTCAGATTCTGATAGCACTTGTTTTTTTTCCAAAACAATTTTAGCTAAGGTACATTTTCTTTAAACGGACTTACACTGATTTCTATCATCAGGTTTTCAAAATAGAAATAAAATCCGAAGGTATTCCGGATGTTCTTTGGCCCGCTTTCAAATTTAAGTTGTTCATTTTGCGAAAGTTTACCGAATAGTGCAAGAACAGTTTCTTTATCTTGTTGGTAAAAACCAATATGAAAATTCTTGGGGTACACAGGTAAGTTTTCTTCATTGTTAAGGATCTGTCCCCAGATAACCAATGCAAAGTTATTGTTGTTTTCCAGCACAGCCATTTTGTTGTTCCGGTTTATGGTTAATGTAAAGCCCAGATCTCTCGTAAATAAAGCAACAGCTTGCTCCACATTTTTTACGACCAGATTGATGTGATTTAAATCCATTTCAATTTATTTTCTAAAACAAAATTAGTTTCGTTTCATAAGACTTAATTGGATAAATCGGTCATTTTCGTTTTTGCTTAAGAGCGTTGGCCTTACTCCGGAAAATTTCTTTACATCACGGATAAAGTGAGACTGATCACCATAATTCAGCTCCGGATAAAGATGTCCGTTTTTCAGCTGTTGCAGTGAATTTGAAAAGCGGATGATGTTAAGGTATGATTTTAACGTAATTCCAAACCAATTGTGGAAATATCGGTTCATCTGTCTGCTGCTCCATGATGATAGTAGTGCCAATTTACTTACGGTGATTTCTCCTTTCGACTCATATATAAGCTCAAAAACCTTCTTTATTCTTCTGTCGATTTCTTTTGAATATTGTGAGGAAACAATATTGCAGGCTTTTTGATAAAAACATTGAAAATCGGTTAAATCCTCTTTTGAAAATCCCCAATAATCAGTCGGTAACATCTCTCGCGTGTCTTGTAAAGTTGAGAACGAATGCCCAAAAATATATTCAGCAGCCAAGGGATAGAAGCTAATCGCAAACATTGTTGATTTTGGAAAAGGTGGTTTAGGTACCGGATGAGAACAAATTCCCGAAATGAAAATTTCAAAAGGTTCATTTTCCGATACGAAAAGGAACAGGTCTATTTTCCCATCCGGAACGATAATGCCTTCTGTTTTTTGATCAGAATGGTTTTTTACCATCCAGATGCTTTCCACAAGATCTTTCAGTGAACTGTACGGCTTAAGGGAAATGTATTCCAAGTGATTTCCTTGCAGACTCATCTGTTTAAGGTTGATCTTGCAAAAATATAAAAGTTTTATGCTTCGATAAAATTTACCAAAATAATCTTTTATTCTAATCAGAATTTTAGTCGATTTATAATATCTTCTTTCGAATTTCTGGAAATAGGAATGTGATGGGAGCCAATGTTTATAATATGGCCATTTATTGCAGTAATGCGATTCAGATTGACAATATAAGACCTGTGTGTTTGCACGAACATATTCTTCGGAAGTTTTTCAAACATTTGCTTGAGCGTGATATAGACAATTTCTTTTGAGCTAATAGTATGAAGAATGACATAATTCTCTAAGCTCTCTACGAAGAGTAAATCAGCTATCAGTATCTTTTTTAACTGCTTATTGCTCTTCACGAAAATATGATCTTTGCTGATGTCCGTTTTTTCGTTTTGAAAAATAGAATAAACCTTATTGACGGACTTCAAAAACCTCTCAAAAGAAACGGGTTTCAGAAGATAATCTACAACATTGAACTCATAACCTTTCAAAGCATATTGCTCATAAGCGGATACGATAATGATCTTCGGCGAATTTTCCAGACTGGATAATAGTTCTATTCCTGTCATTTCCGGCATTTCAATATCAAGAAAAATAAGGTCTACAGATTTCGTTTTTAAAATATTGTTGAGTTGAAGAGCATCCTCACACTCGCCGACTAATGATAAAAATTCTATTTTTTTGATATAGCTTTTTAAACCTTTTCTGGCAAAGGGTTCATCGTCTGTGATCACACATCTTATTTCCATATCAGATCGTATTGAGTATTAATTTAACGAAGAACAGATCGTCAACTTGTTCATATTTAAAATCATAATTTCCGGAATATAGCAGGTGAAGGCGTTTTACCAAATTACTGAGCCCAATTCCTGTAGTACTTGGATGTTCTTTTTGTCGCATTGACGATACCGTATTTTCTACAGTAAAAACAATTCTGCTATTCTCCAATTTCAACTGTATTTTTATTTTGTATTCTCCACCTACATATTTAAAAGCATTTTCGATGATTGGTTGAAACAAAAGAGGATGTATTTTCTGTTCCTTCAATAGAGGGTCAAAATAAATATCCAGCTTCAACCGTTGGCTCATCCGCATTTTCTGAAAAGTAATGTAGGCTCTCAAATAAGTGATTTCCTGCTCAAGTGTCACATCCTTTTCGATGTCATAAAGCTGATAGCGAAGAAGATCCGATAGTATTTCAATACTTTTTTTAGCCTCATCATTATTGTCATCTATCTGAAAATAGATCGTGTTCAAAGCATTGAAAAGGAAATGAGGATGATATTGTGATTTTAGGAATTTCAGTTCCGCTTCTGACCGATCTGCTTTCAGTTTTTCTAAGGCCCATTTTTGTGTTTGGTAATTTCTATCACTAAAATCTATTCTTATTAAAGTATAATAAATCAGCAGAAAAGGTATGAAACAGACATTGATAAGCATATAATCGATCCATCCGTTTTCCATATAGAAGATTCCGATATACTGACCACATAAAAGCAAAATATTGATAACGGACAATTGTAGAATGACTTTAAAATACTCCGTAATCAATGATTTTCTTTCATCTGAAAATTTAGATTTTTGAAGCGCTTTTCGCCATAGGAAATCATATGAATAACAGATGAAGATCGTAAAGAATATCGCTATCAAATGTAAGTTCATATTGCCTGACCAAAAAACGTCGTGATGAGTTAAATCCGTAATTGCCCGCAAGGTGTTGAACAGAATTAACCCAACAAAGAACGGATAGAACCAACGCAGTGAATTTTTTATTTGGTCTGTTGAGATCATTTAGATTATTAAAATTACAAAATTATAAGAATTTAATTCTTTAATCCAAAAAGAGGCCTGATCCAGCGTAATCTTCTGATGCCAAACTCGTAGATAATGATACTGAAACCAAATGTACCAATAACCATTAAAGAAAACTTTAAACCAAAATCCCATCCGGTATGTTTGATATAATAACAGAGAATCACAATGACTGTCTGATGCAGGATATAAAGTGGATAGACGGATTCATTAGCGTAAGAAAGAAACCTGCTGGATCTGTTAAGATATGTGGCGCCATATCCGAAAATACAAAGAATCCAGGACCAGCAGTTAAAGACTTTTACTAACGAGAAAGCATATGTTTTTCCCTGAAAATTACAATTTTCTGATGATAAAAGAATAAGAACAGGAAATGCGATCAGACCACTTATTAAATATAAATGTTTATTCATTTGTACTGAATCCCAAAATACATCTTTAAGAGAAATAAATAGAAATCCAGACATAAATAAAGTACCATAATTGATCAGGTTGAACCAATCTCCAAATAATGCATGAGTAGAAGGATAGGCAGGAGCTAAATAGCATTCGAAAAGAAAAAGTGGAATGATGAATGCAAATAATCCAAAACTTTTGTTAATTAAATACCTTAATTTCTTGATAATAAATGCCTCAGGATTACGTACAATATGTAGAAAAAATGGTATTAATACTAAAGAAAATATTAAAAGATAGAGGACAAACCACAGATGATGCCAAGAGATAGCGCCACCTTCTGGATAAGGCTTCCAGAATGATTTATCCAAATAAAAATCTATGTAATTCCCGTCAAATAGGCCTTTATCCAGCCATTCGTAATAAACCTGAGGCGGTACGATAAATGCCATTCCGAAAAGCAAAGGGATCAAAAGTCTCTTTATACGTTCTTTGGCTAATTGAAGACCAGTTCTTTTTGAAAGTGCAAAATAAGTTCCCATTCCTGATATGACAAAAAGAATAGAAAGTCGCCACTGATTGAGAAATAGCATAGGTAAAACCAATCCTTCATGAATGTTTACATCTTTGATATGGTTATGCCAAGGCACGAAAACCATTCCCACGTGATAAAAAATAAGCAATCCAAAAGCAATAACCCTGAGGTTATCCAGATCATATCGTCGCATAGTTATACTTTTTAGAATCTCTAAAGTATTGCTATACTGAAACATTGAAAAAATTATATGACGAGTCGTATGATTTTCTTGATGAATGGTAAAATCGATTTAAAAATGGGTTTCTCTTGTTTCTTTATCTTTGTTGAATTAGAATTATTCTGTGATTAATTGATTGTAATTTTAATTAGAAAATGAAGTTGAAATTTTACAAGCCTAAAAGTGAATTCCTTGAAAAATATGTTCAGGGCTATTATTTCACTCAGAGAAATAAGGGCTCTGAACCCTTACATTATCTAACCTTTCCTAATAACTATACTATTGTTACGGTAATGCAAAATGTCTCGTTTAGCCAAATTAATAATAGAATGAAAATCAAGCCATCAGAAAAGGATGAGATTTTTGCTAATATGGTTTACCGTTACACTTCTCCCATCGAAATATTGTACGAAGAACCTGTCAATGAAATTACAATTTACTTTAAACCTTTAGGAATCAATTTTTTTGTTGAAAATCCTGGACTGTTTTTTGTTCAGGACCATACCAAAGTGATCAAGTTCAATCCTTTTGAAGATTTTAAAACGGAAATGGAAAAAATCCTGAATCTGAACAATCAGGAAATGCAGATAGAACAACTTGAGAATTACTGGCTTTCAAAATATATTGACAAAGGTTTTTTGGGACTGGAAGGAATCATAAAAGAGATAGAAACTGATGGTAAAATTGATGAGGTTGCAAAAAAGAATAACATTTCCAGACAATATCTGAATAAATTATTTCAGAAAAATATAGGAAAATCTGCTGCTGAATATCGTAGAATTCATCGTTTCAGGAAATCAATAGCTGAGAAAAATGAAATAAAAAACCTCACAGAACTGTCGCACGAAAGCCTTTTTTATGATCAGTCCCATTTTATCAGAGATTTTAAGGAATTAACCCATAAAACACCTAAATCTTTTTTCAAAAATGTAGAAATTGACAGGGAAGTTGTCTGGCTGTTCATCTGAATGTTTCCATTTTTACAATTTTGCTTCTGTAAAATGTGATTTCTTTGTCGAATTAATTTTGAGATGTTGTCAGTTTATTAGCATATAAATCTCATAAAAAATAATTCTAATGATTACCAGATTTTTGATCGTGATGCTGTCATCTTTTTTAAATATTGTGTATGGACAAAAAATAGATGAAGCTAAACTGCAGGTTTTATTAAAAAAAGCTGAAGAAACGCATTCAGAGGCCGTTATAATTTATCAGGACAATCAATTGGTTGCTGAGAAATACTTTGGTATTGGTAACCCGGATGTGAAGATTGAAGCTATGTCCTGTACCAAAAGTATTGTAGGGCTTTCCGTAGCCTGCCTTTTGACCGATGGCTTGATTAAAAGCCTTGATACTCCAATTGCGGATTTTTACCCTGAATGGAAACAGGGGCAGAAAAAGCTGATCACCATTCGGCATCTTGTTAATATGACTTCCGGTATGCAGAATAATCCTAACGCATCAGTGGAAATCTATCCCAGCGATAATTTTGTACAATTGGCACTTGCAGCGGAACTCTCTAAAAAACCGGGAGAAGCTTTTGAATACAATAATAAGTCACTGAATCTGATGGCAGGGGTTATAATGAAGATCACAGGTAAAAGAATGGATGAGTATATTGGGGAAAGGCTTTTTAAGCCACTGAAAATTACAGATTATTCCTGGACATTAGACAATGCCGGTAATCCGCATGTGATGTCTGGATGCCAGATTAAGCCAAAAGATTTAATCAAGCTTGGTTTATTGTTGCTAAACGATGGATATTACAATAATAATCAAGTGATCGCAAAAGAGCACATTGTCGAAGTAGTTGCCCCGTCTGCTCAGTATAAAGGGTATGGAATGCTTTGGTGGCTCGATTACGAGAACACCATATCAATTGTAGACAATGAGATTATCAACAACTTGAAAAAAGCGAATGTATCAAAAGAATTTATCCGTAAAGTCATTAGAATGAAAGGAGTCTACCGCTCAAATGAGGATTTTGCAGCTAAGTTACAGACTGTTTTTGGTAACAATCCGTATGAACATATCAGTCAGCATCTTAAACCTGGTCTGCGTTTAAGAAAAAGAAATTTTAGCGGAAATGTAACTTACCGTGCGGATGGTTATCTGGGAAACTATATTATTGTCAATCCAAAAGAAAAGATTGTTGCAGTTAGGATGATCAGTCATCAGAGTTTTAAATCTGATGGGGATGGTTTTGCAGATTTTGGAAAGGAAATCCTTAAGATAACACAGTGAAAAAACCTTTAAATTTTAATTATTATCGATTGCAAATGATAAATAAGAAGTGTATAAAATTGTCAATAGCGTTCAAAAGTAATAATGAATTAAGTAAATCAAATTTATAAACTGTTGAATTTCCCCGAAGCTTGAGCATTGCTATTTTTTCTCAAGTTGAAGAGAAAGTTAGAATCACTAACAATTTCAGCACTTCGGAGTAAAATAAGACAGTCATCAAATACTTTATTTTAACATATTTCTCATATTATCGTTCAATATTTTTTAGTTTTAATTATTATACACCATGCAATTATATTGCGTTACTGATCAGATAAGTTACTTTCCATTGTTACGAAGATCCATATGAATAATCGGATAATCTTTACCAGAGCCGTCTTTTTCTGATCGTCCTGTTTTTCTGAACCCTAATTTTTCATAAAATCCGATAGCTTGATAATTTTGCTCATTAACATCAACCTTTGTAATGCCTTTCGTTTCATCCATAAATTGAAATAAGCTCTTTCCATAGCCTTTGCCACGGTAGTCATTGCTAATAAAAAGCATTTCGAGGTTTCCTTCTGATACCGATGAAAATCCGACAGGTTTCCCATTTTCAATAAGGAGAAAAACTTCGAGATTGGGCAGATAATCTTTTGGGATGACTTCTTTAAAATAAATAAAATCTTCTTCGGCAAGAAAGTCGTGAGTAGCTTTGACCGCAGATTCCCAAATTTCCATAATTCTTGGATAATCTTTTAGGGTTGCGAGCCTGATTTGTGTTGACATAATTTTAAAAATTAATAAATATAAATAAATTAAATATTCAGTGATGGTTTTCGAGATGCAATTGTATAAGCCTCTTTCATTACCTCGGAATAGGTTGGATGGGCATAACTCATTGTAGCCATATCATTTGCGGTTACTTCATATTCCAGTCCTACAACGGCCTGTGCAATCAAATCCGCCGCGCGTGCGCCGATGATATGCACTCCCAAAAGTTCGCCATATTTCGGGTCGGAAAGCACCTTTACAAAACCTTCCGTTTCCATTCCCGCTCGGGCTCTGGCATTCACGGCAAACGGAAATTTACCGATATTATATTCCACTCCCTGTTTCTTTAATTGCTCCTCGGTGGCGCCTACAGAAGCTACTTCAGGCCAGGTGTACACGACTGAAGGGATACGATCATAATTGATATGAGGTTTCTGACCATTGATTCTTTCCACTACAAATACTGCTTCTTCTTCTGCTTTGTGAGCCAGCATTGCGCCACCAACGACATCTCCAATCGCATAAATGTTTGGAGCTTTTGTCTGAAGCAATTCATTGACCTTCATCGTACCATTGCTATTCAATTCCACGTTGGTATTTTCTAAACCCAGATTGGTTACATAAGGTTTTCTGCCGACGGCCACCAGAATATAATCAGCGGTTAGATCTTGTTCTTCTCCTTTTTTATTTTTGAAATAGACCTTAGCGGTGTTGCCCAGATTTTCAGCTTTGTAAACGGCTTGTTGAAGTTTAATTTCCACACCCTCTTTGGTTAATATCTTGGTTAAAGCTTTTCCTAATTCACTATCCATTGTAGCAATAAGATTATCAGCATATTCTAAGATAGTCACTTTGGTTCCGATCCTGTTGAATATGGAAGCCATTTCCACACCGATTACGCCGCCACCAATAATTACGATGCTCTCGGGCTTTTCCTGTAATTCCAAAGCTTCGGTAGAAGTGATGATTCTCTTTTTGTCGATAGTAATGCCCGGAATTGTGGACGGTTTTGACCCTGTAGCAATAATAAACTTATCTGAATTAATAACAGTTTCAGTCTGATCATCGTGTACAATTTTCAAAGTTTCATTATTAACAAAAGAACCTGAGCCGTGGAAAACCGTGATCTTATTTTTTCTCATCAGAAAATCCAGACCTTGTGTGTTTTTGGTCACTACTTCGCTTTTTCGCTTAAAAAGCTGTTCAATATTGAGCCGGAGATCCGAATATTCAATACCGTGTGCTCCGAAACTATTAAGTGCATCTGAATAATGGTGAGTGCTGTCTAGCAACGCTTTGGTAGGAATGCAACCTACATTGGTACAAGTGCCGCCCAAAGTATTATACTTTTCAATAATTGCAGTTTTATATCCTAATTGAGCGCTTCTGATAGCAGCTACATATCCGCCGGGACCTGACCCTATTACGGTAATATCAAATGTTTCCATTGTATTGTTTAAATATTTTAATTGTCAAAAAAAATAAACCGATCGGTCTTTTTGTAAGCAAAAAAATTATGCTTTCAAATTTTTGATCAGTTTCTCTAAAAAAGACATCGCTATATTCAGCTCTGTCATATGGCTGTTGACCTTTGCCTGCATAAACGCACCTTCGATCATCGAGATCATTACTACAGCAATTTCGGTCGGATTGGTATCTGATTTTATTTCGTTTCTTTCTATTCCGCGTTTGATTTGATTTTCGATGGATGTTTTCCAAAAGTCCAGGGCTTTTTGTACACGTTTCTGAAGTGATGGATGCGTATCATCAGCCTCCGTAGCAGTATTTAAAATCGGGCAGCCTGCCTGTAAATACGGATATCTGAAATAGTTTTTGTATGTGTGGGGATAAACCAGCAATCTTTCGATAGAATCTTCAGTGGCTAAAATTCGTTCTTTCATATGCTGCGTTACCTTACCAAAATTGTAGTCGAATACGCTTAATGCAATCTCATCCTTATTCTCAAAATTACCATAGATGCAACCTTTTGAAAGTCCGGTGGCGCTCATTACATCATTTATGGATGTACCTGCGTAACCTTTCACGTTAAAAACGGTCGAAGTTTTTTCGATGATCAGCTGCTTGGTATTTTCGGATTTTTGAGTTTTCATCAGCAATAATTCTTATCCGTGACAAAGTTAAATAAAAAATAGAACAATCGGTCTTTTTTTAAGCAAATAAAAAAACATCTGGATAATTGGTGTTTTACGATAAATCTAAATTATATTTTTTTAAATTAATTGTTTACCAAGTAGCTATTGATTCAGCGATGAAAAATGTTTGAAGAAGATGATTTGTGGCTGCTATTTGACAGAAATTCATTCTGTTTTTTGCTTGTATTAATATCTAAATATCTCTTCAATTTTCAGTGATTCCGTATTCTATTCCCCATTTATAAAGTTCATTAATGATGGGTTCTAATTTCCGGCCTTTGGGTGTTAAAGAATATTCAACAGTTGGTGGAACCGTTGCAAAGGCTTCGCGAATGACAATATCATTTTCCTCCATATTCTTCAATTCTTTCACAAGCATTCGTGTGCTTATACCCGGTATCAATCTTTCCAGTTCTTTGAAGCGCCTCTTTCCGAAAATCAAAGCATAAATAATTGACATCGACCATTTTCCTCCAATAATGTCTAAGATCTTTTGCAGTTCACATTTATTTTCAGATTTCTCAATTTTTTCTTTGTTCATAAAGCTATGATTTACAGTAAAAGTTACATTCAGGTTATTAGTATACATTGGTGTAACTACTTGCAAAAGTAAAGTAATGGAAATAGATTTGCAACTTAATTTAAAAAATATTATCCATTATGTATGATTCTTTGAAAGGGAAAATCGCCTTAGTAACAGGCGGTACAAAAGGAATAGGTAAGGCGATAGCCGATAAACTAAGTGCAAGCGGCACATTGGTCGTAATTACGGCTCGTAATGACGTAAAAGAGAACTCCGGCAACCATCATTTTATTGCGGCTGATCTTACCCAGGCAGACAGCGCAGAAAAGATCGCTAACGAGATACTAGGAAAGTATGGCAGAATAGACATCATCGTAAATAATGCCGGCGCCAATTCAAGTCCGGGTGGAGGTTTCAGCACGTTGCAAGATGAGGATTGGTTCAGAGACTGGGAGCTAAATTTTATGTCTGTTGTTCGTATGAATAAAGCTTTGCTCCCTGCGATGCTTGAACGGCAAGAAGGTGTGATCATCAATATCTCTACCGGAGCCGCAAAACTGCCTATCTGGGAAATGACGATGTCTTATTCATCGGCAAAAGCAGCTTTGAATGTGTACAGCAAAGCACTGGCAAATGAAGTTGGTTCCAAAGGCATCAGAGTGAATACAGTCTCTCCCGGTGTTGTGAAGACTCCACTGATGAACGAATTCATTGAGAATATCGCTAAGCAGTCAGGAACCAGTTTTGAAGATTCTTTTCAAAATATTATTGATACGGTTGGCGTACCGCTGGGAAGGATGGCAGAGCCTGAAGAAGTAGCCAACATTGTTGCATTTCTGGCATCTTCTGAAGCTCAATATATTACAGGAACCAATATTTCTGTAGATGGCGGATCGTTACCGGTTGTTTAAAGGTTTTTAGCTATTGTAAAGATAGGGTCGTTTCAATTCAGGCTACAAGAAGCTTTTAATAGGCAAATGAGTCTACGGTCTAAAAAGGTCGTATTATCTGATCATGACCGAAGAAATATTGAAATATTTGCTCAAGGTTTTAGAAAGAATTTTAGAAATTACAATCCCGTCATGTCGTTATGACGGGATTGTAAAATTCAAATAAACTCAATTGATTAATAATAGGAAAAATAATATTGCTTATACCTCAGTGGTGGGGGGTGTTTTTCAAAACCCTGTTAAGACTTCTGACGGTAACACCAAGATAAGAAGCCATATCTTCTTTTGAAATTGAAATTTCCTGTCTGGATTGCAGTTCCAGAAGCTTATTCAGACTATGCTCGATAGTATAAACCTGTTGATAGGAAGCTCTGCTTGACGTATTGATAATGCGTTCTGCGAAAACATTTAACAGCAGATTGTTTAGTTGAAGGCTCTGTTTGATGAGTTGTGAAAAATGATCTGGAGCAATGGCATACACCGTGACGTCTGTCATTGCCTCAATATTGCATAGGCAAGCAATCTGCCGAATGAACTCAATTTCACCGATGATCTCACCATTGCCTAAAAACTCAACGATATATTCCTTGTCATTGTTTTCCGTAAAAAAACATTTGGTAATGCCTTCTTTTATGACCATTATCTTCGTTGCATTTTCATTTTGAGAAAATAACTTCTGTCCTTTGGAGTATTGCTTTACGATAATATTTTCCTTCCGTTCCTGTTGTTCGTAAAGTTTCTGGACATAAGTCAAAAAAGATTGGTTGGTTCGTAACATATATTGCTTGGGACAAATGTCCTTTTTTCAGGTTATTACTTTTTTGAATTTTGCTTTTTCAAATACAAAAATAAAGAAATGAAAAACAAGATTAAAACAATCGCTTTTGATGCAGATGATACGTTGTGGATCAATGAACCCTATTTTCAGGAAGCCGAAAATCAATTCTGTATTTTATTGGAAGACTATCTTCCTCAGCATTCGGTGTCGCAGGAACTGTTTAAAACTGAAATGAAAAACCTGCACCTTTATGGTTATGGCGTAAAGGGGTTTATATTATGTATGATTGAAACAGCAAGCAGGATTTCCAACACCACTATTCCGGTGAAATTTATTGACGAAATCATAGCTATAGGGCACGAATTACTGCAAAAACCTATCGAATTATTATCCGGTGTGTCTGATACTTTGGAAAAGCTGAAAGGTGATTACAGATTAATCGTAGCCACTAAAGGTGATTTACTGGACCAGGAACGAAAACTGAAAAAATCCGGATTGGAAGGTTATTTTCATCATATCGAAATTATGAGTGATAAGAAAGTTAGCGATTATCAAAAGTTATTAAAACATTTGGACTGCAAGCCCGAAAATTTCCTGATGTTAGGTAATTCCATTAAATCTGATGTACTGCCTGTTTTGGAGCTGGGTGGCTACGCAGCGTATATTCCTTACCACGTAACCTGGGCGCACGAGCAACATCATCCTGTTTTGAGTCACGGCAAATTTGTGGAATTGAAAAGTATTGACGATGTTCTAGTTTATCTGTAGAAAATGGAAATCAATGATAAATCGGTTCCTTTTGTTCAATAGGAAGCGGTGCCAGTTTTATTATGGCGGGAAATCAGGGACACCGGCACGACTGGATATCGACCTTTCCATTTTTCTATATGTCAGAAGTGGAAGATTTCAGAAATGCGAATGACGGATTTCAAAGATCGGGAGATACAGTAATAGGAAATGATGTTTGGATCGGAAGTGAAGCTATGATTATGCCCGGTATAAACGTCGGAGATGGAGCCGTCATTGGCAGTAGGGCCTTAGTAACCAAAGATGTTGAAGCTTATGCAGTCATCGGTGGCAATCCCGCAAAACTAATCAAGAAAAGATTTTCTGACGAACATGTTGATATGCTCCTGGAAATGCAATGGTGGAACTGGAATGAAAAGCTTCTAAAGAATGCTATGCCTTTGCTATGTGATGGAAACATCCACGCTCTGTATGATTTTTATAAACGGTATATTACATTTGAGAAGTAATGTCAAAGAATTCAAGCAGAATTTTTTACACTTTGCTGTAGTAATCAAAACTGAGGTAAAATATTCTGATAACAAGCAAAAAGAGTCAGTTTATCTGTTAATTATTACTGATGTTTTGAGTTTATTTTTTGTGCCCATAAATTCTTTGAAATTCATGTTTTAGTAAATAAACAGCCTCTTCCATATCTTTCTCATTCATAGAAGCAAAACCAAAGCGAAAAGCATTTTCTTCTACGCTTGCCGTTTTTATTGTAATCCCTTTAAGTTCTAGCAGGCTCAACGGATATTGCGAAAATAGTCGCACCCAGATTGCCATACCGCCGGAAGGTAATTGATAGGATATATAGCCATTCAATTCTTTTGTTAACAAGCTGTGTAGATAATTGCGGCGCTGCTGATATATTTTTTTAGCCTTTTTCAGGTGTCTTTTCAGTTCACCCTCTTTTATCATCGTTGCAAGGGCGTTTTGCATATAGCCGTCGCCACCGATGTCTACCGCACTACGCAAAGCTACACTTTGAGCAATAAGATTTTTTGGAGCTACCATAAAGCCGATCCGTATCGAGGGATCCAGCATTTTGGAAAATGAGCCGATGTAAATCACGTTGCCATCGTGTCCCGCACTTGCCAATGGAAGATACGGAGATGAGCTGTAGTGATAATCATAGTCGTAGTCATCTTCAATAATTGCAAATGAAAAGTCCCGGGAAAGTTCTAATAATTTCATTCTTCTTTCCACAGTCAGTGTTACAGTTGTTGGATAATGATGATGTGGAATCACATAAACGGCGTTTATTTTTTGACTATTGCATATCTCTTCGATAGCATCTACATCAATGCCGTCACCATCTACATCAACCTCTATGATTTTTGCCCCAGTTTCTTTGAATGCAGTATTTGCTGTAGGATAACCAGGCCGCCCTGCAATAATGGCTGTATCGTTATTCAATAAGAGCTGTGAAACGAGATAGATACTCATTTGTGCTCCGTGAGTAATAATGATATTTTCAGAGGATATATTGATTCCTCTGGTCTGTGACAGAAAATCTGCAAGTTCATTTCTCAGTTCTGATGTTCCCTGAGCGGTATTGAGGTGTGCATTTCGGACCGCTTGTTTACGTGTAGTCAACGAACGGTAGGTTTTCAGAAGACTATCGATTGGAGATAGCCGAACGTCCGGATATCCATCATCAATAACAATATCGGATACTGAAATCTGAAGGTTTGCTACTTCATCTCCTTCAATAGTTTTAAAGGGTAGGTTAAAATTATTTTCATACGGTTGGGATATATTTGAAGATCTCCATATTTGAGGCTTTAATGTAGGAATGTTAGCAGATACAGCAACATACTTTCTTGGAATAATCACGATCCAGTCTTGTGCATACAATTCATCATAGGCTGCCAAAACAGTTTTCCTGTGCACACCCAGAGTTTTTGCCAGCTCCCGGCTTCCCGGCAAATGAGTTCCTGCTTTTAAAATTCCGTTTCTTATAGAATTAGTAATGCAAACTGCAATCTGGCGGTAAATTGGGATTCCTATATTGTTATCAATAATTACAATTCTGTCGAACGGAAGCATCTGGACTATATTATATATTAAAACTGGACGCTAAAGGTAGTCCTTTTGTGGGATAAATTTGCAACACAAAACAAACAAATTAAAAAATGAATTACACCATTAAACAAGCAAATCTTGAAAACCTGGATGAAACGGCAGTACTTTTTAACCTGTACCGGATATTTTACCGACAGGAAGATGATTACGAAAAATGCAGAAATTTCATCAGGGAAAGATTGGACAATGATCAGTCTGATATTTTTCTCATTTATGTGGATAATAAAGCTGTCGGATTCGTACAGTTATATAAGCTGTACCATTATGTCAAGCTGGCAAAACAGTGGCTTTTGAGTGATCTTTTTGTACACCCAGATTATAGAGGAAAAGGTCTTTCCGTTGCGCTTATAGAACGTGCCAAAAAATGGTGCGATGAAACCGGAGCTTGTGGATTAATGCTTGAAACCGAAAAAACAAATGATATTGGTAATACATTATATCCTCGATGCGGATTCGAATATGATGGTCTGCATAACTATTACTATTGGTGGAGATAGATCGGAAGGTTCCAAAACAATGATTTCGTTTTCTTACAATTTATGCTGTGAAGATGTATCTACATTTGTGTCAGAAAGAACTAAAAAATGTGTCGTCATGGAGTATTTATATCAACAATATTTGTCAGAAAACAGAAATCTATTTTGCCTATGAAGGCTTTATGGCCTGGGATTAATTTCTCATAGTATAACTATCCGCCGTTGATGAGAATAGCTCATCAGCGGTTTTTATTGTTCATCAGCATTGTAAAATTTTAAATACATTTGTTTAGGCTAAGAACCATTCCAAAAGTTAAAAATATGAAAGGTTATAATAGTTACCGAATATCTGCTCCTACAGAATTTAAAGATATTTTTTCACATTTTTACTATGCAGAAAACAGATCTGGAGAAACTGTAGAAAAAACACTTTTACCTTCATATCAGACGATAATGATTTTCAGTTTGAGTACTCCCGCATCGTTTATTTCTAAAAATAAAGAGGAGATTAAAGTTGAAAAATGTATTGTATTGGGGCCTATAAAACATGCCTTTAACTATATTTTGCCTGAAGACGCCGAAATTTTGGTTTGCAATTTTAAAGACGATGCTTTTTTCAGGTTTTTTGGAAATGCAGCGTTGGCTGATGATTTAGCAATGCATCCGGATGAATTGCTAAATCAGAATTGTTTTACAACACTTTGGTCCGAATTAAAAAACATTGATTCTAATGAAAACCGGGTTCAAGCTATGTTGGATTTTTGTCAGCCCTATTTACGGGATCGTAACAGTATTGCAGAACAAATTGCTGCCTTTGACCGCACTAGCTTCAGCCCAATAAAAGAAATCTCTAAAAAGAACAAATTATCCGAAAGATCATTACAGACGAATCACAAAAAACATTTTGGATATACCTCAAAGGAGATTTATCGGTATCATCGCTTTTTAAAAGCAATTCAGATTATCCAGAACAATTCCTGCCAAAACATTAAAATAGACTGGTTTGATGTCATCAATCAATGCGGTTATTATGACCAAAGCCAACTTATCAAGGATTTTAAGCATTATATTCATCTAAGCCCTTCCAAATACCTGAAATTCCAGGAGTCCATATGTGATCCTAAGAATTAATTGAATATTCATAGTTTTTATAAAGATCATACAATCAATATTATAATTGGTTTGGTCTTATCTGTTTTTTTAACCATACAAATATGTAAAAAAGGAGATTTCGTTTTCTTACAATTTTAGCTCCTGTAATACACCGAATTTTGAGGTATTAAAAAACAGTTTTATGAAACGTACAAATCTTTTAATTACAGGAGCAACGGGAAGTGTAGGAACACAACTCGTTAATAAATTGGTTAATATGAATATCTCTTTTAGAGCCCTTGTCAGAAACAATGATCAGGGAGACCTGATGGCTCATTTGCCACAAACCGAAATAGCAGTTGGTGATCTCTCGGATAGCGATAGCCTTGTTCAGGCATTGCAGGGAATCGAGAAAGCATTTTTGCTTACAAACTCATCAGAGCAAGCCGAAGAACTTCAGCTTAATTTCGTGGATGCGGCATATAAAGCAGGTGTAAAGCATATTGTGAAATTATCTCAGCTGGCTGCCAATGAGAATTCTCCCGTACGTTTTCTCAGATATCATGCTGTTGTTGAAAGCAGGATCAAAGAATTGGGAATGAATTATACATTTTTACGTCCCAATTTGTTTATGCAGGGTCTTATAGCGTTTGGACATTCCATTAAATATGAAGGGAAGTTTTATGGTTCGTTGGGAAATGCTGCAGTTAGTGCTGTTGATATCCGGGATATTGCAGGAGTTGCAGCGAAGGTATTAACAGAGAATGGGCATGAAAACAAAATCTACGATATAACGGGAGAGGAATCTCTTACCCATTTTCAAATGGCAGAAATATTTTCCCGCATATTGAAAACAGAAATCAGCTATATAGATTTAAATTCAGAACAAATGCATGGAGCATTAACTGTTGCCGGGTTTCCTGAATGGCAAATAGGAGGTCTTATAGAAGATTATGCTCATTATGCAAGAGGAGAAGCCTCTGAAATTTCTAATACTGTTTCTAATATAACGGGAAAACCTGCAATCGGTTTCGAACAGTTTGTTCATGATCATTTAAAGTTTTTTAAATAATTCATTAATCTTAAAAATAATAAACAATGAAAATGTTAATGTATAGTTTTCTTTTATTAATAGGATTACTTATAATAACGGTTATTGGTCTGGAAGTATTCACTTCATACACTGTGTCAGAATCTATCAATGAAAAAGCCCCTGTAAAAACCTATCAGGAAATTACAATAAATGCCCCTGCTCAAAAAGTTTACCATATTATGAGTGATATAGACCATTGGGAAGATTGGCATAATGATGTTAAAGATCCTAAACTAAACGGGCCATTCAGAAAAGGAAGCTCTTTTGATTGGAAAAGTGGTGGATTAACCATTCATTCGACTTTGCATACCGTATTGCCAGAACATACAATTGGCTGGTCAGGTAAAGCTTTCGGAGCATTTGCAATTCATAACTGGTCATTCATAGAACACGAAGGAAAAACAACGGTGAAAGTTGAAGAAAGTATGGAAGGGTGGTTAGTATCACTATTAAGCAATACATTTCAAAAAGGCCTGGAAAGCTCATTGAAAACGTGGCTAAAGAATCTTAAAGTAAAAGCGGAAAAAAAGTAAATTTAAAATACTTATTTTAAAATGATTTATAGATTGAGAATCCTATCAGGACTCTCAATCTATTACCGTAAGGATAATAGTAGAAATGTATGAAGTTTTAAATCATTATTAAATCAATTTTCTATTCTGGTGAAGAGACTTATTGTCCATCGAAATTCCATTATCGGTAATTTTATAATCGCTTACATGCAAAAATGGTAAAAAAAAATATTAATTTTTGATGTTTTTTTTGTTTAAAAGTGTTTTTTTTACACTTGTTTTTATTTTTTTTTAACTTTTTTTTTCTTAATTCTTATCATAATATTTATATCCAATAATAAAACATTTTCTTATTGTAATTTTTGATATAAATACTTGTTAATTGAACTATTACAATATTTATAAGTATAAATTTAATGATAACCTTATCATATTTTATATGTGAATGTTTTCATAATAAATCGATATGTAAATCGTTGATATTTAGGTGTTACTGTGGAAAATATTTTTTTTATTCAATTGAATTTTTATATTTGTCATGTTACATAAATGTTAACACGTCAGATGAACTCAAACTTTATTCATACATATGTATCGGTGGATTGTGTTGTTTTCGGATTTGATCACGAAAATCGACTGAATATTTTACTGGTTGAACGCCACCTTGATGAGAAAAGACAAATTAAGCTTCCCGGAAGTCTTATTTTTAGTGATGAAGATGTGGATGATGCGGCCCAAAGAGTTCTACATGAATTGACCGGTATAAAGAAAATGATCCTTAAACAATTCAAGTGTTTTGCAGATCCCATGAGAGCAAATAATGAGAATGATATTAAATGGATGGGAATGGAGTATAAGCATCATATTGACAGAATTATTACAGTAGCATACTTATCTCTTTGTAAAATAGATCATAAAATTAACAGCACAAAATATAGTACGGTAGATTGGTTCCCGGTTGATGAAGTTCCTTCTCTGCCATTTGATCACAATAAAATTATCAATGAATCTTTAGTGGAAGTAAGAAAATGGATAGAACTGGATTTCTCTATTATTTTTGAGCTTCTTCCAAAGAAGTTTACCATCAGACAGCTCTATCAGTTATACAGCGCTCTGAGTGAAAAGTATATTGATATTAAGAATTTCCATAAAAAAATATCTTCCTTCAGTTACATTGTTCCGTTGGATGAGATTGAAACCAATGTATCGCACCGTGCAGCAAGATACTATAAGTTTGATGCTAAGATTTACAAAAAAAACAATACTAAACTAATAAAATAATTCTCTTCTCTACATTATGTATTTACTAGGCTATGATATCGGCAGCTCGTCTGTGAAAGTTTGTCTCATTGAGGCATCCAGCGGAAAAGTGATTGCATCAGAATTTTCTCCTAAAAAAGAAATGAAAATCACTGCTGTTCATCCCGGTTGGGCAGAACAGAATCCTGTCGACTGGTGGACAAACCTGAAGCTTGCTCATGAAGCCGTAATGCATGAGTCGGGAATACATCCCGAAGATATTAAAGGAATCGGAATTACCTGGCAAATGCACGGCTTGATTTTGGTGGATAAAGATCAGAATTTATTAAGACCTTCCATCATCTGGTGCGACAGTCGTGCCGTTCCTTATGGAGAAAAAGCTTTCAAAGAAATCGGAGAAGAAAAATGTCTGTCTCATTTACTGAATTCGCCGGGAAATTTTACCGCTTCAAAATTAGCCTGGGTAAAAGACAACGAGCCGGAAATTTTTGAAAAGATTGATAAAATAATGCTTCCGGGAGATTATATCGCCATGAGACTTTCCGGAGAAATCGGAATGACGATTGAAGGATTATCAGAAGGGATTTTCTGGGATTTTAAAAACAATTGTATTTCTGAAGATGTTATCAATTATTATGGAATTCCGAAAAGCTTTTTCCCTGAAATTGTCCCGACATTCGGTATTCAGGCAACAGTTTCTGCTGTGGCAGCTGAAGAATTAGGATTAAAAGAAGGAACCCCGATTTCTTACAGAGCGGGAGATCAACCGAATAATGCATTGTCATTAAATGTTTTCAATCCCGGAGAAATTGCTTCTACAGCGGGAACTTCAGGGGTTGTTTATGGAGTTTTGGATAAGCTGGATTATGATAAATTATCAAGAGTAAACACTTTTGCGCACGTAAATCATTCCGAAGAATTAACAAGATTGGGCGTTTTACTTTGCATCAACGGAACGGGAATTTTAAATTCCTGGTTAAAGCATAATCTCGCAACATCTTTATCTTCTTATGGAGATATGAATGATTTAGCATCACTTTCACCAGTCGGAGCCAAAGGTTTAAGCATTATTCCTTTCGGAAACGGAGCAGAAAGAGTGCTTGAAAATAAGGAAACGAATTGTTCCATCCACGGAATTAATTTCAATATACATACAAAAGGAGATATTTTACGTGCTGCGCAGGAAGGCATTGTTTTCTCCTATGAATACGGAATGAATATCATGAGAAATATCGGAATGGATATTCAAGTAATTCGTGCAGGAAATGCCAATATGTTTTTAAGTTCGATTTTCAGAAAATCACTGGCCGGAGTGAGTAATGCTGTTATTGAGCTTTATGATACAGACGGAGCGGTAGGTGCCGCAAGAGCCGCCGGAATGGGAATCGGTTTTTATGCAGATTCTAAAGAAGCTTTTGCTTCTCTCGAAAGAATTGCTGTCATAGAACCCCAATTAGAAAAGCGAGAACAATATCTGGAAGCCTATTCAAGATGGAAACAACATCTTAACGAAATAGTATAATCCCACAACAAAGGAATTTTCCATTGTACTTATTGACCTTTTGAGATCAGTGAGCTGGGGAGTCTTACGTCAATTTTAACACTAAACTAAAATTAAAACAACATATATGAACACTTTAACAGGTACAAAAGAGTTTTTTACAGGTATCGACAAAATCAAGTTTGAAGGAAAAGAAAGCAGAAATCCAATGGCTTTCAGATATTATGATGCGGAAAGAATTGTCATGGGCAAACCTATGAAAGACTGGACGCGTTTTGCAATGGCTTGGTGGCATACGTTATGTGCCAACGGAAGCGATCCTTTCGGGGGACCTACCATTCACCATCCTTGGGATATCGGAAATGATGCCGTGACAAGAGCCATGCATAAAATGGATGCAGGTTTTGAATTTATGTCTAAAATGGGCTTCAATTACTATTGCTTCCACGATATTGATCTTGTAGATCCGGCAGATAACTGGAAAGATTATGAAAAAAATCTACAGACTATTGTAGAATATGCAAAACAAAAGCAGCAGGAAACAGGAATTAAGCTTTTATGGGGAACAGCCAACGTTTTCACCCACGAAAGATACATGAACGGAGCTTCTACCAACCCAAATTTTGATGTGGTAGCTTGTGCAGGAACTCAGGTTAAAAACTCTATCGATGCTACAATCGCTCTTGGTGGTGAAAATTACGTTTTCTGGGGTGGTAGAGAAGGTTATATGAGTCTTTTAAACACAGATATGAAGCGTGAAAAAGATCATTTGGCGCGTTTCCTTTCCATGTCGAGAGACTATGCCCGTCAGCAAGGTTTTAAAGGAACTTTCCTTATTGAGCCAAAACCGATGGAACCTACAAAACATCAATATGACTACGATTCTGAAACGGTAATCGGCTTCTTAAGACATTACGGATTAGATAAAGATTTTAAATTAAATATTGAAGTTAACCACGCGACATTGGCAGGTCATACTTTTGAGCATGAACTTCAGGTAGCGGTAGACGCAGGACTTTTAGGAAGTATCGATGCGAACAGGGGAGACTATCAGAACGGATGGGACACAGATCAGTTCCCGGTAGATTATTATGACATGGTTCAGGCTTGGTTGGTACTTTTGCCAGCTGGAGGTCTAGGAAATGGAGGAGTAAACTTTGATGCTAAAATCAGAAGAAACTCTATCGATCCTGAAGATTTGTTTATCTCTCACATTTCAGGAATGGATGTTTTTGCAAAAGGGCTTTTAGCAGCAGCAGATATTCTTGAAAACTCAGATTATAAAAAATTAAGAACAGACCGTTATGCTTCGTTCGACAACGGAAACGGAAAGGATTTTGAAGACGGAACGCTTACTTTGGAAGATCTTCAGAGAATAGCTCATGAAATTGGGGAACCACAGCCAAAAAGCGGAAAACAGGAATTGTTTGAAGCTATTGTGAACATGTATATCTAAATAAACGTAAAAAGGCTGCCGAATACTAAGAATTTATCAGAATTATAATGATTATCAGCTTTTTTATTCAACCCTAATATTTAAAAAATAATAATTATGAACCGATCTTATTTAGCTAAAACCAATAAGGCTGCCCTCTTTTTTGCGATGGCTTTATTGCCTTCCGGCTTAGCATACTCTCAGACTAAAAAAGATACTGCTGCTAAAGAGAAAAAAATAGAAGAAGTGGTGGTTATCGGATATGGTACGCAAAGAAAAGAGGCTGTAACAGGCTCTGTTGCTACTGTAAAAGGAGATGCGCTTCGCGAAGTGCCTTCAGCAAACATTACTCAGGCACTACAGGGAAGAACTGCAGGAGTTGATATTGCACAGACATCTACGAAGCCTGGTGCAACAATGCAAATCAGAATTCGTGGAGTAAGGTCGTTAACGGGTGATAACAATCCGTTAATTGTACTCGATGGTATTCCCTTCGTAGGTTCGTTGGGTGATATCAGCTCAAGTGATATTAAAAGTATTGATATTCTTAAGGATGCTTCCGCAACTGCCATTTACGGTTCACGTGGGGCAAACGGTGTTATTTTAGTAACAACAAACAGAGGATCTAAAGGTCAGAAACCTAGATTTACATATAATGGCTTTACAGGTGTACAGACTCTTTTCTCGAAATATCCTATGATGGATGGTCCTAAATATGCTCAATTGAGACAGGACGCTGGAAATTTATATGGATTGGGAACCGATGAAACATTAGATACCAATACAGATTGGCAAGACCTATACTATAAACCGGCAATGATGACCAGCCAAGATATAGGAGTTTCTGGTGGAACTGACGGAGGTAATTACAATGTTGGGCTATCTTATTTTAAGCAAAATGCATTAGTACCAATTCAGAATTACGAAAGATTTTCTTTGAGAATAGGCCTTGATCAGCAAGTTGGTAAAAATTTCAAATTTGGTTTCACTACGAATACCAACTATACCGTATCCGAAGGGAATGGAATTGCAGCTGCTCCAACGTTAGGAAATTCTCCTCTGGCAAATCCCTATAATGCAGATGGTAGTTTTAAAAGAACCATCAGTACGGCATCAAACGTAGATCAAGGATGGGTATATACTAGGAAGACTGTTGAAGCCCTTGGTGACAAATATGTTGATGAAAGTAAAGCTTTCGCCTCATACAATAATATATATGGAGAGGTGAATTTACCATTGTCAGGTTTGAAATATAGATTAAATTTGGGACTTGATTATCGTACGTCTAATAGTGGTAACTACACAGGAGTAGGTGTTTTCAATGTCAATGCTGCAGCACCTTCGGGAGCTGGAAAGGGTAATAACCAGACCTACCACTGGGTGTTGGAAAATCTCTTGACATACGATAAAACTTTCGGAAAGCACAAAGTTAATGCGGTAGCTCTTTACTCAGCCGAACAAAATAGGTATATTAGCTCTTATATGAGTGCCAGAAATGTGCCTGGAGATTTCTTTCAATACTATAATTTAGGGCAATCTCCACAGGCAGATATCAGAGTGGATCCAAACGACCAGATTTACCAGCAGTGGGGTCTAATGTCTTACATGGGAAGAGCTATGTATACGTATAACAATAAATATATGTTAACTGCAACTTTACGTGGTGACGGTTCATCTCGATTAGCACCTGGAAACAAATGGCATACCTATCCTGCGCTATCACTTGGATGGAATGTTACAAATGAATCTTTTATGCAGAATTTTACATTTGTTAATCAGTTTAAATTGAGAGCAGGTTGGGGACAAACCTCAAATCAGGCAGTTAATCCTTATTCAACACTAGGTGTATTATCCGTGGTGCCATATAATTTTGGCAGTACTAACGGAACTGGTCTGTACGTTAGTTCTGCTCCAAATCCTAATTTGGGTTGGGAATACTCTAAAACACAGAATTATGGGGTTGATTTTGCATTTCTTAATAATCGCTTGACAGGTACTGTCGAGTATTATAGAACCAAAACAGAAGGGCTTCTTCAGGCAGTGGCACTTCCACCGTCGAGCGGTTTAGGTTCCCAGACAGCCAATGTTGGCTCTACAGAAAATAAAGGATGGGAATTTTCTTTAAACGGGACCATTATAGAAAGTAAAGGTGGTTTTACTTGGGATGCGGGAGTTAATTTATATACAAATAGAAATCAAATCCTTTCTTTAGCTTCAGGTAGAGAAAGAGATGAAGGGAATTTATGGTTTGTAGGACATAATATTAACGCTTTATTTGACTATCAAAACATTGGGCTTTGGCAAGAAGGAGATCCTTATCTTAATATTCTTGAACCACAGGCAGGTGCAGCAGTAGGAATGATAAAAGTACTGTACACAGGAGGATATAATGCTGACGGAACCCCGGTGAGAGCAATAGGTCCGGCTGATAGACAGATTATTGATACAGCACCAGATTTTCAAGGTGGTTTCAACATGCGTTTTGCTTATAAAAACTTTGATCTAAGTACAGTGGGAGCTTTTCAACATGGAGGTGTTTTGGTAAGTACATTATATGGATCAACCAGCTATCTTAATAGATTAACAGGTAGAGGTGGGAACGTAGATGTTGATTACTGGACAGAAGAAAATCCAAATGTAAGATATCCAAAACCGGGTGGTCTTAGAGAAGGAGATAATCCAAAATATTCTTCTACTTTAGCAATGTTTGATGGCTCATATCTAAAACTTAGAACCATTACACTAGGATACAGTGTGAGTAAAGATTTTTTAAAAGATTTAAATCTTTCTAGCCTAAGAATCTATTTCACAGTAACTAATCCGGTAGTACTTTTCTCACCATATCATAAAGAATCGGGTATGGATCCTGAACCAAATTCAATGGGAGACCAAAACCAAGCTGTAAACTCAGGGTACAGATCAAGACAGCTGGTGATCGGAACCAATAACCCTTCCACCAGAAATTATTTAATGGGGCTTAATTTAACATTCTAAAAAAGTAAGGTCATGAAAAATTTTAATAAAAAAATACTTATAGGCTCATTATTTCTATCTTTGGCATTCACAGGATGTAATGAAATTCTAGATGAACAACCACGTGCAAACTATACAGTAGATTTCTTCAGCACAGAAGATGGTATACGACAAGGCGTGACAGCATTGTACCGACATATGAGAACATTATATGGAAATGGCTATTTTATGAGTAATTGCCAAAATGGTACTGATGAAGCTACTTGGGGACAAAGTGCTGATGGAAATTTTAAGGATTTAGATATGACAGGCAATATCGGAAGTCTTAATTCAAATTCTTTCCCACCAAGTATGATTTGGGGTTCAGTTTTTCCTTATATTAATACTGCAAATGGTATTATTGAGAAAGGTCCAAGTTTCGGAATTCAAGAATCTCTGGTTTCGGAAGCCCGATTCTTCAGAGCTTTTGATTATTTCTTATTAGTTCAAACCTATGGTGGTGTTCCATTGGATCTTGGTTCGGGTGAGCTGACTTTTAACACTTCTGCAGTTACAACGTCAGTTAGAAATACTGTTCCAGAAGTTTATACAAAGGCAATATTCCCAGATCTTTTGAAGGCTATTGATAATCTTCCTGCCCAACCGAGAGTTACTGGCGGTGTTACAAAAAATGTAGCCAGACTTTTCTTAGCTAAAGCATACTTAACATATGGTTGGTGGTTGGAGAATCCTAATAATATACCTACTTATCCTGAAACACCGAGAACAGATCCTGCTGGACATAATGCACAATGGTATTATCAACAGGCATATGATATTGCGTTGGCAGGTATTAATAATCCTGGTCCTTATTCTTTGCAACCAACATTTTATGATGTTAATGAAGGTTCGAAAGATCGTAACAGCGAGTGTATGCTCTATGCAGATCATACTGCATCAAGTCAATATTATAACGAAGGAGATCCTACTGGCTTTGGTGCTGCTTGGTCACCAGATAATTTTGCTGCTTGGATGCAGACCTGGAATTATACCAATTTAAAAAGTAGTAAAACAGCGGCGTGGGCTCCTGCAGATATTGTAAGCTCGGTTCAACGTGCTGCTACACAATCTTTGGGAAGACCATGGGTACGTATGGCACCCCCAATTGGAGTTATTAAAAATACTTTTGCAGACAAAACATTAGACTCGCGTTATGATGGAACATTTGTAACTACATACAGAGGAAACTGGGAAAAGGCCGGTCTGGGTAATATTACACTATATAACGCCAATTCCTTGCCAGTACAACCTGGAGGAGCTATCCTGACATTTTTAAATGATGATACTCAAACTCCTGAATATCCTAAATCTACTGATGCAAATTATAATAATGGACAGGGACAGAATGGTGTTGGAGCGGGAACTTTACCGGGAAGAGCTGATTGGGTGGTTGCACCTAATGGTATCAGTAGAATGGTTTATCCGGGTCTGTGGAAAATAGGAACGTATAGCACATTGGATCCAAACGGCTTAGGATATCCAAATGCAGGTCTTACAAGACCTTTCAATGTAGCAAAATTCTCAGAATTCTATTTTATTGCAGCAGAGGCAGCAGTGAAGGGCGCTTCTGGAGTAATGTCTGCAAGAGATCTCATCAACGTAATCAGAGCCAGAGCAGGAAAATGGAGGTTTAGCAACGCTCAAAATACTACATTTATTGCTGATAACAGTGCTGCATTAACAGCAGCTACACCTTCAACAATAACAATTGATTACATTTTGGCAGAACGTTCTAGAGAGTATTATGGAGAATTTTACAGATGGTATGACCTCATTCGTACTCAGAAATGGAACGAAGTAGCTGCAACTTATCAGATCGGTGGTGTTAACTATGGAGATCATACTCCTCAGACTTTCACAAGAAACATACAGAAGTTTCATTACTTGAGACCAATTCCGCAAAGTCAATTAGATAATATGAGTTTGAGTGCTGCTGAAAAAGCAAAATACCAGAATCCTGGTTATTAAGATTATAAAAATACATTCATATTAACCTCAACAAAGCGGGTGTGTTCTGCACCTGCTTTGTTTTAACAAAGAGAATCAAATGGAAAAAACATGGCGTTGGTTTGGGAAGAACGATAAAATTAAATTACAAACCCTTCGACAGATTGGTGTGGAAGGTATTGTTTCTGCGTTGCACGATATTCCGAACGGAGAAATCTGGAGCTTAGAGGCTATTAACGATTATAAAAATTATATAGAAAGTCACGGTCTTCGCTGGTCTGTTGTGGAGAGTCTTCCGGTAAGCGAAGCGATCAAATACGGAGGTGAAGACCGTAATTTTTTGATAGAAAATTATATCAAAAGTCTCGAAAACTTAGGAAAAGCAGGTGTAACTACGGTTTGTTATAATTTTATGCCGGTTTTAGATTGGGCAAGAACAGATCTTTTCCACGAATGGGAAGACGGTTCATCGTCATTATATTTTGATAAAGCAAGATTTGCTTATTTTGAAATTCATATTTTAAAAAGAGAGGGTGCAGAAAATGATTATACTCGTGAGATTCTCCAAAAAGTTGAAGAATTAAAAAATACACTCACAGAGAAAGATAACAATGATTTGATAGATTCAGTTATTGTAAAAACACAGGGATTCGTTAATGGAAATATCAAAGAGGGCGATTTAAATCCGGTAGAAAAATTCAATAATTTATTGGCTTTATATGATGGAATTGATAAAAACCAGCTTAGGGAAAACCTAAAATATTTTCTTGAAAAAATAATGCCTGTCTGTGAAGAATGGAATATCCAGATGTGTGTGCATCCCGATGACCCACCTTTTGCTCTGCTAGGCCTACCAAGAATTGTAACTAATGAGGAAGATATCGATTGGTTCCTGAATGCTGTGGATAATCCTCACAACGGATTGACATTTTGCGCAGGTTCTTTGAGTGCCAATCTTCAGAATGACGTTCCGAAGCTGGCTCAGAAATTTGCCCACAGAACAAAGTTTGTTCATTTGAGAAGCACCAATGTTTTTGAAAACGGAGATTTTATCGAAGCCCATCATTTAGGCGGAAGAGGAAAACTAATTGACGTTATCCGAGTTTTCGAAAAAGAAAATCCAGATTTACCAATGAGAATCGACCATGGAAGATTGTTGTCAGAAGATATTGATAAAGGCTACAACCCCGGTTATTCTTTCTTAGGAAGAATGCTGGCTTTGGGGCAGATTGAAGGAGCAATGGCAGCTGTCAATTCTGAATCAAGATAAGGAGAATCCGAAGGATTCAATATCAGTAACCGTAGGTGTAACCTATGGAAAAAGAGCAGAACAATCCAACGCACCCGAAGGGTTCAATATTATCATTTATCAATCATCATTTATCAATAATTAAAAATGAACGAAATATTCAGCATAAAAGATAAAGTAGCGGTCATTACAGGTGCTTCCGGCGTTTTGGGAGGAAGCCTTGCCAAAAGCTTTATCGAAGCCGGAGCAAAAGTAGTGGCTTTGGGTAGAAACCAGGAGACGCTGGATTCCCGTATAAAGGAACTTACAGATTTAGGAGGTGATGCATTTGCCGTTGAAGCTAATGTAATGAACATTGAAAACCTCGAAAATGCATCAAAGAAAATCATAGAAAAGTACGGTAAAATAGATATTTTGCTGAACATTGCAGGAGGAAATATTCCTTCAGCAACATTATCTCCAGAGCAGTCATTTTTCGATATGAACATCAGCGGATGGGATGAGGTAACCGACCTTAACATCAACGGAACCGTTTATCCAAGCTATGTTTTCGGAAAAGTGATGGCAGAGCAGAAAAGCGGAAGTATCGTGAATATTTCCTCAATGGCAGCTTATTCGGCAATTACAAGAGTGGCAGGTTATTCGGCGGCGAAATCAGCAATTACAAACTTTACACAATGGTTAGCTTCTGATTTAGCTTTAAAATTTGGAGATAAAATCCGTGTCAATGCCGTTGCTCCCGGATTTTTCATAGGAGATCAAAACCGTGCCATTTTACTGAATCCGGATGGATCTTTATCAGACAGAAGCAAAAAAGTAATGGCCAAGACACCAATGCAAAGATTCGGAGAAGTGGAGGAACTCAATGGAACAGTGCAGTTTCTCTGTTCGGATGCCGCAAGCTTCATTACCGGTGCTTTAATCCCTGTAGATGGCGGTTTCAGTGCTTTCAGCGGGGTATAATTTGTAGTTATTTTCTTCATATAGTTAAGGCCTTAATTTATTATTTTAGGTTAAGGTCTTTTTCAATTTTTTATAAAAATCCTAATAATCTAAAAATATAATAATGAAACAGAGACTAATGCAATCGATTTTTTCAGCACATAAAACCGGCATTATTGCAGCAGCAGCTCTACTTTCTGTAAGCAATATTTCTGCCCAGACATTCACCGATTTTCAATATAAAGGAAACGACAAAATATACAACGACAATCCTTTAAAATCAGACGAATTCTATTCTCCTATTCTCCAGGGCTGTTATCCCGACCCAAGCATCACCAAAAAAGGAGATGATTATTATTTGGTAAACTCTTCTTTCTCAATGTTTCCGGGTGTTCCGATTTTCACCTCTAAAGATTTGGTGAATTGGAAGCAGGTTGGACACGTTCTTGACAGACCTTCTCAGCTTAAAGTTGAAAAAGGTGGCGTTTCTCAGGGAATTTACGCGCCGGATATCAAATACAACAAGTACAATGATACCTTTTATATGATTACCACCCAAATCGCGGGGGGAGTCGGCAATATGGTCGTGAAAACCAAAGACCCGGCAAAAGGCTGGAGCGAAGTCCAGAAACTGAATTTCGATGGAATCGACCCTGCCATCTTCTTCGATGATGACGGAAGAGCTTACATCGTTCACAACGACGCTCCACCAAAAGGAACAGAGCAGTATCAAGGTCACCGCGTCATCAAAATGTGGGATTACGATTTGGAAAAAGACCAGGTTGTCGCAGGTTCAGACAGAATTATTGTAAACGGTGGAGTGGATCTTTCTCAAAAGCCAATTTGGATTGAAGGTCCGCATTTGTACAAATACAAAGGAAAATATTACCTGATGTGTGCGGAAGGCGGAACCGGAGGTAACCACAGCGAAGTAATTTTTATGGCAGATTCTCCGAAAGGACCATTTGTTCCCGCTAAAAACAATCCAATTCTTACGCAAAGATATTTTCCTAGAGACAGAAAGGAAAAAGTGGATTGGGCGGGTCACGCCGATTTGGTGGAAGGCCCGAACGGACAGTGGTACGGCGTATTTTTAGCCATTCGTCCCAACGAAAAAGGACGTGTAAATCACGGTAGAGAAACCTTTATTCTTCCGGTGGATTGGAGCGGAACTTATCCTGTGTTTCAAAATGGTTTGGTTCCGATGAAGCCGAAATTGAAAATGCCACAAGGTGTTCAGAATCAAACCGGACAAAACGGATTCTTTCCGAACGGGAATTTCACGTATAATGATAAACTGACCGATAAAAACCTCGATTTCCGTTGGATTGCAATGCGTGGACCGCGTGAAAACTTCATTACGACTACAAAAACGGGTGTTAAAGTGAACCCGATGGAAACAAATATCAAAGCGTTGGCTCCGATTTCATCTTTGTTCCACAGATTACAGCACGAAGATTTTGAGACATCTGTAACCCTTGATTTTAAACCTAAATCTGAAAAAGAATTGGCCGGAATTACGCTCTACCAAAGCGAAACATTCAATTACGTTTTTGGTATTACGAAGAAAGACAAAGATTTCTACCTTGTTCTGGAAAGGACTGAAAAAGGAAGTTCAAAACTGATTGCAAGTGAGAAAATTTCATTAGGTAAGACCATTAAATTCCAGGCAGTTGGTGAGAAAGATAACATTAGCTTTAATTATTCTTTGGACGGCAAAAATTTCAAAAATCTTGGCGGTCCGGTTTCTGGCGATATCCTTTCTACCGATGTTGCAGGAGGTTTCACTGGAAGTTTGATTGGATTGTACAGTACTTCTTCAAACGATATTGTGCCAAATTAACATTGAAACAATCGTACATAATATCAATAGGAACGGGCTTTAGCCCGTTTTCAAAGAAAAACAATCAATCGGCTTTAGCCAAAACTTAAGATAATATAGGCTTTGATACGATAAGCCAATTTGAAATAAACAGTTAGTATTAGCAATGTCACACTGAGCTTGTCGAAGTGTTTTTTAAGATTGATTAAAATCAACCAAACCAAAATATCAGAATCGTGAAAATTAATCAACCATTTTATATAGTTTCTTTTTTGGGATGTATCGGGCTGAATCTTCTTTCAGCCCAGGTAAATCCTGTAAAAAAACAGGAGACAACGGCATTCAGGAACCCGATTATCTGGGCAGATGCACCGGATTTATCAATCACCAGAAATGGCGACGATTTTTACCTGATAAGCACCACAATGCATCTTATGCCAGGTGCTCCGGTAATGCATTCCAAAGATTTGGTCCATTGGGAAATGTCGAGCTATGTTTTTGATACACTAAATGATAATTCAAAATACGATTTGATTGACGGAAGCGTTTACGGGCGCGGACAATGGGCGTCGTCCATCCGTTTTCACAAAGGAAAATATTACGTTCTGTTCTCCCCGAATGATGAGCCTTTCAAATCCTATTTCTATGTTTCCGATAACCCTGAAAAAGGCAATTGGAAGCTCATCACGAGAACCAGACATTTTCACGATGCATCTTTGCTTTTCGATGATGATGATAGAGTTTACGTTTTTACTTCCAACAAAGTTTTTGAGCTGAGTCCGGATTTTAAAACCATTATCGGAAATCAGGACGGAACGGAAGTTTTCCAGAAAGATGCTTCGGAAACCGGACTTTTGGAAGGTAATCAAATCATTAAAAAAGACGGTAAATATTATATGATGATGATTTCCTGGCCGAGAGGTGGAAAACGCCGTCAGGAAGTGTACAGAGCTGATAAAGTAACCGGGCCTTATGAGAAAAAAGTCATTCTTGAAGACAATTTTCTTGGATTTTCCTACGCAGGACAAGGTGCTTTGATTGACGATAAAAATGGTAATTGGTATTCACTGATTTTCCAAGACAGAAATGGAGTAGGAAGGGTGCCTATTTTGCTCCCTGTAAAATGGGAAAACGACTGGCCAATTTTGGGCGACAACGGAAAAGTACCTTTGACGGGTGAAATTCCGCTTCCACCATTTAAACCGAAAAATCATTTGGTAGAAAGTGACGAATTTTCCGACAAAAAAATGAAAATTCAGTGGCAGTGGAATCATAATCCTGTCAACACAGCTTGGTCTTTATCCGACAGGAAAGGCTTTTTAAGGTTAAAAACGAATAGAGTCGTCGATAATCTATACCTGGCTCCGAATACGTTGACCCAAAGAATGGAAGGTCCTACATCCAGTGGTATAGTTGCTTTGGATGTAAAAGGGATGAAAGACGGTGATGTAGCAGGTTTCAGTGCGTTCAACGGCGATTCAGGGATTTTATCTGTGGTAGTGGAAAATGGTAAAAAGTTTATTGTCTTTTCAACAGATGAAGTCAGTTTAGATAATAAAACGAAGGCGGTTACAAGTGTTAAAAAAGAAGAAAAAAAGAGAATCCCATTAAACTCGGACAAAGTTTATTTTAAAATTGATGCCGATTTTAATCTCGGAAAAGATTTGGCTAATTTTTATTACAGCACCGACCAAAAAAACTGGACAGAAATGGCAAAAGATTACAAAATGATTTTCGATTACCGAAGATTTTTTATGGGTTCCAAATTTGCGATTTTTAATTATGCTACCAAAAATCTGGGAGGTTTTGTAGATGTTGATTTTTTCAGAGTGAATATAAGTTCGGAATAATTACAATTGAATAATTTGGGCAGCTTTATCCGCCCTCCGTTCCCGCTTTTTTGTTCCGCTTTGCTCCACAAAAAGAGCTCCACTCAGGTCGGGCTGCGGAAGATTCGCTGTTAAAATAAATTAGGATTATTGCTCCATAGGAGCATCCTGTTAATAGCAAATAATTGTTAAAACCCCAAAGCCTCGTAGAGGCGACCTGTTAATTACGACAATGATAATTAACATTAAAAATGTAAAAAAGATAAAACCCTTGTCGGTCTTATTTTTTTGTCTAAATTAATAAGTGTAAAAATTACAAATAAAAATTTATGAAAAATTCCCTGATATTCACTGTCACTTTTCTATTGTATGGTCTGTGTGTTTCTGCGCAAAATACTGACAGACAGGCGCCGCAAGGTTTTGATGTGGAAAGAAAAGATATTCCGCACGGAAAAATTGATACCATTCAATATGCTTCAAAAACCGTTGGAACTACAAGGAAAGCATTGGTTTACGTACCGCCGGGATTCAAAAAAGGGGAAAAATATCCTGTTCTTTATCTTCTTCACGGCATTGGCGGCGATGAAAAAGAATGGTTTAACCAAGGAAAACCGAATGTTATCCTGGACAATCTCTACGCACAGGGAAAACTGCAGCCGATGATTGTCGTTTTGCCGAACGGCCGTGCGATGAAAGATGACAGAGCAACGGGAAATATTATGGCTCCGGATAAAGTCGAAGCTTTCGCAACTTTTGAAAAAGATTTGCTGAATGACCTGATTCCATTTGTAGAAAAAAAGTATCCTGTCAAAAAAGACCGTGAAAACCGGGCTTTAGCGGGTTTGTCAATGGGAGGTGGACAAACACAGAATTTTGCTTTCGGCAACATCGATAAATTTGCTTGGCTGGGTGCATTTTCTTCAGCACCCAACACCAAAGAACCAAGCAAGCTTTTACCTAATCCACAAGATGCGCTGAAGCTGAAACTGATTTTTATTTCCTGTGGCGATGCAGACGGATTGATGCCTTTCAGCAAAAGAACCAGCGATTATCTGAAGAAAAATAAAATCCCGCACATTTTCTACATCGAACCGGGCGGCCACGATTTCAAGGTTTGGAAAAATGATTTATACATCTTTTCACAGCTCTTATTTAAGTCTGTTGATAAAACTAAATTTGATGGATTTACCGTTTTGGGAACGCCTGCAGCAACCAATATCAGGAATGCACAATACCCTCAAATTCTTTCCGACGGAAGAGTGATGTTCAAGATAAAAGCTCCGGAAGCGCAAAAAGTTCAGATTGATTTAGGAAAAAAATACGACCTCAAAAAAGACACAGACGGCTTTTGGACAGGAACAACGGATGTACAAAGCGGAAGCTTTCATTATTATTCTTTGCTGATTGATGGTGTTGCAGTTGCAGACCCTTCAAGCGAAACATTCTACGGAATGGGAAGATATGCCAGCGGAATCGATATTCCTTTTGATGGCGATGATTTTTATGCTTTAAAAGACGTTCCGCACGGTGATATTCGTATCAAAATTTTCTATTCTAAAGTGACCAATTCTTGGAGGAGAGTTTTCATTTATACGCCAGCGGGTTACGACCAAAATGCTTCCGAATCATTTCCAGCTTTATACATTCTCCACGGCGGAGGCGAAGATGAAAGCGGTTGGGCCAATCAGGGTAAAACCAATCTGATTTTAGATAATCTGATTGCGGAAGGTAAAGCTAAAAAGATGGTCATCGTTATGCCGGATGCCAATATCGGACAAGGCGGAATCCGAAATTTTGGCGAACGCAATCTCCAGATGTTTGAAAAAGAGCTGAAAGAATCCATCATTCCCTTTGCCGAATCCAATTACAGAATAAAAAAAGGTAAAGAAAACCGCGCTTTGGCCGGACTTTCAATGGGTGGAATCTATACACTTTATGCCGGGATTCAAAATTCAGATATGTTCTCAAGTCTGGGTGTTTTTAGTTCAGGATATATGTTGCCGATGCTTCAGGATGTTGCCGACAAACAGTACAAATTTTTAAATGAAAATAAATCTGCCTTTTCATCCAATATCAAAAATTTCTGGATTTCAATGGGCGGAAAAGAAGATATTGCTTACGAAAATGGTCAGAAAATGCTGAAAGAGCTGGATAAAATCGGAATTAAATATTCGTATAGAGATTATCCGGGAGGTCACAGCTGGCCGGTTTGGAGAGACAGTTTGCATCAGTTTGCACAGGAGCTTTTTAAATAAACATTAAATATAAAAATAGAGATTTGTCTTATTTGCTTAATAAAAATAAACTTGTTTGTTCTTGAAAAAGCATTAAGTATTCTTAGAATGATTTGCTAAAATTCTTGTCTGATAAAAATAGAATATAATAAAACAGGTCGCTCTTACAGAGCTTTTAATTCTGAAAATATTGTTTTCTATTAACGGTTCGCTCCAAAGGAGCTGTATTTAGTCCCAGCGGGACTTTCTGATAGTAGAAAAAACAAAGTAAAAAAAACAAAGCTCCGGAGGAGCGACCTGTTGATTTATACTATTAATATTTATAAAGAAAATTGATAAATCAGGCTTAATTTCTTAATGTTCTAATCCAAAATCAATCCACCAATGAATTTCAACAGAATAAAAATCAAAACACTTATTATCACGGTCGTTATCGTATCGGGAAATATTGTTGCGCAATCTTATCAGAAGACATATTCAGGATTGAAGTTTTCTAATGATAATATGAATGTTGAAGTGAAATTGTATGGAGAAAATACGATTAGAATTATTAAATATCCTGCCGGAAAATCATTTGACAAAAACAGTTTGTCAGTCATCAAAAAAGAACAGAAAACTAAATTTTCAGTTTCAGAAAACAATCATATTATTTCATTAAAAACAAATGATGTACAGCTTCTTATTGATGCTAAAAATGGTGAAATAACGTACAATTCACCTTCAGGAAAAGAACTATTAAAGGAAACCGGAAGCGATTTCAAACCTTTTAATGATGCGGGAAACCCGACTTATTCGGTGACACAGTCTTTTCAGCTGGAAAAAGATGAACCCATCTACGGCTTAGGAATTTTACAGAACGGAAAAATGTCACAGCGAAATACGGATGTTAAAATGATTCAGAATAATACCTGGGATTTTGTGCCGTTTTTTCAGTCTGTGAAAGGGTATGGCGTTTTTTGGGATAATTATTCACCGACTCAATTTACCGATAAACCAGACAAAACATCATTCTCATCGGAAGTTGGGGAAGGAGTGGATTATTATTTTATCTACGGAAAAAATGCGGATGGTGTAGTTGCAGGAATGCGAAATCTTACGGGAAAAGTGCCGATGATTCCTTTATGGACTTATGGTTTCTGGCAGAGCAAAGAGCGCTACAAAAGTCAGGATGAACTGGTAGATGTAGTGAAAAAATACAGGGAATTAAAAGTACCTCTTGACGGAATCATTCAGGATTGGCAATATTGGGGCAACAATTATCAGTGGAATGCGATGGATTTCATCAGCCCTGATTTTCCCGATGCCAAAAAAATGATACAGGATATTCACGATATGAATGCGCATCTTTCGGTTTCCATCTGGTCGTCATTCGGACCGATGACCAATCAGTACCGTGAAATGGATAAAAAAGGAATGCTGTTCGATTTCAAAACCTGGCCGGAATCTGGCCGGGAAGTTTGGCCTCCCGATATGAATTATCCTTCAGGAGTCCGTGTTTACGATGCTTACAATCCCGAAGCCAGGGATATTTACTGGAAATATCTCAACAGAGGCGTTTTCAGTCTTGGTGTAGATTCTTGGTGGATGGATTCTACGGAACCGGATCATCTCAGCCAAAAACCGGAAGATTTGGACACCAAAACTTATCTTGGTTCATTCCGAAAAGTGAGAAATGCGTATCCGCTGATGACCGTTGGTGGCGTTTACGACCATCAGCGTGAAACTACGAGTGATAAAAGGGTTTTTATTTTGACGCGTTCGGCTTTTGCAGGACAGCAAAGATACGCAGCTAATACGTGGTCGGGCGATGTCAACTCTTCGTGGGAAATGTTGCGCAATCAGGTTCCGGCAGGTTTAAATTTCAGCCTGACTGGAAATCCAAATTTTAATTCTGATATCGGCGGTTTCTTTGCCGGTGTTTATAAAAGAAACGGAGGCGCCAACAATCCGATGTTTCAGGAATTGTACGTGCGTTGGTTGCAATACGGAACTTTCACGCCAATGATGCGTTCCCACGGAACCGATGTTCCGAGGGAAATTTATCAATTCGGGAAAAAAGGAGATGTGGTCTATGATGCGATAGAGAAATTTATCAATCTTCGTTACAGTATGTTGCCCTACATTTATTCCGTTTCTTGGGATGTTTCTAAAAATAATTCGAGTTTTTTGAGAGCACTTTCGATGGATTTTTCATCAGACAAAAAAACCTGGAATATCAATAATGAATATCTTTTCGGTAAATCATTCTTAGTTGCACCAATTCTGAATGCTCAATATACTCCTGAAAAAATAGTAAAAACCGATGAAAATGAAGGCTGGAATAAAACCGATGCCAGCAAAAAAGAAAATTCGCTTTCCAATATAGATTTCACTCAAAATAAAACTGTGAAAGTCTACCTTCCTGCCGGTGCAGACTGGTTTGATTTCTGGACGAATGAAAAACACAAAGGCGGTCAGGAAATCGAAAAATCTGTTAATCTTCAAAGCATTCCTTTGTATGTTAAAACGGGAAGCATCATTCCGTTTGGTCCTGATGTACAATATGCTACTGAGAAAAAATGGGATAACCTTACCGTAAAAATCTATCCGGGAACTGACGCAGATTTTATCTTATACGAAGACGAATTCGATAATTACAATTATGAAAAAGGAAATTATACTGAAATCCCATTCCACTGGAACGAAAAATCAAAAACATTAACGATAGATTCCCGAAAAGGAAATTTTAAAGGTATGATTGATAAACGGAATTTCAATATAATCCTTCCTGATGGTCAACAAAAATCGGTGAATTATTCCGGAAAGAAAGTGAATGTCAATTTTAAATAATCTTAAAATATTTAATTATGAAATTTGTAAGTTTAATAACGATTTTAGGATTTTTTCAGATTTCCTTAGCTCAAAATCCCATCATTCAGACGAAATTTACCGCCGATCCTGCACCAATGGTTCATAATGACACGGTTTTTCTGTACACAAGCCACGATGAGGACGATGCTTTCGGATTTAAAATGAAAGACTGGTTACTATACACTTCCACAGATATGGTCAATTGGACAGACCACGGTGTCATGGCTTCTCTTAAAGATTTTAAATGGGTAAATACCGACAACGGTGCCTGGGCGCCACAGGTTGTTGAAAGAAAAGGGAAATTCTATATGTATTGTCCAATGCCCAACAATATGGGGATTGGAGTCTTGGTGGCGGACAGTCCGTATGGTCCTTTCACCGATCCTATTGGTAAGCCTTTGATTAAAAATTCTCTGGATGACATCGATCCCACAGTTTTAATTGACGACGACGGGCAGGCTTATCTCTACTGGGGAAATCCGAATCTTTGGTATGCTAAACTCAACGAAGATATGATATCTCTTGCCGGCCCAATTACCAAAGACCCTTCGTTTGCGAAGGTCAAAGACCAGCCAGATCCTTTCAAATATCAGGAGGGACCTTGGGCGTGGAAAAGAAACGGAATCTACTATATGGCTTATGCTTCTAAATGTTGTCCGGAAGGGATTGGTTATGCAATGGCAAAATCACCTACAGGTCCTTGGAATTATGGAGGTGTGATAATGGATGGCGACCAGAGATCCAGCGGAAATCATCCCGGTATCATAGATTTCAAAGGCAAATCTTATGTTTTCGGATTCAATCATATGCTTAGAATGCAGACGATGAGCAAACATTACGAACGTAGGTCTGTTAGTGTCACAGAAATTACCTACAATGCAGATGGAACCATTCAGAAGCTTCCTTTCTGGACTACGGATGGTGCAAAAAGAGTGGGCACTCTGGACCCTTATAAAAAAGTTGAAGCAGAAACTATGGCTTACAGCGAAGGTCTGAAAACAGAAATGGTCACAGAATGGGAACGCAATCAACCCTATAACAGAGGTAAAAAAATCACAGACCGTGTCATCGTTACCTCTATTAACAATGGTGATTATATTAAAATCCAAGGGGTAGATTTTTCCAAAGGCGTAAAATCTTTGGATGTAAACGTTGCTTCTCTCTATGGGGGAAAAATAGAAGTGCGTTCAGATGCTCTTAATGGGTCATTGCTGGGAGTTGTTAACGTTACAGGAAAGGGTGAGGGAGACCTATATAAAACCATTAATACACCTCTGAAAAGTGTAAAAGGAATCCACGATTTATATTTTGTTTTTAAAGGTGAAAAAGACCCTTTCTATTTCGATTGGTGGAAATTTAATGAAAATTAAAGCTGAATTCAGAAATATCAATAGGAATGGGCTTTAGCCCATTTTATAAAGAAAGAATATGGGTGGCTTTAGCCAAAACTTATTGTTATGAGTTACATTAATTATTAGTTAAAATTTTAAAAATGTTCAGATTTAAACTTTTTGTTCTCAGCTTTCTCATTGCCGGATGCTATTTAAATGCGCAGTCAACCGTTTGGCTGGACCAATTGGATTTGAGCGTGGCAACACAGGGACACGGAAAACCCGGCATCAATACTTCGGTGGACGGAAAACCTATGACGATTGCCGGCGAAGTTTTCAAAAGAGGTTTTGGTACGCACGCTGAAAGTTCTTTGTTGATTAAATTAAATGGCAAAGCAAAAAGCTTTTCCTCAATGGTGGGAATGGATGATGAAATCAAAGGGCAAAATCCCGCTGCCGAATTTGAAATTTACGGCGACAACAAAAAGCTTTGGTCCAGCGGAATAATGAAATTAGGAGATAAAGCAAAGCCTGTTTCCGTTTCGCTGGAAGGTATACAACAAGTAGAATTAGTCGTAACAGATGGCGGAAACGGACCTTATTATGACCACGCTGATTGGGCAGATGCCAAATTTGAAACAGCAGACGGTGCAAAACTGATAACATTTAATCCGATTTCATCAGTACCATATATTTTGACGCCAAAACCTGCGGCAACGCCAAAAATTAACTCAGCAGGCGTTTATGGCGTTCGTCCCGGCTCACCTTTTTTGTTCAGGGTTGCAGCAACAGGTGAAAGGCCAATGACTTTTACGGCAAAAAATCTTCCGAAAGGTTTAACAATAGATTCACAAACTGGAATCATCACCGGAAAAATAGATACGAAAGGAACCTATGAAGTCCTTTTAACAGCTAAAAATGCTAAAGGCTCGGTTTCTAAAAAATTAAGAATAGAAAGCGGTGACAGAATAGCTTTGACACCAACAATGGGATGGAACAGCTGGAACTGTTTCGGGCACGAAGTTTCTGCCGATAAAGTAAAACGCGCTGCCGATGCTTTGGTTAAAACAGGGCTTATAAACCACGGCTGGAATTATATCAATATCGATGATTCCTGGCAATACAACAGAGATGGAAAAGACCCGTCTTTCAAAGGGAAAATGCGTGATGAAAACGGTTATATTTTAACCAATTCAAAATTCCCGGATATGAAGGAATTAACCGATTACTTTCATTCAAAAGGTCTTAAAGCAGGAATTTATTCCTCTCCCGGACCCTGGACTTGCGGTGGTTGCGCAGGAAGCTACGGCTACGAAAAGCAGGATGCCGAAAGCTACGCAAAATGGGGAATCGATTATCTGAAATACGATTGGTGCAGTTACGGAGGAGTGATTGACGGTTTGCCCGATAACGACCCTAATAAAGTTTCTTCCCTCAATTTTCAGGGTGGAGGAGATTTGGATAAAGGCGTAAAGCCATTTAAATTAATGGGAGATTTATTAAAAACCCAGCCTCGTGATATTGTGTATAATCTTTGCCAATACGGGATGGGCGATGTCTGGAAATGGGGAAATGATGCCGATGCGCAATCCTGGCGAACAACCAATGACATCACCGATACCTGGGCAAGTGTTAAAAATATTGCTTTGGCTCAGGACAAAGCGGCTTCTTACGCAAAACCCGGCAACTGGAATGACCCTGATATGTTGGTAGTAGGCGTCGTAGGTTGGGGAAATCCACATCAGAGCCGATTGAAACCGGACGAACAATATTTACATATCAGTCTTTGGAGCATTTTTTCTGCACCATTACTGATTGGTTGCGACCTAGAGAAACTGGATGATTTTACTTTAAATCTTTTAACGAATGATGAGGTCATTGCCGTAAATCAGGATGCTCTGGGAAAACAGGGCGTTTGTCTTCAAACAATTGGCGAATTGAAAATTTATGTAAAAGACCTTGAAGATGGCGGAAAAGCGGTGGCTTTTGCCAATTTCGGAAGGGAAAAAGTGGATATGTCTTATAAAGATTTCAAACAGCTCGGGATTTCCGGTCGCCAAACCGTAAGAGATATCTGGAGACAGAAGGATATTGCAAAAATCAATACAACGAATCAGGCATTATCACTGGATATTCCGGCGCACGGTGTGGCTTACTATAAATTTATTTCATCAAAATAATTTAAATATGATTCAATTTAAATCAAAATATATCGCATTATCATTTTTGCTGGCAGGAATTTGTATTTCTGCCCAAAATCCCGTAATCCAGACTCATTTTACACCGGATCCTGCACCGATGGTGTACAAAAACAAAATGTATGTCTACACCGGAGACGATATTCCCGGCTATGATTTTTATTATATGACGAAATGGAGAGTATATTCTTCTGATGATATGGTCAACTGGACCGACCACGGTTCTCCACTGTCACTGGAATCTTTCAGCTGGGCCCGTGACAGAGCCTGGGCGGCACAATGCATTGAACGTAATGGCAAATTCTATTGGTACATCTGCGTTCAGACCGTTGATAACAATATGGCGATTGGCGTTGCCGTATCTGACAGTCCGACAGGCCCTTTTAAAGATGCACTCGGAAAACCATTGGTGACAACGGGAACCTGGGATAATATCGACCCGACGGTTTTTATTGATGATGACGGACAAGCCTATTTATATTGGGGGAACAGCAAATTATTTTACGTGAAGCTCAACAAAGATATGGTTTCGTATGATGGAAAAATCACCGAAATTCCACAATCGGTGGAAGCTTTTGGAGGATTGAGACGTCCCGGAAGAAACGATGAGGTTTTGCAGAAACAGGAACAGTTTAAAGATGTTTTCGTGGAAGGACCTTGGTTCTACAAACGCAACAAGCAATATTATATGATGTATGCCGGAATGACCGACCGAACCGAATGTCTGTCTTATTCTATAAGCGATTCGCCGACCGGACCGTGGAAATATCAGGGAAAAATAATGACCGGCCAACCTACCAACAGTTTTACCAACCACGGCGGGATTATCGATTTTAAAGGAAAATCCTACCTGTTCTATCACACAGGATTATTGCCCGGCGCAGGAAGTTACGGAAGGTCAACGTCTATTGAAGAATTCAAATACAATCAGGATGGAAGCATCCCGAAAATTGCAATGACTAAAGAGGGCGTAAATCCCGTTGCAACACTCAATCCCTACAAAAGAAATGAAGCACAAACGATGGCGTGGTCAGAGAAATGCAGCACTTCCGAAAACAAAAAGACGGGAGTTTATGTTTCCGATACCAGAGTGGGAGGTTATATCAAAGTTCGTTCGGTGGATTTTGAAAAAGGCGCCTCTGAATTTTCAGCTTCAATTGCCGCAGGTGTTGACGGAGGAATTTTAGAAGTGAGATTGGATAAATTGGACGGAAATAAAATTGCCGAGATTGAAGTTCCTAGAACCGGAGGTTGGGAAGAATTTAAAACCCTTACATCAAAAATTTCAGAATCGGTTTCCGGCGTTCACGATGTTTATTTTGTCTTTAAAGGTAAAAACATTACAGCCGGAAGAGTTCTTTTCAATTTTGACCACTGGAGTTTTCAGAAAAAATAAATTAAAATTCTTTTGTTAGAATTAATAACGTAAGACTTTTATAAGCGTTAGCGGCTTTGTGAACCTAAAGAAAATATTTATAAAAAAACTTTGAGCACTTAGTGTTCAAAATCAAAAAATTAAATATGAAAAAAACAATACTCAATCTCTGTTTAATAGCATATTCGGGAATATTATTTTCCCAGAATCCCATTATTCAGACCAATTATACGGCAGACCCTGCGCCAATGGTCTATAACGACAGGCTTTACGTCTACACCACTCACGATGAGGACGATTCCACCTGGTTTGTAATGAACGACTGGAAGGTCTATTCCACCAACGATATGGTGAACTGGACCGACCACGGAAGCATTCTGAGTTATAAAGATTTCGACTGGGCAAAACGTGATGCCTGGGCAGCGCAATGCGTGGAAAGAAACGGCAAATTCTTTATGTACGTTCCGATGTGGTCTAAAACCAACAATAAAGGAGCGATTGGTGTTGCAGTGGGTGACAGTCCGTTTGGCCCATTTCACGACCCGCTTGGAAAACCGTTGGTTCAGAGTGAATGGGGCGATATTGACCCGACGGTTTTTATTGATGACGACGGTCAGGCCTATATGTATTGGGGGAATCCCAAACTTAAAATGGTTAAGCTCAATCAGGATATGATTTCCTATTCCGGCGATATTGTAGAAGTGCCAATGACCGCAGAATCTTTCGGAAAAAGAGACGGAAAAGAAAACCCAGAAAGACCTACAAAATACGAGGAAGGACCTTGGCTGTACAAAAGAAAAAATCTGTATTATCTGTTCTGGCCGGGCGGTCCGCTTCCTGAATTTATCGGATATTCAACCAGCAAAAGTGCACAGGGACCGTGGAAATACGGCGGAATGTTAATGCCAACCGAAGGAAAATCTTTCACCAACCATCCCGGAATTGTTGATTTCAGAGGAAAATCCTATTTCTTTTATCACAATGGCGCTTTGCCGGGAGGAAGCGGGTTCACAAGGTCTGTGAGTGTGGAAGAACTTAATTTTAATAAAGACGGTTCGATTTCGCCCATCAAAATGACAAATGGAATTACCAAAGCCATTGCCACCGTTAATCCTTATGCTTTTAATCAGGCGGAAATGATTGCGTGGTCGGAAAATGTAAAATCTTATCAGAACAAAGAAGCAGGCGTCTTCATCAAAGCTAAAAAAAGTGGCGCTTATACGAGCGTGAAAAATGTTGATTTTGGTAAAAAAGGAGCATCAGCATTTTCAGCCAGAGTTGGAACGACACACAACAGCGATGTGACGATGGACGTTCATCTGGACAATGTAAGCGGACAAGTTATCGCTACGGTAAAAGTTCCGTTGACAGGAGGAGACGACCGTTGGGAAACGGTAAAAGCCGAAGTGAAGGAAAAAATTACCGGTGTTCACGATGTATATTTTGTATTTAATGGAAAAGCAGCAAAAGATATAATGTTTTTCGATTATTGGACTTTTCTTGAAAATAATTAATTATGATTAAACTTTTTTTTAAACTATCACTCGCCTTTAGTATTCTCATTATGAATACTGTTTTTGCGCAGGTTGCAGAAATCTTCAGTCCTGACGGAAAATTGAAACTGAATGTCTTTTCAGAAAACGGAAAAGCGCTTTATAATGTTACTTTTCAAGGGAAAACAATGCTTGATAAATCTCCATTGGGCTTAATCACCAATGAATCTGATTTCTCTAAAAATTTAAAATTCATTGACAGCAAAAAAGATAAAATTTCCAAAAATTACACCAACGAAAAAATCAAAAAATCACAAGTCAGTTATACAGCTAATACTCTGACAATCAATTTTACCAATGCAGATAACTTCAATATCGGAATTGAATTTCGGGTGAGCGATAATAATGTCGCATTCAGATATGAGATTCAGCCGATGAAAGACCGTTTGAGCGCAATTGTACAATCGGAAATTACAGGTTACAGATTTCCGTCTCAAACCACGACTTTCCTTTCTCCGATGATGAAGCCGATGACAGGTTTTGCCAGAACCGCTCCAAGCTACGAAAGCGGTTATAAAGCTGATGCAGAATTAGGAACAAAAGCCGATTATGGTTACGTTTTCCCTGGACTATTTCATATTGGAAATGACGGCTGGATTTTATTGTCTGAAACAGGAGTGAACAGTTTGTACTGCGCTTCTCATTTGGATACGACTTCAGAAAAAAATCTTTATCAGGTTGCTTATCCGAATATGGCTGAAAACAATGGTTTCGGAAGTACCGGAGCTGCCATTTCACTTCCGGGAAAAACACCTTGGAGAACTATTACGATTGGCGATTCTCTGAAACCGATTGTTGAAACGACGATTCCTTTTGATGTCGTAGAACCGATGTATGAACCTTCACAAAAATACACTTTCGGAAAATCTACCTGGAGCTGGATTTTGTGGCAGGACAACAGTATGAATTATGAAGACCAGAGTCTCTTTATCGATTTAGCATCAAAACTCGGTTATGAATACATTTTGATTGATGCACTTTGGGACAAAAATATCGGAAAAGAGCGAATGAAAGACCTCATTCAGTATGCCAAATCCAAAAATGTTGAGGTATTGCTTTGGTATAATTCCAACGGTGCTGCGAACGACGCGCCGATGGGACCGAGAAATAAAATGAGCTCATCCATCGAACGAAAAAAGGAAATGAAATGGCTGAAAGATATCGGTGTAAAAGGTCTGAAGGTCGACTTTTTCGGAGGCGACAAGCAGGAAACGATGCGTCTTTATGAAGATATTCTTTCCGATGCCAACGATTTTGGATTAAAAATCATTTTCCACGGAGCAACTTTGCCGAGAGGCTGGGAAGTGATGTACCCGAATTATGCAGGAAGCGAGGCTGTTTTAGCTTCGGAAATGCTGTATTTTTCAGAAGACGTCCGCAAACAGGAAGCGTTTTTCGCAACATTACATCCATTCATCAGAAATACGGTCGGAAATATGGAGTTTGGCGGGACTTTCCTGAATAAATATTTAACAAAATCCAATAAGGATAAAAATAAAAGATACACCACAGATGGTTTTCAGTTGGCAACGGCGATTCTGTTTCAAAATCCGGTTCAGATGTTTGGTATAATGCCGAATAACCTGACCGATGCTCCAAAATTCCAGCTCGATTTTATGAAAGATGTTCCGACGCTTTGGGATGAAACAGTGTTCATCGATGGATATCCCGGAAAATATTCCGTGATTGCCAGAAGACATCAGAATCAATGGTATGTTGCAGGAATTAATGCAGAAAAAACGGTTAAAAATCTGAAAATCAGTCTTCCAATGTTTGCCGGGAAAACTGTGAAATTCATCAATGACGATGCTCAGGGAAATTCTTCTGAAAAAGAAGTAAAAGTGAATGCAAAAGGTGATTTTAACATAGAAATCCAGCCAAACGGAGGTTTTGTTTTGAGGTATTGATTTTATAGTTTGGGCAGCTTAATCCGCCTTCCGCTCCCGCTTTTTTGCCTCCGCCTTGCTACGGCAAAAAGAGCTCCGCTCAAGTCGGGCTGCATAAGATTCATCGCAAAAGAACCAAAGGGTTCAATATCAATAGCCGTAGGTGCAACCTATGGAAAACGAAATGTAAAATAAAATGTGAACCCTGAAGGGTTCAATTACGTAAAACCTGCAAGATTTCATTATTAATAAAATAAAAAATTATGAACCAAATAAAAATATTTTTTCTCGTCACATTATTCGGATTTTGTTTGCAGCTTAATGCAACAGAACGATTCATCAGCACAGAAAAAAATTCAGAAACAATTGTATTGAAAGAAAAATCAGTCAGCCTTTCAGTTTTTGTCAATTCCGGAATAGATAATGGAATTTTAAGAGCGGTTAAAAATCTTCAATCTGATTTTCAAAAAGTAACAGGTGTTCAACCTGCTCTTATTTCCCAAAATTCCGGAGCGAGCGGAATGCTCATCATTATTGGTGAAGTTGGGAAAAGCAAAACCATTGATGCTTTAATTAAAGCTAAAAAAATTGATGGAAATTCAATCAAGGGAAAGAATGAAAAATTTATCATTCAAAATATCAGCAATCCATTTCCCGGCGTTTCTGAAGCAATTGTGATTGCAGGAAGCGACAAACGCGGAACAATTTACGGAATCTACGAAATGTCGCAGCAAATCGGGGTTTCACCCTGGTATTATTGGGCGGATGTTCCGGTTGAGAAAAAAGAAAATATCTATTTTAAAAAAGGAATTTACACAGACGGAGAACCTGCAGTAGAATACCGTGGAATTTTCCTGAATGATGAAGAACCTTCACTCGGAGGATGGGCAAGAGCAACGTTTGGAGGAATCAATTCTAAATTTTACGAAAAAGTTTTTGAACTGATTCTTCGTATGAAAGGTAACTACATCTGGCCTGCGATGTGGGGAAAAGCGTTTTATGATGATGACGTTTTGAACGGACCTTTAGCCAATGAAATGGGAATTATTATGGGAACTTCGCACCACGAACCGATGGCTCAGGCTCAAACCGATTGGCACCGATACATCAAAAAAAATAATCTTCCGAATGTCTGGGATTATTCTAAAAATGAGAAAGTTTTGCAGGAATTCTGGAAATTGGGGCTGGAAAGAAGCAAAAACTGGGAAAAACTAGTCACAGTCGGAATGCGCGGCGACGGTGATGAAGCGATGGGAGAGGGAACTAATATTTCCTTACTTGAAAAAATCGTGAAAGACCAACGAAAAATTATTGCTCACGTAACAGGAAAAAAAGCAGAAAAAACACCTCAGGTCTGGGCTTTATATAAAGAAGTTCAGGATTATTATGACAAAGGAATGCGAGTTCCAGACGATGTGATTTTGCTATTTTGTGATGATAACTGGGGTAATGTTCGAAAACTTCCGGACCTTTCAAAACCTTTGCATAAAGGCGGTTACGGAATGTATTACCACTTTGATTATGTGGGTGGACCGAGAAATTCAAAATGGATCAATATCAGTCCGATTCAGAGAGTTTGGGAACAGATGAATCTTTCCTACGAACATAAAGTGGATAAGGTTTGGGTCGTCAATGTCGGGGATTTGAAGCCGATGGAATTTCCTATCAGCTTTTTCCTTGAAATGGCCTGGAATCCAAAGCAATTCAATTCAAAAAATCTTTTGGAATATACTGAAAAATGGGCTGCACAGCAATTTGGTGAAAAATACGCCAAAGAAATTGCGGAAATGATTAATCTTTATTCAAAATATAACCGCCGTGTAACGCCTGAAACATTGGACTGGAAAACTTACAGTCTTCAAAATTATAATGAATTCGAAACGGTTTTGAATGATTATCGAGCATTGGCATTAGAAGCTTTACGTCTGAAAGAGAAGATTCCTGCAGAATATCAGGATGCCTATTTTCAACTTGTTTTATATCCGATTGATGCGTGCAGCAATTTGTATGAAATGTATTATGCGGTGGCAAAAAACAAAGAATTGGCAGCTAAAAAAGATGTCGAAGCTAATATTTATGCCGATAAGGTGAAAGAATGTTTTGATAGAAATGCTTATCTCGATAATCAGTATAATAATGTCATTGCCGGTGGAAAATGGCAGCATATGATGGACCAGATGAAGATTGGATACAAAGCCTGGTTTGACGGGAAAGAAAATATAATGCCTGAAGTTACCCATGTTTCTGACGCTGATATCCCGAAAGAAAAAATGTTTCAGGAGAAAAACGGCTATGTTTCCGTTGAAGCGGAAAATTTTGCAAGAATGGGCAATTCAGAGCGAATCCATTGGGAAGTGATTCCTGATTTCGGAAAAACAAAATCCGGTGTGACGACCTTTCCACAAAACGCCTATCCAAAATCTGATGAAAATATTTATCTGGAATATGATATGAATTTTGAATCCAAAGGAGAATTTGAAGTCCAGCTTTTATTAGCTCCAACTTTAAATTATAATCATAACAAAGGTTTGCGTTATGAAATTTCTTTTGACGGTGGAACTCCGCAGATTGTCAATTTCAATGGTCATTACAAAGGGGAATTGGGAAGATGGCAATCCGAACATATCATTAAGTCTGCAACGAAACACCAGATTTCTCAACCTGGAAAACATACATTTCGATTCCGTGTTCTGGAGCCGGGAATCGTGCTGGAAAAAATATTGATCAATACGGGAGGTTTACAGCCTTCTTATCTGGGTGCACCGGAAAGTGAAATTCTTCACTAAAAATCATCAGAATATTAATAATAATCTACGTTTTGCCTATGAAACATTAATCTATTTCACCTCTAAATTCTAAGTATCGTTTTTCAACAAAATAATGTACAGGAAAGAGCTAAGGATCTTGTAGTATAACCTTATTTACGATAGCTGCCTGAAACTTTTCAGGGTATTTTCTTGATGGTTTTTAATCATAAACTGTCTTGAAGGGGATTGTATTATCCAAACTTTACTGAAAATTATCAAAATTAAAACTAGAACATTATGAGAAAAATTTTAAACCGGATGCTTGCTCTGGCGCTAGGCATCACCTGTACTCAATTTGCAGATGCACAGACAGCGTTGCCTGCAAAAGTAAAAATCGACAAAAATATTGTGTATCAAAAAGTGACCGGCTATGGTGGTTTCGTATGTAGTCCGCAGTTTGCATACAATCACATGACTCCGGCGGAGATTCAAAAACTTTGGGGAACCGGCGCAACCGACGCAGGATACAATATTTTGAGGTTATATATTCCTGAAAATCAAGCGGACTGGCCGCAGGTTTTAGCAACTGCTCAACAGGCAAAGGCAATGGGACTGATCGTTTTCGCAAGTCCCTGGACAATGCCTGCAGCATGGAAAACAAATAACCATTCAAATGCCGTTTTTACGGATGCTAATGGTGTGCAGCAGATCGGCTATCTGAAACCTGAACATTATCAGGATTACGCTTTACATTTGAACAGTTTTGTAACCTATCTTGCAAATAATGGCGTGGCGCTGGATTATATTTCAATTCAAAACGAGCCGGACGAAATGGCGCAATACGCGGGCTGCATCTGGACACCGACACAGATCGCAAATTTTGTAAGGGATTACGGGCAGCTCATCAACTGTAATGTCATCGCTCCAGAAAGTGTTGGTTTTACAGATAATTTTGCCAATGCATTTTTAAATACGGCAACCATGGCCAATTTTGAAGTTTATGGCGGACACCAATATGGAAGTATGCAGTCGGTGTATAAGCAGTTTCAGGCGAATAATAAACAGATTTGGCAGACAGAATATCTGATCAACTGGAACTCTAATACAAGTGTTCCCGCACGTGATTTCAGCTGGTCGATTGATGGTTTTTCTTTTGCGAGAGCGGTCAACAATGCGATGCTCGGAAATGTGAATGCATGGGTACATTATGCATCCAAAAGATATTATGGAATGATGGGGGATGGTACAAACGGAACCGTTGCAGGTGAAATGACCAAACGAGGTTACATTTTATCTCAATATGCTAAAACCACCACCAACAAAAACAGAATTGATACCAAATGGGAAGTGGCAACAGGCAGTCTGGAAGGTTCTTCCTATATTTCTCTGGATGGAAATCAGGTGACGTTAATGGTAATAAATTCCTCCTCAAACACTTATAATCTTAAGGTGGATCTTCCTTTTTATACCAATTCTGCGAACAGCATTACTACTTCTCAAACACAGAATATGACGTCGGCGCCGCTGACCTTTACTACCGATACATTCAGACCGCAGGTGTCTGTGGCACCGTCTAGTGTAATGACTTTTGTGTTTACGAAAAGTGGCGACCGACCTGCTTCTAACATGACCGGAACTGAAATTCATTACAACAAAATTGAAACTTTAGCAACGACAAATCCGGCCTTTGGTACAGCACACCAGATTTCGGGGCAGACAGTGACGTTTTACAATTCGACACCGCTTTTCAGCCAAAATATGACGGCGGCAAACGGATATATTGCTTTGAATGACCGTTATAATAAATTGGTTTTAAATGTTTTAAGTTATACGACAACGCTTGGTCAGTCATCATCAAATACCACATTGTATTATGTTGATAATGACAATGTGGTAAGAAATTACAATTATGGAAGTGTGAATTTGCCAGCACCAGGATCCGGAAGCTTTAATCTGGTCTTTGATCTTTCTAGAGCAACGCTTCCGTTCGGATGTAAAGGAATTTTAGGTTTAAGAAGCGGAAATTACAGTTCTATTTTAACCTTAAACCTGGGTGATGTGTATTTTAATGTCGGAAATGAAAGAGCGGCAAAATTTACCGGAGCATATACTGAGACAGACAGCAGTCTTTTGGATGCGATGGAAAACAACCAGTATACTTCATTAGATTTCCGTACGGTTACCGGCATCACGCCAACTTCAAGCTGGATCGCTGGTTCTGAGAACAAGAACAGTATTTTTTACGTCAACAACAGTGTGGCAAACACCAATACCAATGTCATTTCAGGAACAAACTGCACGACACTGACGCTTTCAGATCAGGGCAAAGATTTCCAGGTTCCGTTTGATTTTACGGCGGCTTCGGCAACCTACACCAGAAATTTCAACGGCTACGGAGTTGTTTTATTGCCATTTCAGGCAGCAGTTCCGGCGAATGTAACGGCTTACACGATGATTCCCGGCTCAGGCAGTGTGGCATGTTCACCGATAACAGGAATGATTCCGGCCAATACTCCGGTGTTAATCGCAGCGACAGGAACGGTCACTTTCACAGGAACCGGATCTGTATCAACCCCAAAAGCGATTACGGTAAACCAGGTGAATGGCGTTTATCACCAAATTAAAGTTTATGCAGGGGCGTATGTTTTAAAAACAGAAAACAACGTGACCGGATTTTACAAAGTGGTTGCAGGGAGCGAACCAATGATTGATCCTTTCCAGGGATATATTACAGAAGGAAATCCGTATACTGCAGTATTTTTACCGTTGAGTTTTGCTACTTTGGCCACCTCAGAATCTGCAGTTAATGCTGATGAGGTACAGGTATATCCAAATCCTGTTAAGACCGAGTTTTTCATTGATGTTAAAAAAGGTAACGCTTTCTACACAGTTTACGATGCGAAAGGAAGTATGATTATTTCGAAAAGAGAGCTTTCTTCAGGAAAAAACAAAATTGAAGCATCAAATCTGCCTTCAGGTCTGTATTTCGTAGAAGTAACGGTTGCAGGAAATACATCTGTGCATAAGTTAATCAAAAAATAAAGATTTGATTTTTCATCAACAGATTAAGCCATCAGATTTTTTCTGGTGGCTTTTTAGGTATAAAAAATTAAACAAATTAAGTGTTAATTATACATTTATTAATTATATTATGATATATTTGCTTTTACCGAATTGAAATATCATTTTATAGTGATTCCACAATAAAATTGATCTAAAAAAATTTTATCCCATGAAAAAACTTTTTTTCTCTCTGTCAATACTAATTTGTGCCTTTTCATCCGCACAAACTTTTAAATACCCTTTCCAAAACCCCAAACTTCCTGTTGAACAAAGAATCGAAAATCTTCTCGGATTACTAACCGTTGATGAAAAAATCGGGATGATGATGGACAATTCCAAAGCAGTTCCGAGACTGGATATTCCCGGTTACGGTTGGTGGAACGAGGCACTTCACGGTGTTGCAAGAGCAGGAACATCAACGGTTTTTCCGCAGGCAATCGGAATGGCAGCGACTTGGGATGTCCCGGAACATCTCAAAACGTTTGAAATGATTTCCGACGAAGCCCGTGCAAAATACAATAGATCTTTTGATGAATCTCAAAAAACCGGACGTTACGAAGGTCTTACCTTCTGGACGCCGAATATCAATATTTTCCGCGATCCGAGATGGGGAAGAGGTCAGGAAACCTATGGTGAAGATCCTTATTTGACATCAGTTTTAGGCGTTGCAGCCGTAAAAGGTTTGCAGGGAAACGATCCGAAATATTTTAAAACGCACGCCTGCGCCAAACATTTTGCCGTTCATAGCGGTCCGGAATGGAACCGTCATTCTTACAACGCCGAAGTTTCAAAAAGAGATTTGTATGAAACCTATCTTCCGGCTTTCAAAGCATTGGTTCTGGAAGGAAATGTAAGGGAAGTGATGTGCGCGTATAATGCATTCGACGGACAGCCTTGCTGCGCCAATAATACTTTGCTGACAGAAATTCTCCGTGGAAAATGGAACTACGATGGAATGGTTGTTTCTGATTGCTGGGCTTTGGCAGATTTCTACCAGAAACAATATCACGGAACGCATCCTGACGAAAAAAGTACCGCCGCAGATGCTTTGAAACATTCTACAGATCTGGAGTGTGGCGATACATATAATAATTTAAACAAATCTCTCGCAAGCGGTTTAATCACAGAAAAAGACCTCGATGTTTCGATGCGAAGAATTCTGAAAGGTTGGTTTGAATTGGGAATGCTCGACCCAAAATCTTCCGTTCACTGGAATTCCATTCCATATTCAGTTGTGGATTCTGAAGAGCATAAAAAACAGGCTTTAAAAATGGCTCAGAAATCTATTGTTCTGATGAAAAATGAGAATAATGTTTTGCCTTTAAATAAAAATATCAAAAAAATCGCAGTTGTAGGTCCAAATGCTGATGACGGACTGATGCAATTGGGAAATTACAACGGAACACCTTCTTCCATCGTAACGATTTTGGACGGAATCAAAACCAAATTTCCAAACGCAGAAATCATTTATGAAAAAGGAACTGAAGTTGCCGATCCGTCTTCCAGAACTTCGCTTTACCAAAACTTTTTAAGCCAGAAGAATGGTGAAAAAGGAATGAAAGTTACCTTTTTTAACAATAATGAATTCAAAGGAACTCCCGCTAATGTTTCTGTAAATAAAAGCGGAATCAATTACAACAGTTTTGGCGGAACTCAGCTTGCCCCGAATGTCGGAAGAGAAAATACATCGGCTATTATTTCCGGCGTTTTCAAAAGCAATTACTCCGGCGATGTGATTCTTTCACCATCAACATCAGATGTTTACACGCTTTTTGTTGACGGAAAAGAAATCGCCACCAGAAAAGGTCCCGATGCAAGACATCCTTCAGAATTTCCTGTGAAAATGGAAAAAGGGAAAGAGTATAACATAGAATTACGTCACACCCAAAAAGGGAAATATGTAAGCATCACTTTTGACGTGTACAGAAAAGATCCTGTTAATTTTGCTGCCGTAAAGGAAAAAGTGAGAGATGCGGACATTATTGTCTTCGCAGGCGGACTTTCTCCAAGTCTGGAAGGTGAAGAAATGATGGTAAATGCAGAAGGTTTCAAAGGCGGCGATAAAACGTCTATCGATCTACCAAAAGTTCAACGCGAATTGCTGACTGAACTAAGAAAAACAGGAAAACCAGTTGTTTTTGTTCTGTGTACAGGAAGTTCATTAGGTTTAGCGCAGGATGAAAAAAATTATGATGCTTTGATTAGCGCTTGGTATGGTGGACAATCCGGCGGAACTGCCGTTGCAGACGTTTTGGCGGGAGATTACAATCCATCAGGAAGATTACCGATTACATTCTATAAAAATCTGGAACAGCTTGACAATAATTTGTCTAAAACCAGCAAACATCAGGGTTTTGAAAACTACGATATGGTCGGAAGAACCTACCGTTATATGACTGAAAAGCCATTATACGCTTTCGGTCACGGGTTGAGTTATTCAAAATTTGTTTACGGAAATGCTAAGCTGGCCAAAAGCACCATTAATTCTAATGAAAATCTGACGATTACAGTTCCAGTTACCAATAATTCGGAAAGAGACGGTGAGGAAGTGATTCAGGTATATGTAAAAAGAAATAATGATTCTTCGGCACCAGTAAAGACTTTGAGAGCTTTTGAAAGGGTTTTAATTAAATCTAAGGAAACAAAAAATATTCAATTAACGATTTCTAAAGATTCATTTACATTTTATGATGAAAAAGTAGATGATTTGGCTCCGAAAGCAGGAGACTACACCATTTTCTACGGCGGAACTTCTGATGAAACAGGTTTGAAAAGCCTTCAATTGAAAATAAACTAATCTTTGCTATTAAAACTAAATTTTAATTAAACACAAATCGAAGATTCGGGAGAATTAAAAAAGACAAAATATAATTATATCTCAAAAGTCTGCAAAATAAAAAATCAAAGATTTTTTAAGCTTATGTGTTCTTTTTATATCAATTATTAAGCTTAAAAATTAAAGTACTAAAATCTTTTGTGCCTTTTGTGGTTAAAAACTGTTCAAAAATTAATCAATGAAAACAAGATCTAAAATATTTGCAACCGCATTTTCTTTAAGCGTAGCCTTCTTTTCAGCCCAAAATAAAACTATCAAAACCCATTTCCTCGATTTGGACGGAACTTCTACCAACATCAAAATCCAGCCAACGATGTACGGGATTTTCTTCGAGGACATCAACTTTGCGGCAGACGGTGGATTGTATGCTGAACTGATTAAAAACCGCAGCTTCGAGTTCGACGAACCTTTAACCGGCTGGAAACAACCCAACACAAAAACATTGTCTCCCAATTTAGATTCCGGTTTTTTAACAATTATAACAGACAAATCCAAAACCAATAAAAACTACGCAAGAATCACGGTCTGGAATGATAAAAATTATGTGCTGGAAAATGAAGGTTTCAGAGGAATCGGTCTGCATCAAGGAGAGAAATATGATTTAAGCTTCAATCTGGAAAATGTGTCAGGCAATATTTCTGTCATCAATACAAGTCTGATGGATGAAAACGGAACAGTGATTTCCTCAGTATCTACCATCATAAAAGGTGGAGGCTGGCAAAAATACAATGCTGTTTTTGTACCTTCCAAAACCGTTGAAAAAGCAAAGCTTCAAATCACTTTTACCGGGAAAGGCGTTGTGAATATGGATATGATTTCATTGTTTCCTCAAGACACCTGGAAAGGCAGAAAAGGTGGAATGCGAAAAGATTTGGTTCAAAAATTATATGATTTACAACCCGGATTTTTACGTTTTCCTGGTGGATGTATCGTCGAAGGAAGAACCTTAGCAGAGCGATATCAATGGAAAAAGACGATTGGTAAAGTGGAAGACCGCGAAAATCTTATCAATAAATGGAACAACGGATTCGCCCATCGTCTCACGCCGGATTACTGGCAATCTTTCGGGCTTGGCTTTTTTGAATATTTTCAGTTGGCGGAAGATCTAGGCGCAGAACCACTTCCGATTTTAAGCTGTGGAATGGCTTGCCAGTTCAATACAGCCGAACTTGTAAAAATGGAAGATTTGGATCCTTACGTTCAGGACGCTTTGGATCTGATTGAATTTGCAAACGGTGATTCCAATACGAAATGGGGAAAAATTCGTGCTGAAATGGGACATCCAAAACCTTTTAATATGAAATTCATCGGTGTTGGAAATGAGCAATGGGGTGCAGATTACATTGAACGCTACAAAGTTTTTGAAAAAGCGATTCACGCCAAATATCCCGATATCAAAATCATTTCCGGAAGCGGACCGTCTCCCGATGGCGAATTTTTCGATTACGGCTGGAAAGAACTTAAAAAACTGAATGCTCAGATTGTTGATGAACATTACTACAATTCTCCGGAATGGTTCTTAAAAAATGCAGATCGATACGATAAATACGACCGAAGAGGACCAAAAGTTTTTGCCGGAGAATATGCCGCACAATCGGTTGGCGTTGTAAAACCTGACAATAAAAACAATTGGCTGACCGCACTTTCGGAAGCCGCTTTTATGACCGGATTGGAACGCAACGCAGATGTCGTGACAATGACTTCCTACGCACCGCTTTTCGCTCACGCAGACGGTTGGCAATGGACGCCGGATTTGATCTGGTTCAATAATTTGAAATCTTACGCTACTCCGAATTATTACGTTCAGAAATTATTCTCCAACAACAAAGGAACAGATTTAATTAAAATCTCCGAAAACGGAAAACCGTTGAAAGGCGAGAACAATCTCTATGCATCGGCGGTTCGTGATCTTAAAAAAGGAGAAACCATCATTAAAATTGTTAATGCTGATCCTCAGGAAACCTCAGTTGAAATCAATCCGGAAAATAGTAAAATGGGCAGTCAATTCACCAAAATTGTACTGACTTCTGCGGGACTTTCCGATGAAAATAATTTCCAATCAGAAGCCATTACACCAAAAGAAGAAACGCAGGCCATTAAAAAAGGAAAGATTTCTGTTGAAATTCCGGCAAATTCTTTAGTTATTTTGAAAATAAAATAGCTTCAAAATACCATAAATAAAGGATAATTTAAAATTAAGTGTAAATATTACATTTATTTAAAATAGAATCTTATATTTGTTTTAACTCTTAAACAAAAAACCGGAGAATTCTTTAAGGTAAATGAAAACTTAATGAAAAATCTTTGTAGAATGTAATCTATTGCATCGGTTATTTTAAAAAGAGGTAAAAACAAATAATCAAAATAAATCACTTTCGTTAATGAAAAAATACGTTATCGGCTTAGACTACGGAACAGACTCTGTTCGGGCCGTTTTGATTGATACGGAAAATGGGGCAGAACTGGGAACTTCCGTAAGCTATTACCAAAGATGGAAAGAAGGAAAGTTCTGCAAGCCGGAAGAAAACCAATTTCGTCAGCATCCGCTCGACCACATCGAAGGTTTGGAAAAAACCATTTCAGCCGTTGTCAAAGAAAGTGGCGTTGCGTCGGAAAATATCGTCAGCATTTGTATTGATACGACAGGTTCGTCACCGCTTCCCGTGAATAAGGATGGAATTGCCTTGTCACTTATGCCTGAATTTTCAGAAAATCCGAATGCAATGATGGTGTTGTGGAAAGACCATACTTCCATTGATGAAGCCGAAGAAATCAATCATCTGGCAAGAAACTGGGGCGGCGAAGATTATACAAAATTTGAAGGTGGAATCTATTCTTCCGAATGGTTTTGGGCAAAAATTCTTCACATCAACAGAGAAGATGAAGCGGTGAAAAATGCCGCATACAGCTGGATAGAGCATTGCGATTACCTCACATTTTTACTTTCCGACAATGCGGATTTAGCGTCTTTTAAAAGAAGCCGTTGTGCAGCCGGTCACAAAGCAATGTGGCACGAATCGTGGGATGGACTTCCTTCCAAAGAATTTCTCGGTCAGCTGGATTCTTCACTGGCAGAACTTCGAGACAGGCTGTACGATAAAACCTACACGTCCGATGAAGTTGCCGGAAATCTGAACGAAGAATGGGCAACAAAATTGGGCTTAACAACAAATACGGTAATTGCTGTCGGAACTTTCGACGCTCATTCCGGAGCGGTGGGAGCAAAAGTAGAGGAGAATACACTAATCAGAATTATGGGAACGTCAACCTGTGATATTATGGTGGCTCCCAACGAAATCATCGGCGACAAAACAGTTAAAGGAATCTGCGGACAGGTCAATGGTTCCGTGATTCCGGGCTTGATGGGATTAGAAGCGGGGCAATCTGCATTTGGTGATGTTTTGGCGTGGTACAAAGACATTCTGACCTGGCCTACACACAATATTCTGATGAATTCCAATGTCATTGATGAAAATCAAAAACAGTTGCTAAAAGAAGAAATAGATAACAATCTTATTCGCAATCTCACTTTGGAAGCGGAAAAAATTCCACTTTCGGAGGTGGTTCCGGTTGCCTTGGATTGGATTAACGGACGAAGAACACCAGATGCCAATCAGGAACTGAAAATGGCAATCAGCAACCTTTCCTTGGGAACAAAGGCACCGCATATTTTTAAAGCTTTGGTGAATGCCATTTGTTTTGGCGCTAAAAAAATCGTTGACCGTTTCGAAGAAGAAGGCGTAAAAATCGAAAAAGTGATCGGAATTGGTGGCGTTGCCAGAAAATCCCCTTTCATTATGCAGACGTTGGCCAACGTTCTTAATATGCCGATTGTAGTGGCAGCTTCAGACCAGGCTCCGGCTTTGGGCGCAGCTATTTATGCGGCTGTTGCAGCGGGAATTTACCCGACTGTTCAGGAAGCGAGCCAGAAAATGGGTTCCGATTTCGAAGCAGAATATTTCCCACAAGTGGAAAAAGTAGAAAAATATGCAGAATTTATGAAACAGTATCAGATTCTCGCAGATTTCACCGAAAATAATATCAAATCAAAGAAAAAGTTGACGGTTGAAAGTTTATAGTTGATAGAAGTTAAAGCAGAAAAGCTCCGTAGGAGCGCTCTGTTAGTAGCCAGAACGGTGATGAAAAAAACAAAGCTCCGTAGGAGCGCCCTGTTAATAGCAAATATGTAAATATTATCATCACAAAGAGAGCCTCGTAGAGGCGACCTGTTAAATAATTACAATCATTTAAAAACCAAAAACCATCAACTAAAATTATTATGGCAGCTTAATCCGTCTTCCGCTCCCGCTTTTTTGTTCCGCTATGCTACACAAAAAGAGCTCCGCTCAAGCCGGGCTGCGATTGATTCGTAGGAGAGAACCCGAAGGGTTCAATATGAATAGCCGTAGGTGAAACCTATGGATAAAAAACAGATTTTCAAAAAAATATGCAAATAAAATGAGCATCTATAAAGAATTAAAACGAGAATGTTACGAAGCCAATATGCAACTCGATGCATTAAAGCTGGTTGTTTACACATTCGGAAATGTGAGCGCCGTTGACCGTGACAAAGGAATATTTGCTATCAAACCGAGCGGTGTTCCTTACGAATTACTGAAACCGGAAGACATCGTGATTTTAGATTACGATGCCAATGTGGTGGAAGGAAATTTAAGACCATCTTCCGATACTAAAACCCACGCTTATCTCTACAAAAACTGGTATAACATCGGCGGAATTTCTCATACACACGCCATCTATTCCGTAGCTTGGGCACAGGCGCAACTGGATATTCCAATTTTTGGAACGACGCACGCAGACCATCTGACAACAGATATTCCCTGCGCACCGCCGATGCGAGACGATTTAATCGAAGGAAACTACGAATACAACACCGGAATCCAGATTCTGGATTGCTTCAAAGAAAAAGATTTGTCTTACGAAGAAGTAGAAATGGTGCTCATCGGAAATCACGGGCCGTTCACGTGGGGGAAAAATGCTGAAAAAGCCGTTTACAATAGCAAAGTTCTAGAAACTATCGCCGAGATGGCTTATCTCACAAGGCAAATTAATCCGAACGCACCCCGTTTGAAAGATTCACTCATTAAAAAACATTACGAACGGAAACACGGTAAAAATGCCTATTATGGACAGTAGTTTGGCTTTTGGCAATTGTCATCGTTCCATAGAAAACTACGAACCCGAAGGGTTCAATATCAGTAGCCGTAGGTGAAACCTATGGAAAAAAGTTGCAAAACCCTACAGAATCCGAAGGATTCAATTTAAATAGCTTAAAAAATATAACTAAACATCAATAATCATTTATAAATCATCATTTATAACTATGTTAACACCTCTCAATACGAAAGAAATCTGGTTCATCACCGGAAGCCAGCATTTATACGGTCCTGAAACATTAGCGCAGGTTGCGGAACATTCAGCGAAAATCGTGGAAGCTTTAAACGCTTCTTCACAGATTCCTGTGAAAGTGGTTTTGAAGCCAACCGTAAAAACAACAGAAGAAATTTTTGAAACACTTACAGCTGCCAACTTTGCAAAAGATTGTATCGGAATCGTAACCTGGATGCACACATTTTCACCTGCAAAAATGTGGATTCGTGGACTGACCGCATTACAAAAGCCAATGTTGCATCTTCACACGCAGTTCAACCAGGATATTCCGTGGTCTAAGATGGATATGGACTTTATGAACCTGAATCAGGCTGCACACGGCGACAGGGAATTCGGATTTATGGTGAGCCGTCTTCGCAAAAACAGAAAAGTCGTTGTAGGACATTGGGCGGAAGAAAGAGTTCAGAAACAGATTGGAGAATGGAGTAGAGTTGCCGCAGGTTGGGATGATTGGCAAGGTGCGAAGTTCGCCCGTTTTGGTGACAATATGAGATTTGTAGCCGTTACGGATGGCGATAAAGTAGAAGCGGAAACCAAATTCGGATTTTCAGTCAATACTTGGGGAATCGGGGATTTGGTAAGCGTTGTCAATTCCATTGGTGATGGTGAAATCAAAACATTGATTGAAGAATATGAAGCTTCATACAAAATGGCAGAATCCCTTCTTTCGGGAGGTTCAAACAGAAAATCTCTGGAAGTTGCCGCAAGAATTGAATTAGGTTTGGAAAAATTCCTGAAAGAAGGAAATTTCAAAGGTTTTTCCGATACTTTCGAAGACCTTCACGGCTTGGAACAATTGCCTGGAATTGCCGTTCAGAGATTGATGGAAAAAGGTTACGGATTTGCCGGAGAAGGTGATTGGAAAACTGCCGCTTTGGTTCGTGCAATGAAAACGATGGGACAAGGCCTTGAAGGCGGAAATGCCTTTATGGAAGATTATACGTATCATTTAAATCCTTCAAATCCTTCGATTTTAGGTTCGCATATGTTGGAAGTTGACCCTGTTTTGGCGATTGACAAACCATCTTGTGAAATTCATCCATTAGGAATTGGCGGAAAAGCTGACCCGGTTCGTCTGGTTTTCAATTCAAGAGGAAATATCGATTCTTTAAATGCCGCTTTGATGGATTTCGGAAATCATTTCAGACTGTTAATCAACAAAACAAAAGCGTTGGAAATCACTGAAGAATTGCCAAAACTTCCGGTTGCGAGAGTCCTTTGGAAACCGCTTCCTGACCTGTACACGGCGGCTGAAGCCTGGATTTTGGCCGGTGGAGCACATCACACGTGTTATAGTGAGAACATCAGCGTAGAACAATTGGAAGATTTTGCAGAGATTGCAGGTATCGAATCGCTTGTTATTGATGAAGATACGAAAATCCGTGATTTTAAGAAAACACTTCGCTGGAATGAAATATATTATCGTTAAACTTGCAAAACTTCTAAAAAATGAGAAAAACAAGTATCAACCTGATAATTCTTTTTGCCGTTTTATGTATTTTCGGGTGCAATAAAAAAGAAAATCAATCAAAAACTCAACCGGAAACAATGGAAAACATACAGGTTTCAGATTACGGAGTCACGTCAAAAGGCGATTCCATCAAAAAATATACTTTAACCAACAAAAACGGGATGAAGCTGGAAGTCATTAACTTCGGCGGAATTATCACTTCACTTACCGCTCCCGACAAGAACGGAAAATACGAAGATGTCGTTTTAGGATTTACCAAGCCTGAAGATTATTTCAACGGAAATCCATATTATTTCGGGGCATTGATTGGCCGTTACGGAAACAGAATTGCCAATGCCAAATTTACTTTGGAAGGCAAATCATATGACATCGACAAAAACGACGGGCCAAACAGTCTTCACGGCGGAAAAGAAGGATTCCACACCAAATTCTGGAATATTGAACCAGTGAAAGATGCAAAATTCCCGACTTTGAAACTGACTTACACCAGCGCTGACGGTGAAGAAGGTTATCCGGGAAAATTAACGACAACCGTTCTGTATACTTTGACAGATGATAATGCTTTGGAAATTTCTTACGAAGCGGAAACCGATAAACCGACTGTGGTGAATTTGACTCAGCATTCGTATTTCAATCTTTCAGGGAATTTCTCAAAAACCATTCTTGACCACGAATTGCAGATTAATGCGGATAAATTTACACCAGTTAATGAAACTCTAATTCCTACAGGTGAGCAAAAAGTGGTGAAGGGAAGTGTATTCGATTTCACAGCTTCAAAAGCAATTGGAAAAGATATCAATGCAGATGACGACCAACTGAAAAAAGGAAAAGGCTACGACCACAACTGGATTCTGAACGGAAGCGGATTGAGAAGCATTGCCAAAGTTTATCATCCTGAATCAGGAAGAGTAATGGAAGTTTTGACCGATGAACCGGGCGTTCAGTTCTATTCCGGAAACTTTTTGGATGGAAAATTTGATACAAAGACTGGCGGAAAAAATGAATTCAGAACAGGCTTTTGTTTAGAAACACAACATTTTCCGGATTCTCCAAACCAGGCTTCTTTCCCTTCTACAGAACTGAAGCCGGGACAAAAATACCAGTCGAAAACAATTTACAAATTCTCAGTTAAACAATAAAGTATGGGAAATTTAGCAACTATTGATATCATCATATTTCTGATTTATTTTGTGGTGGTAGCCGGTTACGGAATCTGGATTTATAACAAAAAAAAATCTGCAGCAACAGGTAGTAAAGATTATTTCCTGGCGGAAGGTTCACTAACCTGGTGGGCGATTGGAGCAAGTTTGATTGCTTCCAATATTTCAGCGGAACAGTTCATCGGAATGTCCGGCGAAGGATTTTTCGTCGGCGTAGCAGTGGCAGCTTATGAATGGATTGCAGCATTGGCGCTCATCATTATTGCCATTTGGTTCATTCCGATTTATCTTAAAAACAAAATTTATACGATGCCGCAATTCCTGGAAACCCGTTACAACAAATCGGTTTCCCTGATTATGGCGGTATTCTGGCTGTTTTTATATGTGATTGTCAACCTGACTTCAATTCTTTATTTAGGAGCTTTAGCAATTGATACGCTGTTGGGCGGCGGTCATCTTCATATCATTATGATTGGATTGCTTCTAATGGCATTATTAATCGGTCTTGGCGGTATGAAAGTAATCGGTTACACCGACGTAATTCAGGTGGCGGTTTTGATTATCGGAGGTTTTGCTACCGTTTATATGGCGTTGCAAATTGTCGACCAGAGAATCAACGGAGCGGCTGTAGGAAATGCTTTGACAGGATTTCAGACCTTGATGAATGAAGCGCCGCAACATTTCAAATTAATGCTGGAAAAACCGGTTAAAACAACGACAACTTTAGCAATGCCTGAAAATCTGGATGTTCAGAAATATGTGGTTTTACCGGGATTGGCAATGTATTTTGCAGGACAATGGATTGTTAATTTAAATTATTGGGGTTGTAACCAGTACATCACGCAAAGAGCTTTGGGAGCTGATTTAAAAACGGCGAGAACCGGAATTTTATTCGCAGGATTCCTTAAATTATTTATGCCGATTATCGTAATGCTTCCGGGAATTGCAGCTTACGTTTTGTATACAAAAGGACATTTGCCTGGCTTTAACGGAGTGAAAGACGGAGCATATTCTGCAATATTAGGATTTTTGCCTGTTGGTCTGAAAGGTCTTGCAGTAGCGGCTTTGACGGCAGCAATCGTTGCTTCTTTGGCAGGGAAAGTGAACAGTATCTCAACGATTTTCACATTAGACATTTATAAAAAATATTTGAAGGCTGATGCAACGGAAATCCAGATGGTAAGAACCGGAAGATGGGCAATTATCATTGCAATGTTTGTGGCTTTGGCATTTACTTGGACAGATGCTTTGGGAATTGGTGGTGAAGGTGGATTTACCTTTATTCAGAAATATACAGGATTTATCAGTCCGGGTGTTTTTGCGATGTTCCTTTTAGGAATGTTCTGGAAAAGAACAACCGGAACTGCAGCTTTGGTAGGCGTAATTTTAGGATTCGTTCTGGCGATTTTCTTCAATAGTTTTGCTGTGGAAATTTTCGGAAAAGAAACTTGGCTATATACAGCTTTCACGTATGAAAAACTGGAAAACGGCGTAGTTCACACGATTACCGAAATTCCGTTTTTGATTAATATGGGTTGGTCATTCTTCTTCACGGTTCTGACGATGGTTGGGATAAGTCTTGCCGGTCCGAAAGTGAACCCGAAAGCATTTGCAATCGATGCATCAATGTTCAAAGTGGACAACAGAACATTGGTTTTAATTGTTGTAACATTACTTTTATTAACAGCACTTTACGTGAGATTTTGGTAAGTTTAAGGTATTATAAAAAGGATGTCATTGAGGCATCCTTTTTTTATTTTTTATAATTTTTGATTGTATTTTGAAAACCTATTTTCTTTTCATCGATACCGAAACCACAGGAATCCCGAAACGATGGAGCCTGCCTTATTCTGAGAAAGATAACTGGCCTTCCGCAGTTCAGGTGGCCTGGGTTATTTATGACGAAAATGCCCAGGAAGTTAAACGTGAAAATTTTTATATTTTTAATGAGGATTTGAAAATCAGTTCGAAGTCATTGAAAATCCACGGGATTACCAAAGAATTTCTAAGTAAAAACGGACAGGAAAGAACATTGGTTTTAGAAAAGCTTTCAACGGATATAAAAGAATTTCAACCCTTGATTACGGGACATTTTACAGAGTTTGATATTCATACACTAAGCGCCGATTTTTACAGGGCAAACCTGAAAAATCCTTTTCTGCAGAGTCATTTCTACTGCACAATGCTTAAAAGTAAAGAGTATGTTGTTAATCCAGAAGCTGATTATTTTAAGCTGCCTCAGCTTTACGAGTTTCTTTTTAATGAAAAAATGGAACATCTCCACAATGCGATGATCGATGCAGAAATAACTGCAAAATGTTTTTTTGAAATCCGGAAACGCGGAGAGGTTTCAGAAACCGACTTTCAGAATATTCATCAGAAAATTGAATCTGGTTTAAAGTTTTTAACCCATAAAATGAAATAACTATGATGCAGGAAAAAATTATTTCACTTTTAAAAATAACAGAACCCTTTCATCTTTTACCCGAAACAGTTCTTGAAGAAATTTCTGAATCTTTTACCCAAACCGAGTTTTCCAAAGATACATTGGTCTATCGCCAGGAAGTGACGGAAATGAGAGGGGTAGACATTATTGAATCCGGAGAATACGAAACATTTTTTTTCGATGCAGCGGAAAACAAAAGATGTATTTCGATACACCATTCGCCTTATTGTTTTGGGGGAATATCTGTGGTTCTGAACAGAGTACGTGCATTGAAATCGGCGATTGCCAAAAAGGGAACTGTTGTTTATACATTACCGAAAAAGGAATTTTACGAGTTGTGTAACGCGTATGAAGATTTTTTCCATTATTTTACATCAGATTTCGGTAAAAAAATGCTGGATGAGGAATTTTCTCATTTTGTGAAAACGCCTGCAACGTTTGAAGAAAGTTATTTTGCGGCTGACCAGCTTTACTCAAGAAAAATAAAAGGAATTACCTATAAAAGTATTGTTTCCTGCGAAGAAAATACTCCTGTTTTTGAGGCAGCCCAAATAATGGCTGCCCATAAGGTAAGCTGCATCTTTGTGAAAAAATCAGCAAGTGACGAAATTATCGGCTATGCGACAGATATTACCTTGCGAGATAATGTTATCGCCCGCTGCCTGGATTCCAGAATTGCAATTTCTGAGGTGATGGATAATCCCATTGTAAGTATTTCCAGCGACGCCTATCTTTATGAAGCGGTTCTGATGATGTTTAAAACCAAATCAAGATATCTTCTCGTACAAGATAATGGCGAATATGTAGGCTTTCTGAGCAGAAATCGCCTGTTGAGCGAGCAGGGACAAAGTCCGCTTGTTTTTATTCAATCGGTAAAGCAGGCTGAAAGTGTAGAAGAACTTAAGAAAAAATGGAAGCAGGTCCCGGATATTATTACTCAATTATTGGGAAGGGGAGTGCACGGTGAAATTGCCAGTCAGGTCATTACAACAATTGCCGATACAATAACAGGAAAAGTAATAGAAAAAGTTATCAGGCAGATAGGAAAACCTCCTGCAAAATTTGCGTTTATCGTGACCGGAAGCGAAGGCCGGAAAGAACAGACTCTAAGCACAGACCAGGACAACGGAATTATCTACGAGGATAAAGCCAATGAACACCGCGAAATGGTAAGGGAATATTTTCTGGATTTTGCCAAAAAAGTTTCGGATGATCTCAATACCATTGGCTTTGAATACTGCAAAGGAAATTTTATGGCAAGCAATCCCAAATGGACCCATTCTCTTTCTCACTGGAAAAGAAATTACAACCAATGGATCGAAGAATCGGTGCCGGAAACCGCAATGAAGCTTTCCACTTTTTTCGATTTCCGTTTTATTTATGGTGAAGAAAGTATTGTGAAAGACCTGAAAAACTATATCAAGGAAAAATTAGCTTCACCCAATCAGCTGTTTTTTGCTCATATTGCCAAAAATGCTTTACAGTACGAACCGCCTTTGACTTTTCTGAAAAGAATTAAAACCCAGACCATCGGGAAATCAGAGGTTTTCGATATCAAAACTGCGATGTCGCCAATTGTAGATTTGCTCCGTGTGTATGCGTTGAAAAACCAATTGGAAATAGAGAATACCGGCGAACGAATGAAAAAGCTGACGGAAATAGGAGTTTTCACGCAACAGCAATACAACGAAATGCATCAGTCTTACTATTATCTGATGGCACTTCGGCTAAAAAATCAGGCGAACCAGAGCAATATTGATAAAAAGCATCCTGATAATTATATAGAAATCAGTAAACTTACCAAAATAGAGCGTGTCACTTTAATCGAAATCTTCAAAACCATTGCCAATTTCCAGCTGGGAATCAAAGTGAAATTTACAGGAAGTTTTTAAGTTTAAATCTTAAACATAAACCCTTCCGCAATTTTCTTATTGTATTTTTCTTCATCGAAAGTGTAAAGAAAAGACCCTTTTTTAGACGAGCTCATATCTTTTCCTTCCGTTTTCACAAGAATATCCAGCGCATTGATTTTGCTGATGAAATTCCGCTTGTCATACTGTTCGTTGAAGATGGCTTCGTATAAAGTCTGCAGATCTTTCATCGTGAATTTTTCCGGCAGAAGCTCAAAACCGATAGGTCGTGTGGAAGCCCTTCTTCTAAGTCTCAGAACTGCATCTTTCACCATTTCATTATGGTCGAAAATCAGGCTCGGAAAATCCTGCAGATCAAACCATTTTGCACTGTATTTTTCATTGATCTGAATATTTTTTTCAATATTAATCAGTGCATAATACGAAATCGACATAATTCTCGCCGTCGGTTCGCGGTCGATTTGAGTATAGGAATTGAGCTGTTCAAGATAAATATTTTCCAGTCCGGTAAGTGTGTTCAGGACACGCTGTGCCGCTTCATCAGAGGTTTCTTTGTCCCCGATAAAACCACCCATTAATGACCATTCACCCATTTTCGGTTCAAAATTCCTTTGTACCAGAAGGATCTTGAGATTTTCACCATCGAACCCGAAAATAATGCAGTCAACAGCTACCAGATGTCGTGGAAAATGAGAATAGTCTTGTGTCATCGATTATAATTTTTATGCAAAGTTAATGCTTTTAGGCTTTGATTTTACAGTTGAAACCATATAAATGTATTTTATACACTTTATTTTACTTTTTATTTTTAAAAAATCCAGATTTCATCATTTACCTTAATATTTTGGGAGCAATTAATGGCTCTGAAGCTTACATTTTATTCATTAAAAACATTAAAAACAGATGAACTCAACGTTAAAAATATGTTAAAATTAAATTTCCTTTCATTTTAAATTTACCCGAAAACTATAGTCAAGGCTTAGTCTTAAAAATACGATAAGTTATTTATATAAATTACTCACGCCTTCACTCGGTATTCCGTATTCATTTTTATACAAGCGGTTTAGCCGTATGGTTCTGATTATCGTGATTTTTAATAATCTTAATTTTTATGATAAGTCCTTGCCGTTTTCAGCTTTTTTCTAAGACTTTAAAATATACTTTTTTTTGATTCCATCGGCTTATTCTGCAAAATTCTTTGTCATATTGATTCTTTCTTTTATTTTTAGAAATGTTGAATAGACATTTATTAATGAATAAAAAATCGCTGGTAGTATTTTTAGGTTTAGGCACGCTTGCTTTTGGGCAGGTGAGCAAAACGGTCAGTTATTTTCCGCTGAATAAGGTCGCTTTGTCTGAAAGTGTTTTCAGCAGGGCGATGCAGACAGATAAGAACTATATTATGTCGATGGATGCCGACCGTTTGTTGGCTCCATATCTGAAAGAAGCGGGACTCAATCCTAAAAAACCAAATTATCCAAACTGGGAAAACACTGGATTGGATGGTCATATCGGCGGGCATTATATTTCAGCATTGGCTTTGATGTATGCTTCTACAGGCGATACCAAAGTAAAGCAGCGCCTCGATTATATGATCGATGAGTTGGAGCGTTGCCAAAATCTTTCAGGAAACGGCTATATTTCCGGCGTTCCGAATGGCAAAAAAATTTGGAAAGAAATCTCAGATGGTAATATTCGCGCATCAGCTTTCGGACTGAATGACCGTTGGGTTCCATTATATAATATTCACAAAATTTATTCAGGTTTGCGTGATGCCTATTGGTATGCAGACAGTGAAAAGGCAAAAAAAATGCTCATCAAACTTACTGATTGGATGGCGGATGAAGTTTCCGGACTTTCCGATGAGCAGATTCAGGAGATGCTGAGAAGTGAACACGGCGGACTGAATGAGGTTTTTGCCGATGTTTATGACATTACAAAAAATGAAAAATATTTAAAGCTTGCGCATCGTTTTTCACACCTTGCCATTTTAAATCCTTTGCTGATTCACGAAGATAAACTGACAGGAATTCACGCCAATACGCAGATTCCGAAAGTGATTGGCTTCAAAAGAATTGCCGATTTGGAACATAATAAAGAGTGGAACAGTGCGGCAGATTTTTTCTGGACGAATGTTACGCAAAAACGTTCAGCAATTATCGGTGGAAACAGTGTCAGCGAACATTTCAATCCAACAACCGATTTCAGCGGAATGATTAAAAGTATTGAAGGTCCCGAAACCTGCAATACCTACAATATGCTGAAACTGACCAAAGAACTTTTCGCGACCAATCCAAAATCATCTTACTTAGATTATTACGAAAGGGCTTTATACAATCATATTCTTTCCACTCAAAATCCAGAAAAAGGTGGTTTTGTGTATTTTACGCCGATGCGTCCCGGTCATTACAGGGTCTATTCGCAGCCGGAAACCAGTTTCTGGTGCTGTGTCGGTTCGGGAATGGAAAACCACGCGAAATATGGCGAAATGATTTATGCGCATTCGGATAACAATTTGTATGTCAATCTGTTTATTCCGTCTGTTTTAAAATGGTCGGAGAAAAAAATGATTGTAAGACAGGAAAATAATTTTCCTCAGACCCCTTCCACAAAATTAATTTTTGACCTTGCGCCAAAATCCGAAATCAATTTAAAATTAAGAGTTCCGGAATGGACGAATGCTTCACAGATAAGCGTTTCCGTCAATTCAAAAAATATAAATATTCCTGTCGATTCCGAAGGTTATATTAACATCAACAGAAAATGGAAAAAAGACGATGTTGTCGAAATGAAAATGCCGATGCATCTTTCCGCGGAACCGCTTCCGGATAATTCCGATTATTATGCATTCAGATACGGACCCATCGTTTTGGCAGCCAAATATGGCAAAGAGAACCAGCAGGGATTGTTTGCCGATGATAGTCGTGGCGGGCATATTGCGCACGGACCTCAAATTCCGTTGAATGATATTCCCACAATTTTAGGAACTTCGACAACTGTTTTGGATCATTTAAAGCCTGTTAATCAAAAAGATTTAACATTTAAAATTAGCGGTCTTTATCCTCAGAATAAATTCAGTAACGGGTTAGAACTTGTTCCGTTTTATCAAGTCCAGGAAGAGCGATATATCATTTATTTTCCTCAGGCAACTCAGGATAAAATCGAAATCATTCAGCAGAAAAAAGCTCAGGAAGAAGAAGCTGTCCGAAAACTGGATAATATCACAACAGATAAAATTCAGTTAGGCGAGCAACAGCCGGAATCCGATCACTTTTTTGACAGCAAAGATGCTTACGATGGTTATATGGAAGACAGGCATTTCCGCGATGCAAAAGGTTGGTTCAGCTATCAGATGAGAAATAAGGATAAAAATGCAAAATACCTTTATCTTCTGTACTTTGATGCCAATAACAATCGTACATTGAATACCGAAGTCAATGGAATTAAAGTGTTTTCAAAAGATTTTGAAGGGAAAATGGGAAGCTCACCACAAACATTGTTAATCCCGGTTCCCGAATCGGAAAAGAATAAAGAGACACTCACCGTAAAATTTATTTCAGGCGAAAAATCTCTGACTCCAAAAATTATTGAAGTGAGGTTACTGAACGAATTACCAAAATAAAACTAATATGTCAAATAATATTTTCACTAAAATTCTAGGCTTATTTCTATTGATTTGCAATCTTTGTGTTGAAGCTAAAATCAAGCTTCCCGCATTGGTTTCGGACGGAATGGTTTTACAACGCAACCAGAAATTAAATATTTGGGGAAAAGCCGATGCCAATGAAAAAGTAGAAGTGAAATTCCTCAACAAAAACTACAAAACGACTGCAGACCAAAACGGCAACTGGAAAATCGTGCTTCCTGAGCAGAAAGCAGGCGGTCCGTACACAATGACCATCAACGAAATAACCCTGAAAGATATTTTGATTGGTGACGTTTGGCTGGCTTCAGGACAATCGAATATGGAATTGCCGATGCGCAGACTAACTCCATTATATTCGAATGAAATTAAAAATGCTAACAATCAGAATATCAGGTTTTTTACAGTTCCTCAGAAATATAATTTCAAGTCGCCACAGACTGAATTAGATGGTGGAAAATGGGAAGCTACCAATCCTCAAACCATTCTGAACTTCTCTGGTGTTGCGTATTTTTTTGCTAAAGATGTAAGTGAAAAAAATAAAGTTCCGGTAGGAATTATTCATTCCAGTTTGGGAGGTTCTCCGATTCAGGCTTGGATGGATGAAAATTCTTTGAAAAAATATCCTGAATATCTCGACGAAGCAAAAAAATGGCAGAATGATGACTTGATAAAATCTACGGAATCTTCTGAACAGGCGCTCAGCAAGGTTTGGTATGCGGAATTAGACCAAAGTGATATTGGACTCAATCAACATTGGGAAAAATTTGATTTAAATGATTCTGATTGGAAAACGATGCAAATTCCCGGTTCATGGGAAGACAAAGAAGGTTCTTTTGAGGGCTCGGTTTGGTTCAGAAAAGAAATTACTTTAACGAAAAATCAGGCAGGAAAATCAGCATTTTTAAATCTTGGAAGAATCAAAGATGCTGATGTAACCTATATCAACGGGACAAAAGTCGGAAATGTAACCTATGAATATCCGCCACGTTGGTACGACGTTCCGGCCGGAATTTTGAAAGAAGGCAAAAACGTCATTGCCGTAAGAGTTTCCAACGGGAGCGGAAAAGGGCAGTTTATTGCAGATAAACCGTATTACCTTGAAATCGACGGACAAAAAATAGATTTAAAATCCGAATGGAAATATAAAATCGGGACAAAAATGGAAAAAATGGCGCCCGGAACGACCTTTATCCGTTGGAAGCCGACAGGATTATATAATGCGATGATCAATCCTTTAATTAATTATAATATCACGGGAGCAATCTGGTATCAAGGCGAAAGCAACACCGGAAAACCAAAAGAATATGGCGATTTGTTAACCACGATGATTACAGACTGGAGAAATAAATTCAATAACAAAGAAATGCCATTCATCACCGTTCAATTGGCTAATTTTATGGAGTCAAAAGCACAGCCAATAGAAAGTAACTGGGCGGAACTCAGAGATCAACAACGTAAAGTTTCGCTAAATGTTCCGAATGCCGGACTTGCCGTAATCATCGATGTCGGAGAATGGAATGACATTCATCCACTCGATAAAAAAACAGTAGGTGACAGGTTGGCTTTGCAGGCGATGAAATTGGCTTACGGGAAAAACATCGTTACAGACGGACCGGTTTATCAATCAATGAAATCAAACGGAAATAAAATCGTTCTTACTTTCAAATCCGGAACGGATGATTTCACTCCCGTTGCCGAACTGAAAGGTTTTGCCATCAAAAATGCCGATGGAAACTGGTCTTGGGCAAAAGCAAAAATCGAAAGTAAAACAATTGTAGTGTGGAATGATTCGGTGACAAATCCCGTTGCAGTCCGTTATGACTGGGCAGACAATCCCGATGGAAACCTGAAAAACAAAACCGGACTTCCTGCATCACCTTTCACAACGGAATAACTCAAGGCTTAAATTCCTTAATTTAAATAAACTTGTTTATTTCTAATTTATTTAAACATTAAGGATTTAAGAAATTTAATAATAAGTGAAAATTTTAAGAAATTAACAAGTCAATTTTATTTAAGAAAAATTAAGTCACTTAAATTCTTAATGTTTAAAAAATCTTTCATCTATCAGTCTATTATCTATTTATCTCAATAAAAAACAACCATAAACTATATGAACAATCCATCTCAGAAAATATCTGTCGTTGAAAAAATCGGCTACAGTTTGGGAGATTTAGCGGCCAATCTGGTTTTCCAGACTTTGGTAACTTACTTAGCTTATTTTTACACCGATATCTACGGATTAAAGCCGGAAGACGCTTCCATTATCACTTTGATCGTCGGACTTATTGCCGGTTTCGGGTTCAATCCGCTGGTCGGCGCTTTGGCAGACAGAACCCGAACCAAATGGGGGAAATTCCGTCCGTGGATTTTATTTTCTGCCGTTCCGTTGGGTGCAGCAGCACTTTTTGCATTCAGTACACCCAATTTTTCGTATCAGGGAAAAATGGTTTATGCAGCAGCAACTTACACAATTTTATTACTCCTGTATGCGGCTAATAATTTACCTTATGCAGCATTGAGCGGAGTGATTACAGGCGATATGGGCGAACGAAACAGTATTTCCTCTTACCGTTTTGTTGCGGTAATGTTTGCCCAGTTTTTCGTACAGGTGTTTATGTTGCCGATAATTTTATCAGTCGGGCAAGGAGACAAGGCAGCCGGAATTGAAATTGTAATGACCTGGTTGGCGATTATCGGAACCATTATGTTGCTCATCACATTTTTCACAACCAAAGAAAGAGTCATTCCAAAACCGGAACAGGAATCTACTTTGGGAGCCGATTTAAAAGATTTAAAGAAAAACAAACCTTGGATCATAATGTTGGTAGTTACAGCTTTGATTTTCATTACTTTGGCAATGAAAGGCGGTTCATACGTTTATTATTTCAACAATTATGTCGATGAAACTTCTTTGAAAAATTTCATTTCGCCGATTACCGCATTTTTCAGTTCCATCGGGATGAATTTCTTCGGTGAGGACTCTCGTTCAGCAGGTTTCGGGTTGTTCAATGCAGGCGGAATTATTATGATGATTGTTGGAATTACCTTCTCAAAAAGATTTGCCGATAAATACGGGAAAAGAGATGCGTTCATCGCTTCCCTGTTTATTTCAACTTTATTTATTGTTGCATTCATCTTTTATCCGCCAAAATCAGTAGAATTAATGTTCCTTTCTCAGATTCTGCACGGCTTTTTCTACGGAATCAGCACCCCGTTGCTTTGGGCGATGATTGCTGATGTCGCCGACTATTCCGAATGGAAAAACAACAGACGCGCCACTGCCATTATTTTCTCAGCAATGATGGTTGGGCTAAAAGTAGGATTGAGCATTGGAAGTTCATTGGTTTCTTCCATTATCGGGCATTACGGCTACATTTCATCCGAAGGAACCGAAAACGTTATTCAACCAGAATCCGTTGCAAACGGCGCTCAGATGCTGGTCAGTATTTTTCCGGCCATTCCGTTCTTTGCAGCGTGTGGATTATTAATGTTCTACGAAATCAACAAAAAAATGGAAACCCAAATCGAACAGGAACTCAAAGAAAGAAGAAAAAAAGAAGATTAATATTGGTTTAATGATTTGGGCAGCTTTATCCGTCTTCCACTCCCGCTTTTTTGTTCCGCTTTGCTCCACAAAAAGAGCTCCGTTCAAGCCGGGCTGCGAGAGATTCACTGTTAAAGTCTTGTCAAGGTTTCAAAACTTGATAAAGCTAGAAGATTAAAGAGTAAGATTTTTGTATTTCTTCGCTGAGTTTACGCCTTTGCGAACCTTAAAAAGTATAGTAGTCGAAAAAATCTTTGCGCTCCTTTCGTTTAAATTTAAAAAAGAATAGTTATGAAAAAAATAATCGCATTATTAGGAATTTTAGCCTTGACCGTTTCGTGCAAAACAGCAAGCTCTGCATCCTCAAAAGATTCCCTGAAAGATGCCTACAAAAATAAATTCTACATCGGAACCGCAATGAGCCTTCCGCAAATTGACGGTACTGATGTAAAATCGGATGAAATCATCAAAAAACAATTCAGTTCCATTGTTGCGGAAAACTGTATGAAATCAATGTTCATTCAACCTCAGGAAGGAAAATTTTTCTTTGGTGATGCCGATAAATTCGTAGAATTCGGAGAAAAGAATAAAATGTTCATCATCGGTCACACGTTGATTTGGCATTCACAGTTACCAAGATGGTTTTTTGTGGACAAGGACGGAAAAGATGTTTCTCCGGAAGTCCTGAAACAGAGAATGAAAAGCCATATCTCAACGTTGGTCGGCAGATACAAAGGTCGTGTAAAAGGTTGGGATGTGGTGAATGAGGCGATTATGGAAGACGGAACCTACAGGAAATCCAAGTTTTACGAAATCTTGGGCGAAGAATTTATTCCGCTTGCTTTCCAATATGCGCAGGAAGCTGACCCAAATGCCGAACTCTATTACAACGATTACAATGAATGGTTCCCTGAAAAAGTAAAAACTGTTACCAAAATTGTAAAAGATCTTAAATTAAGAGGAATTCGTATCGATGGAGTAGGGATGCAGACTCACGTAGGATTGGACAATCCAAAACTGGAAGAATACGAAAAAGCAATCACCGATTACGCAGCAGCCGGAGTAAAAATCAACGTTACCGAAATGGAAATCAGCGCACTTCCTTCACCTTGGGGAACTTCTGCGAACGTTTCCGACAAAGTAGAATACGAAGCAAAAATGAATCCTTACACCAAAGGATTACCTGAAAATGTGACGAAAGAGTGGGAAAACCGTTATCTGGATTTCTTCAGACTGTTCCTGAAACATCAGGATAAAATAAGACGAGTGACATTGTGGGGCGTTACCGACAATCAATCCTGGAAAAACGATTTCCCGGTAAAAGGCAGAACCGATTATCCGTTGCCATTCGACAGAAATTACCAGGCAAAACCAGTTGTAGAGAAATTAATTCAATTAACGAAAGAAAAATAATTATTAAACCACAAAAGTAACAAAAGACTTCTTTGTAGCTAAGAACATCAAAAGAACAAAAAAGCAAAACGTCTACTGCAGCTTCCTTTTTTGAACTTTTGATTAGCTGAAATTTTCAATCATTTCTTTTGTGACTTTTGTGGTTAAAAAATAAATCTATTACCTAAAAATCTAAACTATAAAATGAACAAAGCAAAATACCTTTTCCCGAAAGATTATATGGCAGACCCTTCCGTACACGTTTTTGAAGGAAAACTTTATATTTATCCATCACACGACCGTGAAAGCGGCACCGAAGAAAACGACAACGGCGACCATTTCGATATGAATGATTATCACGTTTTCTCCCTTGATGATGTGGAAAATGGCGAAGTTACGGACCACGGCGTTGTTCTTTCGATAAAGGATATTCCTTGGTCGGGAAGACAGTTATGGGATTGCGATGTAGCCTTCAAAAATGGCAAATATTATATGTATTTTCCGCTGAAGGACAAAAACGATATTTTCAGAATTGGGGTTGCGGTGAGCGATAAACCTTATGGACCATTCATTCCGGAAAAACATCCGATGATGGGAAGTTACAGCATCGACCCTTGTCTTTTTGAGGATAACGGAAAGCATTATATGTATTTCGGCGGAATTTGGGGTGGGCAATTGCAACGTTACAGAAATAACAAAGCATTGGAATCTGCCATCCTTCCTGCCGATAATGAGCCTGCCATTTCATCAAAAGTAGTGTTGTTAAGTGATGATATGCTGGAATTTGGCGAAGAACCGAAAGATGTCGTGATTTTGGACGAAAACGGAAATCCTTTGCTTCACGGTGACAAACATCGTTTTTTTGAAGCATCCTGGATGCATAAATACAATGGAAAATATTACTTCTCTTATTCCACAGGAGACACGCATTTGATTTGTTATGCAACAGGTGATAATCCTTATGGTCCGTTCACTTTTCAAGGCGAAATCTTGACACCTGTTGTGGGTTGGACCACACATCACAGCATTGTGGAATTTAAAGGGAAATGGTATCTGTTTTTCCACGATTCTGTTCCAAGCGGCGGAAGAACGTGGCTGAGAAGTATGAAGGTTGTCGAAATTGAATATGATAAAGACGGTAAAATCAAAACCATTGAAGGTTTAGAAGAATAATCTATAAAAGTCCCGAAGGGACGATTTAACGAAGGATAGGATAAAATCCTATTATCAATAGGAACGGGCTTTAGCCCGTTTAAAAAAGTGACATACCATTTGGCTTTAGCCAAAACTTAAATAATTTTAAAAATTTAAGAATGCAACATTTCCGACATTACATATTACTGTTTCTAATTCTTCCGTTAATGGCTTTTGCTGAAGATGGAAGTCAGTTATGGTTGAGATATCCGGTCAATCCGAAGCCAAGAAATATTGTTAATTCAAACAGTAAAAGTCCTACCATTGAAATTGCCAAAAAGGAACTGAACCAACATTGGGTAGGACAAGCCGTTGATTTAAAAATTGATAGATTTCCGGACAGTTTCAAGGATGGTTATAAAATCGTTTCTACTCCGAAAAAAATCAGCATTTTGGCAAAAACAGACTTAGGATTGTTGTACGGAAGCTATCATCTGTTGAATTTACAGCAGCAGAAAGCCAATTTTTCTAATCTGAAACTTGAAGAAAAACCTTCCTATGATGTAAGAATTCTTAACCATTGGGACAATCTCGACGGAACCATTGAACGTGGTTATGCCGGCCATTCGCTTTGGAAGTGGGAAGACTTACCTAATAAACTTTCGCCGAGATACGAAGAATATGCAAGAGCCAACGCATCCATCGGAATCAACGCAACAGTTCTTAATAATGTAAATGCTTCACCGAATATGCTTCGTGAAGATTATCTTAAAAAAGTCAAAGTTTTAGCTGATATTTTCAGACCTTACGGAATCAAAGTTTACCTGTCCGTCAATTTTTCTTCACCAAAGGTTTTGGGAGGATTACAAAATTCAGACCCGTTGAATCAGGATGTTCAGAAATGGTGGAAAGATAAAGCGGCAGAAATTTATAAACTGATTCCTGATTTCGGAGGATTTTTGGTAAAAGCCAATTCCGAAGGCCAGCCCGGACCGCAGGATTACGGAAGAACGCACGCAGACGGAGCCAATATGATGGCAGATGTTTTGAAACCTTATGGCGGAATCGTGATGTGGAGAGCGTTTGTATACAGTCCAAGCAAAGAAGACCGTGCGAAACAGGCGCATCTGGAATTTGTTCCATTAGACGGAAAATTCAGGGATAATGTGATTATTCAGATTAAAAACGGACCTATCGATTTTCAGCCGAGAGAAGCATTCAATCCGCTTTTTGGAGCATTGAGAAAAACTTCGGAAATGGTTGAATTTCAAATTACTCAGGAATATTTGGGACAGGCTAATCATCTGGTTTATCTTGCGCCGTTATTCAAAGAAACATTGGGCAGCGATACTTTTTCAGATGGAAAAGGTTCTACGATTGCTAAAATCACGGACGGAACTTTGCGACCTGCAAAACTGACTGCCATTTCAGCAGTTGCCAATATAGGGGAAGATCAAAACTGGACGGGTCATCACTTTGCACAGGCCAATTGGTACGCTTTCGGACGTCTGGCCTGGAATCACGATTTAACCTCAGAACAGATTGCGGATGAATGGATTAAAATGACTTTCACGGATGACAAAAACTTTGTAAATCCTGTCAAAGAAATAATGCTTATTTCACGGGAAACTGTCGTAGATTATATGATGCCGCTTGGTCTTCACCACATTTTTGCCGGCGGACACCATTACGGTCCGGAACCGTGGGGCGATTACAAAGGCGGAAGACCCGACTGGTCGCCAGTATATTATCATCAGGCCAATACAGAAGGAATCGGATTCGATAGAACAAAAACGGGAAGCAATGCCGTTTCGCAATATTTTCCGCCATTGAATGAAATCTATGGAAACATCAAGACAACTCCAGAAAATCTGATTCTATGGTTCCATCACGTTCCGTGGGATTATAAAATGAAAGATGGAAAAACACTTTGGGATGAGTTGTGTTACAAATATGATTTGGGTGTTCACGAAGTGAGAGATTATCAGAAAACCTGGGACAAAATGCAACCTTATATTGATCAGCAAAGATTCTCTGATGTTCAGGATAAACTGAAAACTCAGGCTGAAGATGCCGTTTGGTGGAAAGATGCGTGCCTGTTATATTTCCAGACATTTTCCAAAAGACCAATTCCGTCTGATATCGAAAAACCTGTTCACCAGCTTGAAGATTTAAAAAAAATCAAACTCAATATGAGACATCATAATTAATCAATCTATTTAAACTTAAACAAATAACTTTCTAAATCTTTTTGAGACAGGAAGTTGTTTGTTTTGTAAATTAAGTGTAATTTTAACACTTAAATAAAATCATTTAACTTTAATGAATATATAATCAGATTTCTTAATAGCTCGTTTGTCATTCCGAAGGAATCTCAACAGAACTAAAATAGAGCAGTTTAGATTCCTGCGGAATGACAAACAGAGTCAAAATAATAAAATAATCAAATCTAATAACTAAAACTAATAACGAGTAAAATAATTAATAACAAGTAAAAATCTATATATGAAATTTTTTATTGACACTGCCAATCTTGATCAGATAAGAGAAGCTCAGGATCTGGGAATTCTTGATGGCGTTACAACGAATCCGTCCCTGATGGCAAAAGAAGGAATCAGCGGGAAAGAAGCTATTTTGCAGCATTACAAAGACATTTGTGAAATTGTAGACGGCGATATTTCGGCAGAAGTACTTTCCACAACTTATGAAGAAATGATAAAAGAAGGCGAGGAATTGGCAGCCATCCATCCGAATATCGTGGTAAAAGTTCCCATCATCAAAGACGGAATCAAAGCCATCAAATATTTTTCGCAAAAAGGAATCAGAACCAACTGTACCCTGATTTTCTCAGCCGGACAGGCACTTTTAGCGGCAAAAGCAGGAGCAACTTACGTTTCTCCGTTCTTAGGAAGACTGGATGATGTTTCCACAGGCGGTCTTCATTTAATCCAGGAAATCAGAACCATTTTCGATAATTATGGATATGAAACTGAGATTTTGGCAGCATCTGTTCGCCATTCTATGCATATCATCAACTGTGCAAAAATTGGCGCCGATGTCGTAACTTGTCCTTTGCCACCGATTTTGTCATTGCTGAAGCATCCTTTAACGGATTCCGGCTTGGAGCAGTTCATCAAAGATTCACAAAAAATGCAATAAAAATATGCACGATATTTCAAAACTAAAAAGTATCGCTTCTCAGGTCAGAAGAGATATTGTAAGAATGGTTCACGCCTGCCAGTCGGGACATCCGGGAGGTTCATTAGGATGTACAGATTTTCTTGTAGCTCTTTATTTTGATGCGATGAAAAGAAAAGAAGGTTTCGATATGACAGGAAAAGGCGAAGATGTTTTTTACCTTTCCAACGGCCATATTTCTCCTGTTTTTTACAGCGTTTTGGCGCACGCAGGCTATTTCGACAAATCTGAGCTGGCCACTTTCAGAAAGCTGAATTCCAGATTGCAGGGACATCCGACGACGCACGAGCATCTTCCCGGAGTTCGCATTGCTTCCGGTTCGCTTGGACAGGGAATGTCTGTGGCAGTTGGTCACGCGGTCGGAAAGAAATTAGATAAAGATCCGAATTTGGTGTTCAGTCTTCACGGCGATGGCGAATTGCAGGAAGGGCAGAACTGGGAAGCCATTATGTATGCTTCTCACAACAGAGTTGACAATCTTATCGCAACGGTCGATTACAATGGTCAGCAGATTGATGGGCCGACTTCAAAAGTCCTTTCATTAGGTAATCTGAAAACCAAGTTTGAAGCTTTTGACTGGAAAGTTCTTGAAGTGGAAAACGGAAACGATATGAAAGAAATTCTGAAAGTTCTGGACGAAGCCAAATCTTTAACAGGGAAAGGTCAGCCGATTTGTATTCTTCTGAAAACAGAAATGGGTTACGGTGTCGATTATATGATGGGAACACACGCGTGGCACGGAAAAGCACCGAATGACGAGCAATTACAAAAGGCTTTAGATCAGTTAGAAGAAACTTTGGGAGATTATTAATTTGAGAATTATTTGGGCAGCTTAATCCGTCTTCCGTTCCCGCTTTTTTGTGTCATTGCGAACGAAGTGAAGCAATCCATAGAACGTTACAACGCGCAATGTCACAAAAAGAGCTCCACTCAAGCCGGGCTGCGAGAAATCGAGGAACAAGATTCATCGATTCAAAATAAAAATAATAAAGTGGAGATAGATTCGCCGTTCCAAATCAATCAATGAATAAAACATTCAAGAGAAAAAGTTTTCGGGAAGAACAATGAAATTTATTGTGATGTTAAATTACAGGTCACTCCTACGGAGCTTGATGCTCTAAACTTAATTTTGCTATTAACAGTTCGCCACGCTGTGGCTCAATCTAAATACGTTTTAGAATAATAAATGCTCCGTAGGAGCGAACTGATAATAGATCAAAAATAATTCGGCATCACAAAACCTCGTAGAGGTGACCTGTAAAGCTTTTAGTATTCACAAAAAAAATATTTTGTAAAAACATCGGATAAAACTTACTTGAGGAATCCACTTTCTTAGCTGAGCGAAGCGCCTTTGCGAACGAAAAATATCCTCAATAAGATAAAAAAATCTTTGCGCTCTTTGCTTTAAAAATAACCAACAATTAATCAAATGAAAAAATATACCTACACAGAAAAAAAAGACACCCGAAGCGGCTTCGGAGCCGGAATGGCAGAATTGGCCGATAAAAATCCCGATGTTGTCGGACTTTGCGCTGACCTGATTGGCTCATTAAAATTTGAAAAATTCATCGAAAAAGCACCGGAAAGATTCTTCCAGGTCGGAATTGCAGAAGCCAATATGATTGGAATGGCAGCAGGTTTGGCAACGGAAGGCAAAATTCCGTTCACAGGAACATTTGCCAACTTTTCTACCGGAAGAGTGTACGACCAGATTCGTCAGTCGGTGGCTTATTCAGGGAAAAATGTGAAAATTTGTGCATCTCACGCTGGCTTAACTTTAGGTGAAGACGGCGCAACGCATCAAATTCTCGAAGATATCGGATTGATGAAAATGCTTCCCGGAATGACGGTCATCAACACTTGCGATTACAACCAGACCAAAGCGGCAACCATTGCGATTGCAGATTATGAAGGTCCGGTTTACCTAAGATTCGGAAGACCGGTAATTCCTGTTTTCACCGATGAAAATCAGAAATTTGAAATCGGGAAAGCCTGGATGGTGAATGAAGGAAAAGATTTAACAATTGTTGCAACAGGCCATTTGGTTTGGGAAGCCATCAAAGCCGGCGAAATTCTGGAAGAACAAGGCATTGATGCAGAAATCATCAATATCCACACCATCAAACCATTGGATTCTGAAGCGATTTTAAAATCTATAAAGAAAACAGGCTGTGTAGTAACCGCAGAAGAACATAATAGATTAGGCGGCTTAGGCGACAGCGTTGCACAGCTTCTGATTACGGAATATCTTGCACCACAGGAATATGTTGCCGTCAACGACAGTTTCGGAGAAAGCGGAACGCCTGATCAACTGATGGAAAAATACGGATTAACTGCGAATGATATCGTGGCGGCGGTTAAAAAAGTGATGAGCAGAAAATCAGAAAGTTTGTAAAATTGCATTGTTAGAAATGCGGTTATTTAACCACAAAGTACACTAGGTTTTTCACAAAGTTCGCAAGTTTTGTGTTCCTTGTGGATTTCTTTGTGTTCTTAGTGGTTAGAAAAGTGATTAGCAGAAATCAGAAAGTCTGTAATATTGTGTTATTATAAACCACAATGAACAACAAGTTTCTCACAAAGGTCACAAGCTTTGTGCTCCTTGTGAATCTCTTTGTGCTCTTAGTGGTTAAAAAGAAGGTCATCGAAACAGGAAAAGAGAAAAGTCTCGGTTATCAATATGAATCCTGTCACGTCACAAACTGTCTTCTCCGATTGAGCAGGACAGTTACCTAATCAGAAAACCGTAACTTTAGTCATTAATTTAAATTTAAACTTTCCATTCAATATAATTTGCAGATTTTATGCAGGAGAATTTAATCAATTACACAAAAGAGGCCTTTCGGTCGGCTTTTGAATCGGAGCCGGAACGAATTTTTCTTGCTCCAGGAAGAATCAATATCATTGGAGAACACGTCGATTACAGCGACGGATTTGTACTTCCGGCTGCCATTGATAAACATATTTGCTTTGCCGTAAAAAAAACAGAAGATTCTAAAATCTCTTTTTTTGCAAAAGATTTTAACGATTCTTTCAGTTTTGATGTTAATGAAAAACAGTTTCCGGTTTCGCAGACCTGGGTCAATTATTTGTTGGGCGTTTTTAATGTCATTCAGGAATCGGGAAAAGAAGTCGGAGGTTTGCAGATTGCTTTCAGCAGCACGATTCCGATGGGTTCCGGTTTATCATCATCGGCAGCTTTGGAATGTGGGTTTGCTTATATTCTCAACGAAATTTTTGATTTACATTTAAATAAAAAAGAAATAGCGGTCATTGGTCAGAAATCCGAACATACCTTTGTAGGCGTAAAATGCGGCATTATGGACCAGTTTTCGTCAGTCTTCGGAAAAGAGCATAAAGTGATTATGCTCGATTGCAATTCTTTGGAACATCAGTATTTTGAAGCGAATATTGATGGTTACAGTTTAGTTCTTTTCGACAGTTGCGTAAAACATACCCATCTTACTTCCGGTTACAACGACCGAAGAAGAGATGTTGACAACGGCAAAAAAATATTGTGGGAAAAGTTTCCTGAAATACAAAAATTCAGAGATTTCAGTTTTGAGATGCTTGATGAGACAAGAACAGAAATGGGAGAGATTTCCTATAAAAGATGCTTTTACCTTCTCAAAGAAATCAAAAGGGTGGAAAAAGCCGCAAAAGCTTTGTCAGAAGGTGATGTCGAACATCTTGGTCAACTTTTGAACGAAACGCATTCCGGACTTTCGACCGAATTTGAAGTTAGCTGCGATGAGCTCGACTTTATGGTTGAGGAAAGTTTAAAGGAAGAAGGTGTTTTAGGGGCAAGAATTATGGGTGGCGGTTTTGGCGGCTGCAGCATTAATCTTATTAAAGATGAAAATGTTGATCAGATTATCGACGCTATCAGTGCAAAATATAAAAAGGCTTTCGACATCGAAATGAAAGTCTACAGAGTAAAAATATCGGACGGAATTAATGAATACAAAGAAAATGAATTCGTCATTTAATCAGAAAAAACATCCGCACAGAAGATACAATCCGCTTTTGGACGAGTGGATTCTGGTGTCGCCTCAAAGAGCAAACCGCCCTTGGCAGGGACAGACCGAAAAAACTTTACAGGAGCAGCTTCCGGCTCACGACCCGAATTGTTATTTGTGCTCCGGAAATGTTCGTGTTAATGGCGATAAAAACCCTGATTACGAAGGCGTTTATGTTTTTGATAACGATTTCGGTTCATTGATGAAAGATGAAGTTGAGTTTTCTGAGAAAACGTCGGATTTCTTTTTATTAAAACCCGAACGAGGTATCAATCGTGTCATCTGTTTCTCTGAAAATCATAGTCTAACACTGCCTGAAATGGAAGTTGATGACATCAAAAAAGTCGTTGATGTTTGGCAAAATCAGTACGAAGAATTGGGAAATCTGGATTACATCAATCACGTTCAGATTTTCGAAAATAAAGGTCAGGTGATGGGTTGCAGCAATCCGCATCCGCACGGACAGATTTGGGCACAATCGTCGGTGCCATCTATTGTTGTAAAAACCCAGGGAAACCTTAAAAAATATTTTGACAAAAACGGAACTTCACTCTTGGAAGATTATGTGAAAAAAGAGCTGGAAATCAACGAACGAATTGTTCTTGAAAATGAAAATTTCGTTGCATTAGTTCCTTTCTGGGCAATCTGGCCTTACGAAACAATGATCGTGAGCAAAAGAAAAATTGAAAATCTGATTAAGTTCTCCGAAAATGAAAAGCATTCTTTAGCATCAATAATAAAAGATTTAACCACGAAATACGACAATCTTTTTGAAATTTCATTTCCATACTCGGCAGGAATTCATCAGTCGCCAACCGACGGAAAACCTCATCCTGAATGGCATTTTCATATGCATTTTTATCCGCCTTTGCTGAGAAGTGCGGAAGTGAAAAAGTTTATGGTAGGCTATGAAATGTTGGCAGAAGCTCAGCGTGATATTACACCGGAGCAGAGTGCGGCGATATTGAAAAGTCTTTCAGTAACACATTATAAAATTCAATCCAAATAGGATTTTCAGAACAAGTCTTATTTTAAGCTACATTGATATCCTCTTAAATAAAAGGAAATAGTAATTTTTATTCTTTACTATTTTTATCTGGAAATTTTTGAGATAGCATTTTATTAAATATACTTACTCTTAATTAGAATTATTGCTTAAAGCAATTTACCGAGTAAATCTTGTTAATGAAATGGTTATATTATCATCCAATATTGTGATTGTGATGTTCTGTGTATTATTTCCGGTACTGATTAACAATATATTTTCCGAAAGCTGAAAATATTCCTCTAATTTTATAAAATCGTACTTTTCACGCCAAAGAATATTAGAATAAAAAGGTTTATGATGTGTTCCAATATTTGTACTGAGCTGAATATATCTTTTTGTAATCTTTAGCAGATATTCATCATTGTAGAACACTCCAATTAAATCAGTATTATTCATATAGTGCTGTTAAAAATGGTAAATTCATAATTACCTTATGATTAATATCTAAAATGGTTTGAAGAAAATGATCCGGCAATCTCTCAGATACGTACTTTTTGGAAAGAAATCAGTTTTATATAAGAGTTTGTGTTTTATCTTTTAATTATTGAATTGTTTCTACTGCAACTTTCCAAAAAGCTCATATCATCATGGTAATTGACTATTTATTATGAATTGGTATTAATTTCTAATGCGCCATTGATGTCCGGTTTTAGGAGGGTCAGGATAATTGTCTTCTATCGAATGACTTCGGATACTGTCTATACGTTGCGTTCTTGATGCGTTAGATTCAGGCGTTATTTTTTCTTCTAATTTCATATCCTCAGCGGCGGTATTTTCGATTTCCCTGCACGAAATGGTATTCAGACATAATAAAATGACTAAAGAGCTAATGATTTTTAGTTTCATAATTTTTGGTTTGAATTGTCTAAAGATCCGGCCGGGAATTGTTTTAAATTTCTTGCTGCTAAGGTATTATGGATAAAATACCCCAACAAAAGGATGTGGGTCTGATTTTAAAAACAAATACGTAAATATTTTTAAAATTTTAACAAATGTACTCTTTATGTGTTTGTACATCAATGGTTTATTAGAAGTGTGTTTTTTTCAAAATTTAGTTAGTTTATATTCGATGACGATAAAAATTGAGTAATTTAGCCGGCTGATAAGAGTTTTTAATGATGGGCAGATCGGTAGCAGTCTTAGTTTTCATGTTTTGTATGTCTTCTTTTTATGGACAGGATTTTTATTCTGAATTGAGAAAAAAGTATTGGGAGTACGAAGAAAATGACGATAAGGCATTCAATTATATCAATCTCTATATTATAACAGCCAAAAAACAGAAAAACTATTCAGAACTATTTCAGGCATATGATGATGCAATCAGATTTTCTTCCCAAAATAAATTGAAATATGCCGACAGTGCGATTGCTGCCGCAAAGCTGTCGGGTAATAATGACCTCATCGGAAATGCTTATTTAGGCAAGGGTACGGTATATTATTTTACATACAGGAAATTTCAGCCTGCACTTAATGAATATCTGAAAGCAGATAAATACCTTCTTTATTCAAATGATTATTTTCTCAAATATCAAAACCTTTATCATATAGGTGTTGTTAAAAGCTATTTGGGATATTATAAAGAAGCATCTGAGATTTTTATAAAATGCATCAAATTTTTTGAATCTAATCTGCAAAAAGACGTCCATCCAAATATTTTATTCAACAACAGACGGGGATATTACAATTCACTGCACCAGTTGATTGTATGTTATCAGGGACTGCACCAGTTTCAGGCTGCAGAGCTGCTGATCAATAAAGCTTTGAAAAACATTCCGGACGAAGCAGAGTTCTTTCAGGAGAAAAGTTATTTTTATAAAAGTTTAGGAGTAAACGACTTTTATTTTAAAAGATATGATAATTCATTATACAACCTTCAAAGATCACTCTCAGGTTTAAAGAAAGTAAATGATTTTTCCTGGTCATCTGTGGTGTATTTTTACCTTGGGCAGAGCCATTCTAAAAAGGGAAATACCGGTAAATCACTTGAAAATTACAGAAAAGTTGATTCTATTTTTAATAAATACAGTTATATCATTCCTGAAGTAAGAAATAATTATGAAGAATTGATAAACCATTATAAGCAGTCGAAAAATACCCAGAAGGAACTCTATTATACAAAACAGCTTTTGAAAGTGGATAGTGTGTTGTCTTACGATTTTAAATATTTAAGCAATAAAATTCACAAAGATTATGAAACAAAGACTTTATTGGCTGCTAAAGCCCAGCTTGAGAAAAAAAACAGTACGAGCAACATTCTCTTGATCATTTCTGTCTTATTATCAGGTATTCTTATCTGTATGGTTTTATATTGGTTCAGAAGGAAAATAGAAATTCAAAAAAAGTATGATCATTTAATACATGAAATCAACTCTTCAAAAGTAGAAGAAACTGTTTCCAACACATCGGCAAGAGAAAAAAATTCCAAGCTTGATTCAGGTGTTGTTTCAAATCTTAATAAAAAATTTGCTGAATTTGAGAAGAATAAAGGATTTCTTGAAAAAGGAGTTACTGCAGGCCGTCTCGCAATAGAGTTTGAAACCAATGCAACTTATTTATCTCAATTTATGAATGAATTCAAAGAAAGTAATTTTAATACTTATATTAATAAACTGAGAATTAAATATGCTGCAGACCAGATTTACAGACATAAGGACTGGAGAAAATACTCAGTCGAAGATATCGCAATCGCTTGCGGCTTTAGTAATCGCCAAAGTTTTTCAAATTTTTTCTACGAGCAAAATGGCATCAGGCCTGCAGAATTTTTGAAAAGGGTAAGGGAAGAAGTTATGGTAGAGAAGATTACTGAGTAGGCAAGTTTATACTTGAAATATACTACGTTCAAAACAGATTGTTTCAGCTGTCAAAACAATGTCGTATCTTGAAGCTCAGATTCTTAATGAAGAATAAATTATTAATAACCAGATCACTAATAAATATGAAAACACTTTTTACATTTGTTTTTTCAATGCTGATATCATTGTTTTTTCCACAAAAAGTTACCCAAATCAAACATTTGGATGGTAAGTCTGTTAGCAGCGAAGTACTGCAAAAAAGATTACAACAAATTGTAGATAGTGCCAATCTTGCGGGGCTACAGGTAGCAATCGTCAATAAAAATAAAATAGTTTGGAGTAGTTCTTTTGGATATAAGGACGTCGAAAATCAACAAAAACTGGATGACAATACAGCTATGTATGCCGCATCACTTACGAAACCTATAAGTGCTTATATGTTTTTGAGGCTGGTAGACAAGGGAATATTCGATCTTGATAAGCCCATACATTATTATCTGAAAAAACCGATAAAAGAATATCCTAAATGGAAAGATTTAAATGAGAATATCGAATCATTTAATCTCATTACACCCAGAATGCTGCTAAGCCATAGCGCGGGATTACCGGTTTTAAGACAGTTGTATGACAATAAGGTGTTGTTTTTGGCGAAGCCGGGTGAAAAATATTATTATTCGAACGAAGGTATTAATTTACTTGGTTTTGTTGTAGAGGAATATACCGGAAAAACTTTACAGACAATTGCTGTTGAAGAAGTGTTTGTTCCTTTGAAGATGACTGCTACAAGTATGATTTGGGAGCGTAAATTCGAAAACAACTTTTCTAATGGTTATTTCAGCGACGGGAAAAAATACGGGTCGGAAAGACGTGAAACTGCTCGTGCGGCAGGCTCTATGACAACAACAGCAATAGATTATTCCCGGTTTATTATTCAGCTTATGAAAAGGAAAGGGCTGAAAGAAAATACGATGAACCAAATGCTTTCACCACAGATTGCAGTAAAAAGCAAGAGAGGTTTTGGCCCTTTAAAAGATACTTTTACCAATGATAATGACGAAATAAAGCTGTCTTGGGGTCTTGGTGTAGGATTGTTTCAATCATCTTATGGTCCCGGATTTTTTCATACAGGACACGGAGATGCCAATCAAAATTTTGCACTGGGTTTTCCGGATAAAGAAATTGCTGTTGTATTGATGAGCAACAGCGAAAATTTTGAGCATGTAAGTAAACAAATTCTTGAAACCTGTGTCGGCAAAAGCAATGTTCCGTTGAAATGGCTCGGGCATTCTGATTAATTAATGAAGATTTACAAATACATCACCAGATAAATTAAGATGAATCTGAAATGTTTCGATAAACAATTATTACTTTAGTTCGATCCATGTTGGTGCATGGTCACTGGTCTTTTCCCATCCGCGCACATATTTGTCAACTCCGGCATGTATAAGGTCAGAACTTAAATAGGGACTGATAAGGATATGATCGAGCCTTATTCCTGCATTACGGTCATATGCATGGTAAAGATAATCCCAGAATGTGAAAATTTGCTCATCGGGATAAATTTTTCGTAAAGCATCTGTCCAACCTTTTTTCTCTAATTCCTGAAAGGCTTTTCTGACTTCTTTTCTGAATAAAGCATCATTTTCCCATTTTTCAGGTTTGTAAACGTCAAATGGAGTGGGAATAATATTAAAATCACCGATAAGAATTGCGGGAAGCTCCATTTTTGTAAGCTGACCGGCTCTTTTTTTTAAACGTTTTATCCATGAAAGCTTATATTCGAATTTTGGTCCGGGATAAGGATTGCCATTAGGAAGGTAGAGACAGCAAATTACTTTTTGGTCTACAATTGCTTCAATATATCTGCTTTGCATATCTTGCTCATCGCCGGGAAGACTGTCCTGAACTTCTTGTATTTCATGATTTTTTGAAAGAATAGCAACACCGTTCCAGCTTTTCTGTCCCTTCCAGATAGCTTTATAACCTGCATTATTGATTTCAGTAATCGGAAATTTATTTTGAGGACATTTCAATTCCTGCAGACAAACAATATCTGGCGCAGATTCTTTAAGCCATTTCAGCAGGACGGGAAGTCTTCCGTTTACTCCATTCACATTGTAAGTTGCTATTTTCATATATGGCTGATTAAATTCATAATTAAATTCAAAGACTATTCCATTATGAATTAATCAAAACGATTCAAAGAGTTTACTGGAATACATTGCCATAAATTTCAAATATTATGTAGAAGTTTTTTGCTTTATGATTCTGATTATAATATGTGATATATGCAATACGTAATTTTGAAGTCTAATATCTGGTTTAAATAATCTGCATAAGGCAATTATTGCTGTGCAAATGTTTCTTCAATAATGTAATCTGGAGGTATAAATAATTGATTTTGATTTTAAAATGCGTGTTATGAAATTTTTTATATTCTGTTTTCTTTTGTTTTTTTCTCTGTTACCGGCACAGGATCTCAGCGCGAATCATATTTCGGAGATTGCGTACTATGATTTAGACCATTTAGATAAGGCAATGATTCAGGTATATGGATTCAAAAGAGTTCAGGATATTGAAGATGATAATCAGAGAGTATATACCAACGATAGTCACAAAATTGGGGAATTAATCGTAATTACTGTGATAAAAAAAGCGGGAAGCTGCTCAAATATTCTAAGTATTGTAAACGCTTCATCAGATAGTGTGCTTAAAATCAGACAAGATCTGCCAAAAATTGGCTACTTATATAAAGGCAAGCAAAAATTATCAGCAGATATTTTCTTTTCCTTATTCGTAAAAGATAAGCTAACCGTCGCAATTACCGAACAGGTCACTCATACTGGCGCATATCAGATTCTTGTAACTTGTAAATAATAGAGAAACCTATGATTGTGCTGTTTTGTAAGTATCTAAAAGCCTTGATTATAGATTTATTAATTTCTTAATGGTACAGTATTTCTTTTATTGCGATTGATCTGCAGTTTTATTCAATGGAATAATTGTTGCACAGAATGAAATACCATTTTACAATGTAATTCCCAAAAAAATCACAAAAATCTAAATAAATATTATTATGCTTATATCACCGGAACTATTAGAAAAATATGGAGCAGAAACTGAATTTTTTGAACCTCATCATATAATTTTTCGTGAAGGCGATATTCCTAAATTTTATTATCAGGTTCTTGACGGAAGAATTAAGCTTAATAATTATAATGAAGACGGTAAAGAGCTGATTTTTGCGATTTTAGATAAAGGCTTAAGCGTTTGCGAACTCCTTTTGTTTATTGATAAAACGTATCCCGTAAATGCCATCACTTTTGAAAAATGTACCGTTATAAAGCTTCCGAAACTTAGCTTTGAAAAACTTTTGGATGAAAATCCCGATGTTTCACGAGATATAAATAAATTTCTTTCAGAACGGCTTTATTACAAATATATCATGCTTGAAAATAATTCTTCACTGCGTCCTGATGTTCGTGTACAGGGTGCTTTGAATTATTATAAAAGTTTTACAGACAAGACCGAAAAATTCTCTTATGAAATTCCTTTAACAAGGCAGCAATTAGCCTCTCTCACAGCACTAAGGGTTGAAACGGTTATCAGAACGGTAAAGAAACTCGAAAAGGATGGTGCATTAAAAATTATTAACAGAAAGATTTTTGTTTAAGAATTAATTTTTTTGCCTCAAATAATTGCTGACGTGGAAGAGGATGCTTTCTTCCACAGATATAAAATGATATTGCAGTTCAAGTATAATTTTCAGGTTGGAAAGTTTAGGATATAATGAAAGGAAATCAATATTGGCTTGAGTCAGCATCCTCAGTTCCGGAAATATTTTGCCTAAAAATAAGTTTAAAAAACAGCCAATCTGTAAAATTTTTTTAGTAAGAATTAAAGTTTTTCTTACCTCGTTAAGATTACTTGAAGTTCTCTTTGCTGCAAAAACGGTTTTGCCATTTTTCAGAAGCTCAAGAACAATACTCTTCCCAAAATTCCTGTTGCTCCCGTAACCAATACCATATCTTATTTTTTTGTGCTGATCCACGCATTCATATATTCCCGATTCATTCTTGCAATATTGTCAAGAGATATATTTTTCGGGCATTCCACTTCGCAGGCTCCGATGACGGAACAATTTCCGAAACCTTCATCATCCATCGCTTTTACCATATTCAAAACTCTTCTTTTCGCTTCAACTTTTCCCTGAGGAAGCAGCGCAAAATGAGAAACTTTTGCCCCTACAAAAAGCATGGCAGCTCCATTCGGGCAACAGGCGACACATGCCCCGCAGCTTATACAGGCAGCGGCATCCATAGCTTTATCGGCATCTTCTTTAGGAACGGCAATGGCATTGGCATCAAGTGTATTTCCTGAAGTATTTACGGAAATAAATCCGCCTGCAGCCATAATCCGGTCAAAGGAACTGCGGTCTGTAATAAGGTCTTTAATAACAGGAAAAGCTACACTTCGCCACGGTTCAATTACAATAGTTTGCCCGTCTGTGAACATTCTCATGTGAAGCTGGCAGGTTGTAATCCCTGTATCGGGACCATGAGCTCTTCCGTTAATGTATAGTGAACACATTCCGCAAATGCCTTCCCGGCAGTCGTGATCGAAAGCTAAAGGCTCTTTTTCCTGTGCAATAAGTTGTTCATTCAAAATGTCGAGCATTTCAAGAAATGATGAATCGGTGGAAATATCAGAGACGTTATAAATTTCAAACTTTCCTTTTGTTTTTGAATTTTTTTGTCTCCAGATCTTTAAGGTAAGGTTTAAATTTTTCCTGGTGCTCATAGTATTTTGATTTGGTGATACTAAATATAAATCTAAAGTTTTTATCAGTTTTATGACCGGCCTCATAAGGCGTTATAAATGATTTACTAATTTTAACTGATGGGATAAACGATTAGACTTGCTAGTGAAAATTTATTGATAGTCTTTATGAGGTATGTCATAAAATGCATAAAAATATCCTCTTATCTTTGACTTGATGATGCATTTTTAGTATTTACAGCTTTATCTTTGGAACTCTTCTGTAATAGGAGAGTTCTTTTTTTTATTATAAATTTTTTAGAAAAAAAAAGAGACCATCAGTCTCTTTTAATTAATCTTTTCCGGTTTCTGTTCCAAGAAAAATATCTTTGCTCAGATCAATCTTGCAATGATCGGTGAGTATATGAACTTTTAAGTTTTCTGCATATACCGGGAACCCTTTTTCTACACTATCTACATTGGTTTGTCCGATATTTTCAGCATCAACGAGCCATACCATCCCGGATCCTCTACAGGTAGCATTGTATCCGTCTTCAATGACAAGAGCTGTATCTTCGCCAAGACCGATTCCCCAACATTCACGATTGAGAAGCACGGCATGTACAAGCCTTCCGAATCTTGCACGATGGATAAAATGGGTGTCTATGATACAGTTTTCCAGAAAACCTAATCCTGTATCAAATTCAATGTCGTGTTCTAAAATTGCTTCACCGTTTATTGCTTCAACAATCACAATTTTTGGTATGCACATTGCGCCCGCGCTGGTTCCGGCAATCGTGAAATCTTCTTCATTTCTATATTTTTCTTTTAATAAGTCGGTGATGACAGACTGCTCCAGAGTTTTGCAGATTCTTTCCTGATCTCCGCCTGTGAAGAATATTGTTTTTGCTTCTTTTATTCTTTTAAAATGGTAATCGGCATGTACCTGATCATCACAGATATCCAGAAAATCAAAATTAGAATAACCTATTTCTTTAAATGTTTTTGTATAGGTTTCTCTCATGTCTTCGGGATCGGAAGTTGCTGTGGTAATAACTTCGATGCGGTCATCTTTTGATTTTACTAATAATTTGAGAATTTCTTTTGGCGAGAAATTGTTGTTCTTGCTTTTCATTTCCGGATCGCTGCCGTCTTTATCTTCTTTGCCGCCAATGATAATCAATCTTCCTTTTGGAATCATATTTCTAAATGTTTTTGGTTTTTAATTGATATTATTTGTGTTCATGAAATTTAAACTGTAATCAAAGATCTGTGGTTTAATGCGCTCTCCTGTAAGAAGGTCAACTGCACAGCCGTCTACAAGAATGTGTCCTTTTAGATTTTTTACATATACCGAAACACCTCTCTTAAATGGTTTAATGCTTTTTGCACTCACTTCTTTTGCATTCACAATCATTGCAGAGCCATTGCCTTTACACAATGCCTGGAATCCCTTTTCAATAATTACCGACATTCCTCCACAAACAGATAAACCTAAGTCGTTTTGATGGGAAAGCACCGCTTTTGCCAATGTTTTGAATCCCGTTCTATGATCCTGAGGTGTACTGATGATACAGCCTTTAATAAAGCCAAGACCTTTTTCGATACTTTTACATCCTATCATAAGATCTGTAAGAATAGCTGCTGAATTATTGATTCCTACCATTGTGAAACTTTCATCTTCTATAAATCTCTTGTGAATAAGTTCTGAAATGGAATTGTATGTAAACAAAGAAGTGGTTTCAAATTGATTTCCGATCAGAATAACTGTTTTTGCTTTAAATATTCTTAAGTAATAATCGTTTTCATAATCGCTTAGCTTTTCGGAATAAATTACTCCAAAATTATAATAGCCCCTTTGAAGTAATTCTGCAGAATATATTTCACTGAAATTGTCAGAATTTATTGAAAAAGAAGAGATAATCTCAATGCGGTCCTCTTTTTTGTTTGGCAAAAATTCGAATACCTTGTTGTTTTCTTCTTTTCGAAAAGCAAATTTTTCTTTGTTGTGATTTTTCGTAATGACGCTGTGTCCGATGACAATGATTTTTCCTTTTGGATACATGGCAGATTATTCATTATCGGTTTTTATATCGGTGCTGTCGCTTCCCATTTGCAGGGTATCTGCTATTTCGTTCAGGGTTTTAATGGTGTCAGATTTTTGATCATTCACCGTCTGTCTTTTGTTTTCCTGATCGGTATACTGCGTTTCAGATTTTGTACAGGCAGCTAAAATGGATAGCGTCCCGAATAATAGTGCTAAATTTTTCATGTTGTTGATTTGGTTATTTCAAACTTAAGCACGAAACGTTGAAAAACTTATGATGCGAATCATAGTGGTACGAAAATATTCCAATTAATATCAAATATACATAAAACAAAGTAATTATACAAATTGTACCACATCTTACACGATTTATCATTGTTCGTAATCATTTGGCAGATAAATTGTTGCAGGTACGATATTGCAATTTGCATATCACCAAACATTAAAATAATATTATGAAAAATTCAATCTTAAGCATTCTTGCGTTTGCAGCAATTGTTGCCTGCAAAAAAAGTGACACAACAAACACTGAATCATCAGCGGACACCTCAACTGTTACAGCTCCTGCTGATACAGGCATGATGACAAACGATTCTACGGCCGTTTCTAATGGTACAGAAACACAATCAACATTAAGCGATCAGGACAAAAAATTTGCAGAAGTTGCTGCAAAAGGTGGGATGATGGAAGTAATGGCAGGACAGCTTGCTGCTACCAATGCATCAAATGAAAAAGTAAAGGCATTGGGAGAGATGATGGTAAAAGACCATACGAAAGCCAATGATGAGCTGAAAAATTGGGCTGCTAAAGTTGGTCATCAACTGCCGACAAGCTTAGATGCTGAAAAACAAAAAGTATATGATGATCTGAAAGCTAAAAAAGGGGCTGATTTTGATCGTAAATACACAGATCTTATGGTAACCGATCACAAAAAAACGATTGCCGATTTTAAAAAACAGGCTTCAGATGGTTCTGAGGCATCATTGAAATCTTTTGCAGAAAAAACGATTCCTGCTCTTGAACATCATTTAATGGAATCGGAAAAAGCAAAAGCTACTGTAAAATAGCAGATTAATTGTGTAAATCCATCTTAATTTATTAGCATTTATAAAGTTATACTGAACAACTGACTTATCATCAGCCGTTTTTCAGTATAACTTTTTTTTATTCTTAATCTTGATCGTTTAAAATTACTATATCATTCATGAACTGTTGGGTTAGACATGTTTTCAAGCTTACTGCTTACAAACGGCTTCATTTTATCAAAGGTTAATAATTTTGAATATAAAACCTAAAGTTTGTATTGTTTACATCATTATTTAATGTGTTATATGCTTTTAAATCAAAATGTTGCTTTTGATTAAATAATAATCACAAGATGGGATGTGTACTGTGGTATGCTATTTGTAATGACTACTTAGAATAAATAAGAGTCATGAAATATATACAACGAAAATATTTTTCCTTTTTAAAATATATCAAAAAAGTGGCCTTTGTAGACAAAAATATTGTCTGAAAAAAGCTATAGATAATAAAAGAAACTTAGTTATTTTAGTACAAAATAATATTACATTTTTCCGTAATTATTCTTTGTGATGAATAATAAATTTTCCTAGCTTGAATATGAAAATCATTTATTCAAATTTTATATTATTGAATTCTTGCAATCGTTGTAGGGATTTTTTTGTTTTCATTTTTATACTCTAAAATCTTTCTTAAGCAAAATATGATTTTGAAATTTTATTTCTGAGTTTACTTAAAATCATCTGTTTATCTGTGTTTTTTTATAATTGTCTGATCTTTAATATGTAGACAGGATGGGACAGGATGCTGTAGTTTACGTTTGTTGTTAGATTAGTTAACACAAAATTAATATTATGAAAAAATCACTACTATCTGGTAAAGTTCTCAAATCTTTGCTGTTTTGTGGATTAGTGTTTTCCACTGCAGAATTAAGCGCTCAGACACTTGCTTTTCCTGAAGCGACCGGTTTCGGAAGATTTACTACCGGGGCAAGAGGTGCTGCTAATCCGCAAATTTATCTGGTAACCAATTTAAATGACAGTGGTCCTGGCTCATTCCGTGATGCGGTAAGTCAGCCGGGAAGATTTGTCATCTTTAAAGTCGGGGGAATTATCAACTTACAATCTGTCGTAGCTGTAGCAAGCAATACAACAATTGCAGGTCAAACAGCTCCCGGAGAAGGTGTCTTGTTTTTAGGACCAAGAGTATCGTTTACAGGGGCAAACAATACGATTGCAAGATTTCTTCGTCTTCGTTATGGCGGAACTTCTCAGAATCAGGACGCTTCCGGAATTGCAAACGGAGCGAATATCATTCTCGATCACATGACTTTCAGCTGGGGTACAGATGAGGTATTTTCCATCAATTGGGATAATAATGGTACAAGTCCTGATAATATTACGATTCAGAATTCTATTATCGGACAAGGGTTACATCGTCATAACCATTCAGCAGGTGGATTAATTCAGCCTCCTGCAGGTGGAAAAGTCAGTTTGATTGGAAATTTATATATATGCAATAAAACACGTAACAATAAGATTAAAGGAATTAATGAGTTTGTAAACAATGTTGTTTACAACTGGGGAAATTACGGAAACACCTACGGTCATACCCAATCCGGAGAAGCATACATTATGGGAGGAGATTCTGCGGGGGCATCGTATGCAAATATCATTAACAATTATTTCATAGGTGGTCCCAATACAAGCAATACTGTTTCTACGCCATTCAGTGTAGGAAATGCCAACTTTAATTTATACGGAGAAGGAAATTATTTTGATAATAATAAAAACGGAATATTAGATGGGACTTTGGTTCCGCAAAACTTAACGGGTTATCCCGTGGGAGATATAGCAGCAATACAATCAGCTGCTTATGATTATCCGATGAAAAATCCCACGCTAACTGCACAGGCTGCATTCGATAATATTGTGGCAAAGGTAGGCGCTTCATTTCCAAAAAGAGATCAGGTAGACCAGTTAATGGTTTCAGATCTAATGTCGAAAGGAACTACAGCAACTTATGTATATGTACAAAGTGACTTGACTACTCAATTTGGTTTTACCAATGGAGGTGCAGGACATATTTATGGTGCTCCCGCTCCGCTGGATTCAGATAATGATGGGATGCCGGATGCATGGGAAACTGCAAATGGTTTGAATCCAAATGTTTTTGATGCTTTGGCGGTAAGTGCAAATCATGCTCCGTATCTGAATATTGAGGTTTACATCAACAGTTTACCAAGCAGTACACCTCCGGCTTTTATTATCCCGCCAACCAATTTGAATTTTACCAATGCGGTTTCTACTCAGGTTCCGCCTTCGAGCTCATTAACGGTGAATTGGTCAGATAATGCCAATAACGAAACCAATTATATAGTTGAGCGTTCAAATGACGGGACAAACTTTACGGTAATTGCAACACTTCCTGACAATGCAATCAGTTATAATGATACAGGATTGACTCCTAATACTCAATATTATTACAGGGTAAAAGCCATCAATGCTATAGAATCTTCTGTTTATACATCTAATGCTTCTGTTACCACACCACCAATTCCTTCTGCTCCGATGAAGGCAGCTAATCCTAATCCTACTAACGACAATAATCAGGTAGAATTGAGTAATGGTAATCTATCGTTAAAATGGACAGGAAGCACAAACACGTCAACCTATTCTGTATATTTCGGAACAGATCCTCAGAATTTAACAAATTTGGGAACAGTACCATATAGCACAACACCATCATATTCACTTACCAATTTAAATACGGCCACAAATTATTATTGGAGAATTGATGCGGTTAATAGTCTTGGTACTACCACTGGAGATGTCTGGACTTTTCGAGCACTCACTCCAGGTATTGTTGGAAATTGGCCATTCTCTGAAGCACCTTCTGCAGGAACTCAGATTACAGATATAAGCTCATTTGCTAACCATGGCGTTTTAGATACTGCCTTTGACAACAGTAATGTAAGAGTACCGGGTAAAGAAAATAATGCTCTGGATTTTGCAACAGCATCAAATAATATGTATATAGCAAGTATTCCGCATCAGGATCAGATATTATTCAACAATAATTCTTTTACGGTTTCTTTCTGGATGAAAGCGCCAACAAGCATGATTCCGTCGTCGTCTTCCACGAGTCTTTATGTGTTGTGTAAAGGATCTTTTACTAAAAATACAACGACAGGTGCAACAGGGAAACGTTTTAATGTAGAAATTAAAGGCGGTCAGCTAAGATATGCTATTGATGATGACGTTACTAAAAAAGAAATCACATCACCGATAGCCAATTATTTTACAGGAAATTGGGTTCATGTAGTCATCCAGAGAGATATCGCAGCGCATAAAATGAGAATTTACACAAACGGCGTTTTAAGCAGTGAAGGCGATGAGACTGCGGTTACAGGTATTGGTGAGGCAACTGATCTGGTGCTTGGAAATATTGGTGAGTTGGAATTCCTTTCCACAGCAAATGCTCCCGCTCCATACAAAGGTGCTTTTGATGAACTTACAATGTATAATTATGCATTAACATCTACAGAAATCAGTGCTTTATACAATCAGGCAGTCTTAGGAAATGCAGAATTCAGCATCAGTAGAAATGCAGGAACAGTATATCCGAATCCTGTTAAAGACCAGCTTTATATTAAACTTCCGGCTTACAAAAGATCAAATCTTACGGCAACAATATTTGATATGAGCGGTAAAATTATCATAAAAGAAAAAATTAATGCAGCTGGAAATGGTATCTTCAAATTAAATATTGGCAACAGAAAAATATCAGGAAACTATATTCTGAATGTTTCCGGGGAAGATCTTAACAGCAATTTTAAAGTAATTTTTGAATAATTCAACGTAAATTTCATTCATATTATATTAATAAATCCTTTCAAAGCTCTTTGAAAGGATTTATATTTTAAATTGTTTTTAGCTTAAAATTTCCAACATGAAAGAGCAGGATGCTCCAACTCCTCAAAAATTATACTTTTATTTTCGTTTATTAGCTATACAAAATCGATTATGAAATTTCAAAATATATCAAAGCTTTTCTTAACTTTTTCACTTCTTTTTTTCTCTTCGGCGGAATTTAAAAGTCAAGATAAATTCCCAGACGGAACCGCCATTCCGAAATGGTTCAAAGAAAACAAACCAACTGACATCAATAAATTGGGCAAGAAATACATCATCACAGATTTTGGGGTGAAGAACGACAGTACAATTCTTCAGACAAAGCAAGTTCAAAACATTATCGATGAAGCTTCAAAAAACGGAGGTGTCATTGTCGTACCAAAAGGAACCTTCCTCATCAGTTCTCTTTTCTTTAAACAGGGAACACACTTATATTTAGAAAACGGAGCAAAATTAAAAGGAAGCGATGATATTAACGATTTTCCGGTAGTAACAACGAGAATGGAAGGTCAGACCGTGAAATATTTTCCGGCTTTAATTAACGCAGACGGATTAGACGGTTTCACGATTTCAGGAAAAGGAACTTTGGACGGAAACGGATTAAGATATTGGAAATCATTCTGGAAAAGACGCGAATGGAATCCTAAATGTACCAATATGGATGAAATGAGACCTAGAATTATCTATGTTTCCAATTCAAAAAATATTCAGATTGAAGGAATTACAGTGAAAAATTCGCCGTTCTGGAGTACACATTACTACAAATCCCAATTCGTAAAATTATTAAACTTAACAATTTTAGCGCCGAAAGAACCTGTAAAAGCACCAAGTACAGACGCAATCGACATCGATGCGTGTTCAAATTTCCTGGTGAAAAACTGTTATATGTCGGTAAATGACGATGCCATTGCTTTAAAAGGAGGAAAAGGTCCAAAAGCGGATACAGACCCGAATAACGGAGAAAACAGAAACATTATCATCGAGGACAATACCTTCGGATTCTGCCATTCTGCGCTCACTTGCGGAAGCGAATCGATTCACAACTACAACATTATTTTCAGAAACTCTACCGTAAAAGATGCTTCAAGACTGTTGCACCTGAAAATGCGTCCCGATACGCCTCAACATTACGAATACATCACTTTAGATAACATTAAAGGAAACGTAAAAACTTTCATTTACGCTAAAGGCTGGAATCAGTTTTTTGATTTAAAAGGAGAAGCAAGACCGAGAAAAGGATTGGCCAATAATATTACCATCAAAAATATAGATTTAAGTTGCGAAACAGCGTTTTCTATTGAGAAATCGGATTTGTTTGATTTGAAAGATTTCACTTTTGAGGACTTAAAAATCAAGGCTTTAAAACCTGAAATGGAAAACTTGAATAACATTCAAAATTTAAAGCAAACTAAGGTTAATGTGACGAAAGTAGCTTCTCTTACGCAATCCTATGATAAAAAAGACGACTCCGACATCGCTGCAAAATAATGAGTTTTTCTTTCAAAATATTAGCTCTGTTATGTGTTTGTTCACAGTTTTTGTTTTCTCAGTCCAAAGAAATCCAATTCTTAACTGGGAAAGACGCTGAACACACCAAAGAATGGGATTTTTGGATAAACTCCGGTAGAAAATCAGGAAGCTGGAGCAAAATCAATGTGCCTTCTCATTGGGAGCAACAAGGTTTTGGCTCGTACAATTACGGTCGGGATTATGTGACGTATGGTAAAAACTTCAAGTTCCACGACGAAACGGGTTTATACAAACACAAATTCACCGTTCAGAATTCGTGGAAAGGAAAAACCGTCAACATCGTTTTTGAAGGTTCAATGACCGACACCGAAGTGAAAATCAACGGAAAATCGGCGGGAGCCATTCATCAGGGCGCTTTTTATGAATTTAAATATGATATTTCCGATAAAATTCAATTTGGAAAAGAAAATGTTTTAGAAGTTAAAGTTTCCAAAATGTCAGCTGATAAATCGGTCAATAACGCAGAACGATTAGCTGATTATTGGATTTTAGGCGGGATTTTCCGCCCGGTTTATTTGGAAGCCAATCCGAAAGAACATATTTTATCAACGGTAATTGATGCTAAAGCAGACGGAACTTTCCGTTCGAATATTAGCTTGAAAGGAATTAATTCCACAAATAATTTGAAAGTTGAAATTTTTGATGTTAAAAATAATCTGGTTGGCGAATCTCAGGTTCAGATTCAAAAAGGAGATACTTTAAAACAGATTCAGTTTTCTATTAAAAATCCAAAACTTTGGACGGCAGAAACTCCGAATTTATACAAAGCAAAATTCACCTTAAATAAAAACAAAAAAACAATCAGCCAAACCGAAGAAAAGTTCGGTTTCAGAACCATAGAAATCCGAAAAGGCGACGGAATTTTCATCAATGGAACAAAGGTGAAAATGAAAGGCATCAACCGCCACGTTTGGTGGCCGGAAACAGGTAGAGCTGTTACGGAAAGTATCGATTTAATGGATGTTCAGCTCATTAAAGAAATGAATATGAATGCCGTCCGTTGTTCTCATTATCCGCCGAATAAATCGTTTTTAAAAATTTGCGATTCGCTCGGTTTATACGTTTTGGATGAATTGGCGGGTTGGCAAAAAAAATACAGCACAGAAGTCGGGAAAAAGCTCGTAAAAGAAATGGTAACAAGAGATGCAAATCATCCTTCAATCATTTTTTGGAGCAATGGAAACGAAGGCGGACATAATTTTGATCTGGATGCAGAATTTGCAAAATACGACTTGTCAAACCGTCCCGTTATTCACGCACATCACAAGCCTGGAAATGCTTTCAACGACATCGACTGCAATCATTACGAAGATTATTACAGCACAAAAAATATCCTCGAAGGCGAAAATATCTATATGCCGACCGAGTTTTTACACGCACAAGACGACGGCGGTGGCGGAACTTCTCTCGCCGATTATTGGGAACTGCACTGGAATTCCAAAAAAGGGGCGGGCGGTTTTTTATGGGCTTTTGTGGATGAAGGTTTGGTACGAACGGATTTTAATAATCAGATTGATGTCAATGCGATTAATGCGCCCGATGGAGTTTTAGGGCCACATCGTGAAAAGGAAGGTAGTTTTTACGCCATCCGTGAAATTTACAGTCCGGTAAAAATTGATTTGAAATCGTTGCCCAATGATTTTAACGGAAATATTCCCGTAGAAAACCGCTATCATTTTACGAATTTAAAAGATTGTCAGTTTGAATGGAAACTGGTGAAATTTAAGACACCTTTTTCTTCTGAATCAGGTTTTGATATTATTAAAACAGGAAAAGCAGAATCTCCAAGTATTCAACCGACTGAAAAAGGAACTATCAATTTAAATCTTCCTTCAGATTGGAAAACAAGTGAAGGTTTATTATTGACTGCAATGGACGCTTTCGGAAAAGAAATCTACACCTGGACTTGGAAATTGAATTCGCATGAGGAAATTTCAAAACAGTTTTCTAAATCTTTAATTAAAGAATTTCCGGTTTCTGTGACTGAAAATGATGCTGAATTTATTTTAAAATCAGACGAAAAAGAATTTGCCATTGGGAAAAAAGATGGTTTATTAAAATCAGTCATTGTCGATAAAAAAGGCAAAAAAATGACCTTCAAAAACGGCCCTGTTTTCGTGAACGGAACAATGGAATTATCATCCATAAAATCTTTTACAGAAGAAGGAATTTTAGAAGTTGAAGTTCGTTACAAAAACGGAAATAAAATCATTTGGAAACTCAATCCGAATGGGATTTTAGAGTTAAATTATGAATATTCTTTAGCGGGAGATTATCAATTTTCAGGCGTAAGTTTCGATTATCCCGAAAATTACGTCATCAATGCAAAATGGCTTGGAAAAGGTCCTTATCACGTTTGGAAAAACAGAACTCAGGGGCAGACTTACAATGTTTGGCAAAATTTAAAAAACTCAACAAGAACCGGACAGTCTCCTTGGATTTATCCTCAATTTAAAGGTTATTTTGATGATGTCTCGTGGTTGCAATTGGATACCGCAGAAGGAAAAATTACGGTCGGGACCAAAGAAGAAAAAATGTTTGTCAGACTTTTCGATTTTTACGGAATTTATGGAGCAGAAGGTTATCCGAAATTGCCAAGCGGAAATATTTCTTTCCTCGATGCGATTCCACCGTTGGGAACTGTTTTGGCGTTTAACATTAACGATAAAACCGAATCGTTAGGACCGGAAAGCGAACCGAATCATTTGAACGGAACCTTTAAAAGAACCTTATATTTCTATTTTGGTTTGCCAGATTTAGGCGATGAAAATAAACAGTTTACAATGCCAAAAGAAAATATTTTGACGGATTAATAATGAAAAAAGAATTATCATTTTTAGTAATGCTTATCTGTTCATTTTATTTTGGACAGCAAACCAGTTTCAAGTTTGATTTTGGCGGAGACAGGGTAGAAAAAGGTTTTATTCCGATTCATCCGACTTCAAAATTTGATAGAAAGGTAGGTTACGGATTTATGGATATTTCCGGCTTAAAATCTGTCGATAATGGCGGAAATGCTTTGACGGGAGATTTCATCACAAGTGACAGACCTTTCTATTTTTCGGTGGCAATTCCTGAAGGGAATTATGATATGCGACTGAATTTAGGTGGTACTCAAGGAAGTTCGGAAACAACAGTCCGTGTAGAAAACCGTCGATTGATGTTGAATGATATTAAAACAAAACAGGGCGAAATTGTTGAAAAAACAATCACCGTTCACGTTAAAGATAGCATCATTAGAAATCAAAACGGTGAAAAAATCGGAATTGTAAAATTAAAACCAAGGGAAACAAAATATTTACATTGGGACAATTTGTTGACAATTGAATTTAATGATAAAGCGCCGAAAGTGTGTTCAGTCATCATTCAACCCAACAAAAACGCAAAAACAATTTTCATCACTGGAGATTCAACGGTTGTAGACGCGCAGTATGAACCTTGGGCGTCGTGGGGTCAAATGTTGCCGTATTTTTTCGTTCCGAATGAAGTGGTTATCGCCAATTATGCCGAAAGTGGAGAAACTTTAAAAGCCTTCGAAGACCGTCACCGAGTCGATAAAATCTGGAACAAAATAAAGCCTGGAGATTATCTGTTCATCCAGTTTGGACACAACGACCAAAAATCTGGAAATAGTATGAAATCGGGTTACAGAAAAAGATTAAAAGAGTGGATTTTAAAAGCAAAACAATTAGGAACAATTCCCGTTTTGGTTACCTCGATGAACCGCAGAGTTTTTGATGAAAACAATAAAATCGTCAACACTTTAGACGATTTTCCTGACGCAATGAGAGAAATTGCAAAAAAAGAAAAAGTGGATTTGATTGATTTGAATGCCTTAAGCAAAACTTTGTTCGAAGCGATGGGACCGGAGGTAGCGAAGAAAGCATTTGTCTATTATCCCGCAAACGCTTACCCAAACCAACCAAATGCCTTGGCAGACGATACTCATTTCAATCCATATGGTGCTTATGAATTGGCGGAATGTGTCGTAAAATCCATCGTTGACCAAAATTTACCTTTAAAAAAATACATTTCAAAGAATTATAAAAATTTTAACCCCAATAAACCCGATGATGTTGAAAAATTCCATTGGCCGGAATCTGTCTTTATGGAATCTTTAAAGCCTGATGGAAATTAATTGCTGTGAATAAAGATATACAGTTTGTCATTCAGAACGAAACGAAGTGGAGTGAAGAATCTCAATTTAAATAGATTTCTCGTTCCTCGAAATGACAAAACTTAAAAAAAATTAATAATGAATATTAGAAACATCATAAAACTCAGTGTCATCTGTTTTGCCTTCGGAAATCTCTCCGCACAAAATCCGTGGCCGAAGGCGACCAACACCGCTCAACCGTGGACGCGTTGGTGGTGGATGGGAAGTGCCGTTGACGAAAAAGGTCTGGACAAACAATTGACAACCCTTTCCAAGGCAGGTTTCGGTGGAGTAGAAATTGTCCCGATTTATGGCGCAAAAGGATTTGAGAATAAATACATCAATTACCTTTCTCCGGAATGGATGAAAATGCTGCAGTTCACTACCAACAAAGCGAAAAGTCTGAAAATGGGTGTTGATATGGCAGTTGGAACAGGCTGGCCAATCGGCGGACCACAAGTTGATGAACAGGATGCTGCAACCAAAATGATTGTTCAGACTTACAGCATTCAGCCCAATGAAAAATTTTCTGAGAAAATTGTTTTAAAAGACGAGAAACAGAAGAATTTAAAGGCCACAAAACTAGACATCGTTACCGCTTACAATGAAAAAAATGAAGCTGTAGTTTTAACAGATAAAGTGACTCAGGACGGAACTTTAAACTGGAAACCAACCTCTGGAAAATGGATAGTCTACGCAGTTTTTGTGGGCAAAACTTTACAGAAAGTAAAACGTGCCGCTCCGGGTGGTGACGGCTATACGTTAGACCATTTTTCTCCCGACGCGACGAAGGATTATCTGAAAACTTTTGATAAAGCTTTTGGAAATTCAAATTACGGAATCCGTTCATTTTTCAATGACAGTTATGAGGTTTATGGCGCAGACTGGACTTCTGATTTTAAAGAAGAATTCAAAAAAAGAAGAGGCTACGATTTGGCTCCTTACATTAAATATTTGGTAGAGGATAATGAAAGTGAGATGGCAGGAAGAATAAAATCCGATTACCGTGAAACGATGAGCGAACTGATTTTGCAGAATTTTACAGAAAATTTCACGAATTGGGCGCATTCCAAAAGCTCAAAAAATACGAATCAGGCGCACGGTTCGCCGGGGAATTTGCTTGATTTATACGCTGCAGTCGATATTCCTGAATCTGAAACTTTCGGAAGTACAAAATTTGATATTCAGGGTCTGAGAAGAAATCTGGAAGACATCAATACAAAGGAAATTCCCGACATCAATATGTTGAAATTTGCTTCTTCGGCGGCAAACATCACAGGAAAACCTTTAATTTCCAATGAATCTTTTACCTGGCTGACAGAACATTTCAAAACGTCTTGGTCGCAGGTAAAACCGGAAGCTGAGCAGATTTTTTTATCAGGAATTAATCACATTTTTTATCACGGAACGACGTATACGCCGGCTGATGTTCAGTTTCCGGGCTGGTTGTTTTATGCTTCGACGAATTTCGTTCCGGAGAATTCTTTGTGGCCGAATATTAAAGGTTTAAATTCTTACGTCGAAAGAACACAATCAGTTTTACAAAGTGGAAAATCGGATAATGAAATCCTGATGTACTGGCCAATTTATGACCAATGGGCAAATCCGAAAGGAAAGGATATGGCTTTCAAAATTCATAATATTGAAAAATGGCTGCATCCAACTGTATTTTATGAAAACCTAGAGAAATTAGGAAAATCCGGGTATTCTCTGGATATGATTTCGGATAAAATGATTGGTGAAGCGAAGTTTGAAAATCAGAATATTCAGGTTTCTAAAAATGGCGGTTCTTATAAAGTTTTGATTATTCCTCAACTGAATTATTTCTCAGAATCTACATTAAAAAACATTTTAAACTTGGCTCAAAATGGTGCTTCTGTGATTTTTCAAAGCGAGCCGAAAAATGTTCCGGGATTTTTTGAATTTGAAAAAAGAAGAAACGAATTACAATCTTTATGGGCAAAAATTCCTTTTCAGAAAGACGGGAATTTACAATCAGCCACATTCGGAAAAGGAAAAATTGTATTGAGTTCTGATGTTGAAAAAGCGTTGGAATATTTAAAAATTGAAAGAGAAAAACTGACGGATACAGGATTGAAATTCGTCAGAAGAAAGTTCGACGGTGGAAAATATTATTACATAGTCAATCACACGTCAAAAGAAATCAATCAAAATATTCCATTGAATTTTATCGGAAAACAGGTTGCTTTAATGATTCCTGAAAACGGAGATTTTGGTGTTGCTGAAATTCAGAATAATTCAGTTAAAGTTCAACTGAAATCAGGAGAATCATTAATTTTAAAAGTTTCAGAAACTCCAGATAATTCAATTTCAAAATGGAAATATATTGAAAAAACAGATACTCCGATTGTTTTAAATCAGCCTTGGCAACTTACTTTCAAAGATGGCGGTCCCGAACTTCCGAAATCAAAAAAATTAGACCAACTTCGACCTTGGACTAACTTTACTGAAGATTCTTCAACGCAGAGTTTTTCAGGAACCGGAGTTTACACCACTTCATTTAAATTAAATAAAAAAGCCGACGATTTTGTACTGAAATTCGATAAATTATATGAAAGTGCAAAAATCATCATCAACGGACAGGAGGCAGGAATTGTTTGGAGCCTTCCGTTTGAAATCAACGTCGGAAAATATTTGAAAAAAGGAAAAAATACCATTCAGATTGAGGTTTCCAACCTGATGGCCAACCGAATCCGTTATATGGACCAGAATAAAATCCAATGGCGGAATTACCACGAAATTAATTTTGTCAACATCGACTACAAACCGTTCGATGCTTCCAACTGGAAAGTACAACCTTCAGGTTTAGATGGCGAAATTCAATTAATTCCAATTCATTATTCAAAATAAATTAAAAAATGAAACATTATTTGTTGAAAAAGTGACAAAATAATTTTATCGAAGATAAAATCTTTGCGCCTTAAAAAAGTATTTTTCTCATTAACTTGCGTCTTTGCGAAAAACCAACAAATAATTTAAAATAAATAGATATGAAGCAGAATATCGTAAAAACATTAGCATTAGGAACGCTCCTCACATTCGGATTTTCCAATGCCCAAAACAAACCGAAAGTCGTTTTGGATAACTTTTTCAACAACGAAAAAAAGGAAAATAAAGAAACCAAAGTCCTTGAATCTTGGCATTACACGTGGAACGACACTTCCAACGGAGGATTTTCTTTGCTGGGCGAAATTTTCCAAAAACAAGGCGCAGAAATCAGTACTTTGACGACGGCTCCTTCCAAAAAAGACTTGAAGAACGCTAATATTTACATCATTGTTGATCCCGATATCGACAAAGAAGCGTACGGAGGAAAAGCCAATCTTATTGATGCCAATTCCATCAAAAACCTTACAGAATGGGTAAAAAAAGGCGGTGTTTTGGTTTTGATGAGCAACGACAACGGCAATTCTGAGTTTGAACATTTCAACAAATTGGCGGGAGAATTCGGGATTCATTTTAATGATGACAGTTACAACCGCGTTCAGAAAAGGGAATTTGAGCAGGGAAAAGTAATGGTTCCGGCTGGAAATGAGATTTTCTCCGAGCAAAAATTATATATGAAAGAAGTAAGTTCGATGGACGTAAAAGCTCCTGCCAAAGCCATTTTGACGGCAGAAGGGAAGAACATTGGAGCGATTGCAAAAGTTGTCAAAGGAACCGTTTTCGCATTGGGAGATCCGTGGTGCTACAACGAGTATATCGACGGCAAAAAACTTCCGGCAGATTTCACCAATTATCAGGGAACTGAAGAATGGGTAAAATGGTTGCTGAAGCAGGTTTCTAAAAAATAATTGAATTTGTGCAATCGATTGAAGTTGTGTAATTAGAATTATTTGGGCAGCTTTTACCGCCTTCCGCTCCCAATCTTTTTTGCAAGAAATCTCAGTCTAAATAGAACTTAAAGAATACGCAAAAAAGGATTTCCGCTCAAGTCGGGCTGCGAGAGATTCTACGTAAAAATCCTTGTCAAGGTTCAAAACCTTGACAAGGATTGGAATTAAAAAGGATTAAAATCAGTAGAAACGGGCTTTAGCCCGTTTAAAAAAATGAGGTTTCAAATTCGGCTTTAGCCAAAACTTATAAGATTTATGAAAATCAAATATATCTTCATTACATCCGCTATTTTTCTTTCGCAAACATTCTTTGCGCAAAGACAAATGGAGTACCTGAAAAGAGGAATCGTTGCCATTCCTGCAGAATCAGGCGTTTTTATAAGTTGGCGTTTGCTGGGAACGGAAGCTCAGAACACCCATTTCGATGTGTATCGTACAGAAAATAATCAGACCAAAAAACTGAATGAAAAGCCGTTACTCAATGAAACCAATTTTTTGGATAAAACCGCTGACAAAGGAAAAAATTATACCTATTTCGTAAAATCAAATACTGAACATCAGGACGTTGACCAAGATTTTGCAAAGTACACAGCCAATCAAAAACCTTATTTTTCAATTCCTTTAAAAACTCCTCAAGGTTACACGCCAAATGACGTTTCAGTTGCTGATTTGGATGGAGACGGAGAATACGAAATCATCCTTCATCAAACCGGAAGGTCGCACGATAACAGTCAGAAAGGAGAAACAGATCCGCCGATTATTCAGGCTTATAAACTGAACGGACAGTTTTTGTGGGAAATCAATTTAGGTAAAAATATCAGGGAAGGAGCGCATTATACGCAGTTTTTGGTGTATGATTTAGATCAAGATGGGAAAGCGGAAATCGTTATGAAAACCGCCGACGGAAGCAAAGACGGAAAAGGAAAATTTATTGGAGATCCAACCAAAAATTACGTCAACGAAAACGGAATGATTCTTTCCGGTCCGGAATTTCTAACGGTTTTTAATGGAGAAACAGGTGAAGAAATAAACACAGTCAATTATCAGGTTCCCAGATTTGCAGGCAGTTTGAATCCGACCAACGAAGAAATGACCGAAACCTGGGGTGATGCCAAAGGAAACCGTATCGACCGGTTTTTGGGAGCTGTTGCTTACTTGGACGGAAAAACTCCAAGCGTAATTATGTCGAGGGGATATTACACCAGGACAGCTATTGCAGCCTGGGATTATAAAGATAAAAAACTCAGTCTTCGCTGGCTTTTTGATACCGAAAGCTCGGAAGAAAATAAAAAATATCGGGGACAGGGAAATCATAATTTAACGATTGCCGATGTTGACAATGATGGAAAAGATGAGATTGTTTTCGGCGCAATGACGGTTGATGATGACGGAAAAGTGTTGAACAGTACAGGTTATGGGCACGGAGACGCTTTACACGTTGGAGATTTAGATCCATCCAATCCAGGATTGGAAATTTTTGATATTCAGGAGCGATTTGATGATGCAGGAGCTCATTTCAGGGATGGGAAAACGGGAAAAGTACTATGGAAATTACCTTCATTGGAATATAGTTCGAAAAGTAAGTTTCAGGGACCGGGAAGGGGATTGTCTTTAAATATTGATCCCCGTTATGAAGGTTCGGAATGTTGGGCGACAGGAGCCGGATTGAAAGGAGTTTACAGCTCAAAAGGAAAAAAAATCAGCGATAAAAATCCACCTGCAAATATGGGGATTTATTGGGATGGTGATTTTTTGAGCGAAATTTTAGACGGAACCGTTATTTCAAAATGGGACTGGAAAAAAGAGAAATCAAATGTCCTATTGGATGCCAAAGATTTCCAATGCGAATCGAATAACGGAACCAAGAAAAATCCGGCTCTGGTTGCCGATTTATTTGGAGACTGGCGTGAAGAAGTGATGTACAGAACTGCCGATAATCAGGAATTAAGAATTTTCAGTACAACGATTCCGACGAAACATCGTTTGTATACTTTGATGCATAATCCGCAGTATCGATTAAGTATTGTCTGGCAAAATGTAGGGTATAATCAACCGCCGCATACGGATTATTATCTGGATGAATCAGTGAAGGGAGTTCCGAAACCGAATATTTTTACGGAAAAGAAATAGATTTTAACCGCAAAAGTCACAAAAGATTTTAGACACATTAGTTATTTAAGTTGGTCATTCGACTTTTAAGAAGAGCACATAAGTTTCGAAAATCAAAGATTTTCATAGTGAGCTTCTATAAACGATAGTGGCTCTGTGAAACTAAAAAACTAAAAAATTAAAAAGAAACTTTGTGAGCTTAGTGTTCAAAAAAAATATAAATTATGAAAATAAAATTTTTAGTTCCGATTGTAGCTTTAATTGTTTTGATTACAGCTTCATTTCAAAAAAATCAGAACAAACCGGTTTTATACATCATCGGAGATTCTACTGTACAAAATGGTTCAGGAAAAGGGGCAGATTCACTTTGGGGATGGGGAAGTTTTATGGATTTGTTTTTAAATACGGATAAAATTGAAATTCAGAATCATGCAAAAGGCGGACGAAGTAGCCGAACTTTTTTAACGGAAGGAAGATGGGATTCCATTATGAAAACCATTAAAAAAGGTGACTATGTTTTGATGCAGTTTGGTCACAACGATGGCGGTGAACTGGCGGATACGTTAAGAGCGCGAGGTACGATTAAAGGGATTGGAGAAGAGTCTAAAGATATTTATAACCCAATCAGAAAAGTAAATGAAACAGTGTATACTTTCGGACATTACATGAGAAAATATACGAATGAAGCGAAATCTAAAGGTGCAATTCCAATTATCGTTTCGCCAATTCCTAGAAATAAATTTAATGCAGAAGGGAAAATTGAAAAAGATCATTATGGAGTTTGGGCTCAAGAAGTGGCACAACAAACCGGAGCTTATTTTTTAGATTTAAATACGATGGTTATCGAAAAATATGAAAAAATGGGTGCCAAAAAAGTGAAGGTTTATTTTCCGAAAGATCATACTCACACTAATAAAGAAGGTGCCATTGTAAATGCAGAATTGGTAACAAAAGGTATTAAACAATTAAAAGATTGTGACCTGAAAAAATACATTAAATAACTCATTGTGAATTCGTTTCTGATGTTTGAATAAATATGAAAACTGATTAAACTTTTTATTTTTCAAAGTTTGTCATTCTGTAGGAATCTAGGCAAAGTATTAGAAAATAAAATGGAAAGATTCGAGTCCAGACTCCTACCGGAATGACAAACTCTGCAGATATGTCATAATGCTTAAATCGAGGACAAGAGCCATAGCCCCGATTGCAACGACATCCTTTTGTGTAGCGAAGCGGAGCAAAAGATATAGTGGAAAGCGGGAAAAGCTTCAAATAAAAATTTATGATTAAAAAGAAAATAGAAAAATAAATATATACTTATGAAAAGACTATTAACAGCAGGTTTTTTTGCCGTAATCATTGGGGGATTTTCCTCTTGTACGGCTCAAAAACAGAAAAATGCTAAGGTTGTTCTTCCCAACAAGAAGGAAGTTTTGGAAGTTGCTCAGCGAACGAATCAATATTTTATGAACAAATGGCCCGATACCAAAAAAGATATTGTTGGAAAGAAGGTTTGGCCAAGTAATTTGTGGACGAGAGCTGTTTATTACGAGGGTTTAATCGCATTATATAAAGTAGATCCTAAAAAAGAATATTACGATTATGCCATGTCGTGGGCAAATAGCCACAATTGGAATTTACAGCGTGGAACGTATACAAGAAATGCCGATCATCAGGCTTGTGGACAAACCTACCTTGATCTATATGAAATTGATGGCAGAAAAAATCCAGAAAGGATTAAGAATGTAAAAGCTGCGATGGACAGCATGATTGCCACAAAAAAAGTAGACGATTGGTGGTGGATTGATGCGCTTCAAATGTCGATGCCGATTTTTACAAAATTAGGGAGAATTACAGGTGAGCAAAAATATTTCGACAGAAACTATGAAATGTACGCTTACACAAAATACAAGCACGGTGGAAATGGTTTATACAATCCGAAAGATCAGCTTTGGTGGAGAGATAAAGATTTTGTTCCGCCTTACAAAGAGCCGAATGGTGAAGATTGCTATTGGAGCCGTGGAAACGGTTGGGTAGTGGCGGCTTTGGCAAAAACATTAGATGATACTCCAAAATCTGATGCCCACTATAAAGAATATCTTAAGGACTACAAAGATATGTTGACAGCTTTAGTTCCGCTTCAGAGACAGGACGGATTCTGGAATGTAAGTTTGCACGACCCCAATAATTTTGGCGGCAAAGAAACTACAGGTACGGCACTTTTCGTGTACGGAATGGCCTATGGAATCAACAAAGGATTAATTGATAAGAAAACCTATTTACCGGTTTTGGTTAAAGCCTGGAATGCGATGGTGAAAGATTCTGTTCAGCCCAACGGATTTTTAGGATGGGTTCAGGGAACGGGAAAGGAGCCTAAAGACGGACAGCCTTTAGCCGTAGACAAAGTTCCGGATTTTGAAGATTACGGATTGGGATGTTTCCTTTTGGCAGCGAGTGAAGTTTATAAATTAAAGTAAGACTTTAATAGCCAAGTAAAAAGTAAAAAGAGCCAAGTTTAATACATGTTTCTGAAATAATTTGACCTGATGGATTTATGATTCATCAGGTTTTTTATAAATTGACGAGTCAGATTAGTGAAAATTTCAGCTGTGATTTGCTGAACGGAGCGCCCATGTGAACGAAAAAAATAAAACATTTTAAACAATCACTTTGCAAGCTTAGCAAAAAAACAGTTCGTATACTTTTCATTTCAGTTAACTCAATTTCATAACATTTTTAGTATGATAAGCTAAAATCATAAACTTGGCTCTATGTTTTGGGAAAAATTTTAGGTTTAAAATAAATCTGAAATCAGTATAACTGCCAAGAAAATAGTAGTTTAAATGTTTTTTTTAAGACCTGGCGAAAATTCTTATTTTATCGAAACTTTAAGCATGACACTACAAGATGCGCAATCGGTTTCATCTTGGTAATTTTCAACATCAATCAATTAGAATAAATTATGAATGCATTATTAGGAGTAATTTTCCATTTTTTAGGAGGCTTTGCTTCGGGCAGTTTTTATATGCCCTACAAAAAAGTAAAAGGTTGGCAATGGGAAACTTTTTGGTTGATCGGGGGCTTGTTTTCGTGGATTATTGTTCCGCCTTTAGCAGCATTTCTTACAATTCCGAATTTTTGGGGCATTATTCAGAGTGAATCTTCATCTATCATAGGTTTCACATTCTTGTTTGGAGCACTTTGGGGAATCGGTGGTTTCATGTATGGTTTGGGCGTTCGTTACTTGGGCGTTGCTTTAGGAAGCAGCATTATGCTGGGCTTAACGATGGTGATCGGGTCGCTTCTTCCTTCTATTTATTATGAATTTAATCCGCAGGATGGAAAAGATAATATAGGCTTAATGCTTTCCAGTGAGTGGGGAAAAATGGTTCTTTTAGGGCTTTTGGTGTGCGTTATCGGGATCATCATCAGCGGAAAAGCGGGAGTGATGAAAGACAAAGAACTTCAGACAGACGCTGTTGATCCTCACGGGGTAGAGGTGAAAACGGAATATAAATTTGGTTTAGGATTAATTGTTGCCATTATTTCAGGGGTTTTAAGTGCTTGTTTCAATTTTGGTTTAGAAGCAGGGAAGCCAATGGCTAACGTTGCCAATGAAGCCTGGAAGATGGCAAATCCGAATCAGGGAGAGTTTCTTTTTCAGAATAATGTGACGTATGTTGTGGTTCTTTGGGGCGGAATGGCTTCAAACCTTATCGGCTGTCTTTATCTTTCATTTAAAAATAAATCTTATACAGATTATACTAAAAAGAATGTTCCTGCAGTAAAAAATATTCTCTTCTGCGCTTTGGCAGGAACGATGTGGTTTTTACAGTTTTTCTTCTACGGAATGGGAGAAAGCAAAATGGGGAACGGCCCAAGCTCATGGATTTTACACATGGCATTCATCATTTTAATTGCCAATCTTTGGGGCGTTATCATCAAAGAATGGAAAGGGGTTTCCAGGAAAACAATCTCTACGATTGTAGTAGGAATGCTGGTAATGTTTGTTTCTATTTTAATTGTTGGGTACGGGAACTCGTTGAGATAATTTAATGATGAAAAGAATCGCATTTAAAATGTTTCTTCATCAAGGTTTCGAAGAAGAATATAAGAGAAGGCACAAAGAAATCTGGACGGAGCTTAAAGTTCTTTTAAAAGAATCTGGAGTGGAAGATTATTCTATCTTTTTAGACGAAGAAACTCATATTTTATTTGGTGTTTTAAAGTGCAGCAATGAACTTCGATATAAAGATCTGCCGTTGCAACCGATCATGCAAAATTGGTGGGAATACAACAAAGATATTATGCAGACCAATGAAGACAATTCTCCAAAAAGTATCAGTTTGGAGGAAGTTTTTTATCTGGAATAACAAAATTCTCAATTTAATAAAGTACAAAATTTACTTTTTTTTATCATATTCATATAGTTAAGAGTTAGAAGCTCAAAGGCACTGAAAAATTCAGTGCTTTTTTGTATTAACTAAAAATGAATTCTGGCAACAGTTTTTGGTTAAGAAAATTAATATATAATATTTCAGTTTCAGTTTAAAATTAATATTTATATTATCTTTTTATAAATGAATTGATGGTTTTTGTACCTAATATTAGTTTTTATGTGTTTATTTATGATAAATTATGAATTTTATAATGCAGGATATTGCAGGATGCCAAAGTTTTTGTAACGGTGTACTTTGGTAACATAAAAAATTAATAGATATGTCTTTGATGGTTAAACAGAAGAACTTTAAGCCGCTTATCGCACCGCTGTTTTTGCTTGCGTCTGGCTTTATGTTCGGACAAAAAACAGTAAGTGATACTGCAAAAGTAGATACAAAAGATATCGAGGAGGTAGTTGTCATCGGTTACGGTAAAGTAAAAAAATCTGACTTAACAGGTTCTGTAGCTTCTGTATCGGCAAAAGATTTGGCAGCAACACCGGCGATGAATGCTTTACAAGCTTTACAGGGTAGGGCTTCAGGTCTGAATATTGTAACTTCAGGCGGCGCTCCGGGAGCGGGTGCAAACGTTACCATTCGTGGAGGAGCTTCAATTACACAAGGCACCTCTCCTTTGTACATTGTAGACGGTTTCCAGCTGGATAATGCATTAAATGTAATCAACCCGAATGATATTGAAAGTATTGATGTACTAAAAGGAGCTTCTGCGATTGCAATCTACGGAGCACGTGGTTCAAACGGTATTATCGTTATCAAAACTAAAAGCGGTAAAAAAGGCAGAACAACCATCAATTATAATTCTTTCATGATGTTTGATATGCTTTCTAAAAAACTGGATATGATCTCCAATGCAGAGCAATACGTAAAATATCAATACGAATTTGCGCAGCTTCAGAATAAAATGACAGGTTGGAGTAGTGTTTTTGACAATGGTCTTCCATTAGATACGCCGGGGTTTTATGCAGGTGCTTTCAACAGAATTTCCGATCGTTATGCATCAGCTTCAGCATTAGACTGGCAAGACAAAATGTTAGGAGGAACTGGTTTAACGCAGAATCAGAATGTAAACATTTCTACCGGAAACGAAAAAACTCAGGCTTTCATCAGTTATAACTACAATAAGCAGGATGGTTTATTACAAAATTTCAGTGAAACAAGAAACTCATTGCGCGCAAATATCAATTCGGAATTATACAAAGGCGTTAGAGTAGATTTTAACTCAATGTTTAATTCAAACTCTACGAATGGCGGGGGGGCTTATGGCGGAATGAAAAAAATTCTTCTTCAGCCGATCACGGGAGGTACTCTTTTTAACCAGGATCAGCTGTTCAATACACAGACTTTCCCAGATTTCTCAAGTCTTGATTCAGGTTTCGATACAGAAAACCCTTTTGTGGAAACCAATGCGTCAACTTCAAACAACCGTTCCAGAACATTTATTGCCAACGCTGGGATTGAGTTTGACTTCCTGAAAAACTTTACTTTCAGAACTGCAGGTCAGTATAACTGGAACCAAAGCAAATCTACATCATTCTCAGACGAAAATTCAAGAGCTTATCTTACAGATCCGGTAAACACAGGGATTAATGGAAGTATCGGGAATAGTGAGTCTTACAGATATCAGATCACTAATACTTTAACCTTTAACAAAACTTTTGCAGAAAAGCATAGGGTGAACGCATTGTTGGGTTACGAGATTGTTTATTCACAATCTGAAAATAACAGCATGCGATTAACCAAGTTCCCATTCCCCAACTTTGGACTGGATGATATATCTAATGCTTTTGTACAGGAAAAATCGTCAGGTCGTTCCAGCAACAGTTTATTGTCTTACTTCGGACGTGTAAATTATACTTATGATGATCGCTACTTATTAACAGCAACTGTGCGCCGAGATGGTTCTTCTAAGTTCGGGCCAAGCAATAAATGGGGTGTATTTCCTTCTGTAGCAGCAGCATGGCGTGTTTCTCAAGAAAGTTTTTGGCAGGATTCTAAAATTGAAAAATTCATTAACGATTTAAAATTAAGATTTGAATACGGTATTACTGGTAATAATGATATCGGAAACAATTTATTTGTAACGAATCTTTCACTGACCGATTATCCGATTAATAATACACCGGGAAATCCTGCATATGTAACAAGTACAAATTTAGGCAACCCTTTACTGAGATGGGAAGAGCTGAAATCTACCAATTTGGGAATAGATATCGCATTATTTAATAACAGAGTGAAATTAACTTCAGAATGGTATAACAATAATGTGAGCGGAATGCTACTACAAAGCGTTCTTCCGGTTTCAACAGGATATTCAAGACAGTATCAGAATATTGGTTCTTTAAGAAACCGAGGTTTGGAATTTACTTTAAACACTGTTAACATTAAGTCTGAAAGCTTCAGATGGTCAACAGATTTCAATATTTCATTTAATAAATCCAAAGTAATGTCTCTTGAGCAGGGACAAACCAATAGAACATTCAGTGTGGGTGGAAACAGAACCGGTATGGTTACTTATTATGCTACAGTAGGTGAAGAGTTAGGAGATATGTATGGATATGTTTATCAGGGAGTATATACTACTGATGACTTTATTCAGAATGCAGACGGATCTCTTAGTTTGAAACCAGGTGTTGTAAAACCTGCTACAGGAACTCCAAAGCCAGGTGATATGAAGTTTGCTGCAGACAACGAAAAAGGTGACCAGTTTACAAGAAAAATGCAGAAAATTGGTAATGGTACTCCGGATTTCATAGGAGGTATCAGTAATAATTTCTCGTATAAAGGTTTTGATCTTAATATATTCATGAAATTCAGTGTAGGAAATGATATTTATAATGCAACCAAGCACAGTTTGAGTCCTTATGCAATGTTTCAGAACGTACCTTCAGAATTTGGAGATAATTACTACCGTCTGATAGATCCTAATACGGGTTTAATTACCAATAACCTTGCTAGATTGAGAGAACTGAATCCTGATGAAAGTTCTCGTCTTTGGAGTTTGAGTGGTGTAAACTCTCAAAATATTACTTATCCTTCATCATACTATGTAGAAGATGGTTCTTATCTTAGAATTGCGCAGGTAACATTAGGATATAGCTTTGCAAGAGAGTTTTTAGAGCATGTGAAGCTTACCAATGCACGTATTTATTTTACCGTTAATAATCTGGCAACAATTACAGGATATTCAGGTTATGACCCTGAAGTAACAGCAGCAAGTGGTGTTGCGGTTACCCCTGGATTTGATAGTTCAACCTATCCACGTTCAAGAAGTTATGTTCTTGGTTTAAATTTAACCTTCTAAGTAAAAAATGTTTCAGATCATGAAAAATGCTAACAATAAATTAAAACTTTTAAAAAGACTGATCATCATTCCGTCTTTAATCGTTGCATCACAAATGATAAATTCATGTAGTGACGATTTTTTAGATCAGCCTGCATATAATGCCGCCGATACAGAATCAGTATTTGCAGATCTTACAACTGCAGATATGTTTGTTCAGGGATGCTACAGAAGTTTGGTTCCTACAGAAATGTACTATCAGTTGGGAGCTGGTGATACGGTAATTCATTCAAGTGAAGACGGTTCTACCAATAATTCAAAGTATAATATCTGTAATTATCAATATGATGCGTACACGCCAAATACACTTACAGGAATTTATGCGGCAATGTATGCATCCATTGAAAGAACGAACATTGCAATCAGCAGATTAGGACAGATGCCTGCAAGTGAAAAACGTGATGCTTTACTGGCTGAAGTGAAAGCTATCCGGGCTTATTGCTATTATAACCTAATCAGAGTTTATGGTGATGTTCCGGCAATCTGGAAACAGCTTTTAGAGCTTGATCCGAATGATCCGAACACACTATATCCCAAACGTGCTTCACGTGATGAAATATATGATCATATTATCGCTGACCTTCAGGAGTCTGTAAATGCGATGCCTACTTTGGGACAACCTGGTTTTCCTACCACTGAAAGATTAACAAAATCAGGAGTTAATGCTTTGCTTGCAAGAATTGCTTTATATGCAGCAGGATATTCACTGCGTTGGCCTTTAAATTCATCAACTCCGGGAACAATGTCGCGTCGTCCGGATAATGCAAGAGTTCAGCAATTGTATCAGATTGCAGATAATGCGGCAGCTGCTGTCATAAATGGAGGAGGGCATTCTTTAATGCAGGCTTCGGGCGGAAAAAGCGGTTTCGAAAACTTATGGTTTAATTTCTGTCGTAGAAATCTATCGGCAGTTAATAATGAAATTATTTGGCAGATCGCTCAATATGGGCAAAATACCAACTCTGCATTTGGAGTATATGCACATCCGGGAACAAGAGGTGGTACATATGGTTCCCGTAAAGCGCTTCAGTTTGTCTTGCCCACTTATTACTTATCATTTGCTCCGGGAGATACCAGAAGAGATGTATCTTGTACCTCATATAGTATTTATTTCTTAAATAATGGAAATGCCGGAGATACATTTGTGGATGTAGGAACTACATTCTCATGTATTATGCCGGGAAAATTCAGAATTGGGTGGTGCGTAGAACCACAAGCGGCTGATGCAAGAAACCTAAACATTCCGTTAATAAGATATGCAGACGTATTATTAATGTATGCAGAAACCCAAAACTATCTAAATGGAGGTCCTACAGCGCAAGGAATTGCAGCATTGATGCAGGTAAGAAACCGTGCAGGAATTGGTTCAATGCCTGTTCCAAGTGGTCAAGCTGCATTTGAGCAGGCTCTTGTTCAGGAACGTAAATGGGAGTTTGCCGGTGAGTTTAATCTTCGTACTGATTTAATCAGAATGAATAAACTTGAAAGTGAAATTAATGCTACAAGACAGGCAATGAAAAATTTGTCAGACAAAACGGGTGCTTATGCAAATACTCCGGCAATTCGTCTTTATAAATTTCATAAAAATGCACAGGTTTATGGGGATCCTTTCTTGGCAGTAACCTACATTAATATTACAGATCCTGCACAAATTGCAACGGTTTCGGCAATCCCAACGAACTCAGCTAACTATGCTGCATATCAAACAACTTTAAAAAGCATAGCATTAGCGAACGGACAGGCTTCAACAGCTGATGACAAATGGTACCCTGTAAATATGTTCCAGGCATATACAAGTACTTTTAATGCTAATGCAAGAAGAACAGTTGGGTTTAGTACAGGCGCGGTAAACACATTACAAATTGGAAACATCATTTACACCAAACCAACTGGTTCTGCAGAAAATGGAGGAACTTATCCAAACTGGATTCAGGGTGGAGGTGATGGTCTTTTCTACGGATTTGTACCAAATAAAACAGAATTATTTCCGTTCGCAGCGCAATCTGCAGGTCATCCAATGGTTGATAACCCGAACTTAACTCAGCTTCCTGGGTATTAAGATATTTAAAACACCAAATCATAATATTAATTCACCATTAACCTAAAATGAAATACCGTACGGCTGAATCGTAAACATGATAAATGTCACTGTTAATTTATCTTTAAATCATAGATTCAGCAGTATAGTACGGGATGCTGTAGAAATTAGGACAGTCTAAATTTGGGTTAAAATTCAGAAAACAAAAGAAATCAATGGAAAAAGTAAAAACATTCAAATACGTAGACTATTTGTGGGATGATGAAAAAGCAGCATCTTTCGGAGATGACCAGGTTGCTTTATTTTTATACCGTTCAAACATCTTGGGAGCAGACCTTAGAATCACCAATTATGGAGGCGGAAACACAAGCTGCAAAACCATCGAGAAAGATCCTTTAACGAATGAAGATGTTGAGGTAATGTGGGTAAAAGGTTCAGGTGGTGACATCGGAACGTTGACAAGAAAAGGGATTGCTGGTTTGTACACAGAAAGATTAAGAAATCTTAAAAATGTATACGAAGGTTTGGCAGACGAAGACAGAATGGTTGGCCTTTTCAATCACTGTATTTACGATTTGGACAGCAAAGCACCTTCTATTGATACGCCGCTTCACGGACTTCTTCCATTCAAACATATCGATCACCTTCACCCTGATGCTTTAATTGCCGTAGCTGCAGCAAAAGACAGTCAGGCGGTAACTAAAGAAATCTGGGGCGATACAATGGGTTGGGTTCCTTGGCAAAAACCAGGTTTTGACTTAGGTTTACAGTTAGAAAAATGTTTAAACGATAATCCTGGAATCAGAGGAATTGTGTTAGGCAGCCACGGTCTGTTCACTTGGGGAGACACTTCTTACGAATCTTATATCAACAGTTTGGAAGTAATCGAAATGGCTTCTGAATATATCGCTAAAAAAATCGAAGAAAAAGGTCAGGTTTTTGGCGGACAAAAAGTAGAATCCCTTCCAGCTGAAGAGCGTAAAGAAAAAGCAGCTCAGATTATGCCTTTACTAAGAGGTTTAGCTTCTTCCGAAAACAGAATGGTGGGTCATTTCACAGACAGCGATGTAGTGTTGGAATACATCAACAGTAACGACTTGGAAAGATTGGCTCCGCTTGGAACTTCTTGTCCGGATCACTTCTTAAGAACGAAAATTCAGCCTTTAGTTTTAACTTTAGATAAAAATGAAGATTTAACAGATTCTAAAGCGATTTTAGAAAAATTAAATCCACTTTTCGAGCAATACAGACAAGAATACAAAGAATATTACGAAACTTGTAAACATCCAAACAGCCCTGCAATGCGTGATCCGAATCCGGTGATCATCATTTATCCGGGAGTGGGGATGTTCAGTTTCTCAAAAGATAAACAAACGACTCGTGTTGCAAGTGAGTTTTATGTAAATGCCATCAACGTAATGCGTGGTGCAGAAGCAATTACAGAATATACTTCATTGCCAAGACAGGAAGCATTCGACATTGAATATTGGTTGTTGGAAGAAGCAAAACTTCAGAGAATGCCGAAAGAAAAGCCATTGTCAAGAAAAATTGCTATCGTAACCGGAGCCGGAGGCGGAATCGGACAGGCAATTGCTGATAAAATGGTTGCTGAAGGTGCTGTTGTCGTTTATACCGATTTAAATACAGAAGCGGTAGAATCTGCAACTTCAAAATACAACAAAGATCAGGCGGTTGCTGTTCGGTGCGATGTGACGAGTGAAGAAGCGATTGCCAATGCTTTCAAAGAAACTGTTTTGGCTTTTGGTGGAGTAGATATTATCGTTCATTCAGCTGGTTTGGCGATTTCTAAATCATTGGAAGATACTACTACAAAAGACTGGGATTTATTGGAAAATGTTTTGGTAAAAGGTCAGTTCCTAATGTCAAAAAGCGGTGTAGAAATTATGAAAAAGCAAAATTTGGGTGGCGACATTGTAAATATTGCAAGTAAAAATGGTTTGGTTGCAGGTCCGAATAACGTAGCTTACGGAACGGCAAAAGCAGCGCAACAACATATGACGAGATTATTGGCGGCAGAATTGGCAGCAGATAAAATTCGTGTGAATGTTGTAAATCCTGACGGCGTAATCGTTGGAAGCAAAATCTGGGAAGGTTCTTGGGCAGAAGGCCGTGCAAAAGCCAACGGAATCACCGTTGAAGAATTGCCTGCATTCTACGCAAAAAGAAATCTTTTGAACGAAATTATTCTTCCGGAAGATATCGCCAACGGAGTTTTTGCGTGTGTTGCGATTTTAGATAAATCTACAGGAAATATCATCAATGTAGACGGTGGAATGGCAAATGCGTTCCCGAGATAATATTTTTGGTTGTCGGTTTTTAGTTGTCAGTTGCTAGTTTTTTTAACTTTCAATTTATTTGGGCAGCTTTATCCGCCCTCCGTTCCCGCTTTTTTGTCTCCGCTTCGCTGCGACAAAAAGAGCTCCACTCAGGTCGGGCTGCGAGCGATTCGAAAGCAATTGAAGGAACGAAAATAAAATATTTAGTACTAATTTAGACAATAAATTTAGCCTTGTCAAGATTCAAAACCTAGACAAGGCTAATCAAAAATCAAAATATGATTATAGGAAAAGATATCATTGAACAAAATAATAAAAACGAGGTTGAAAATTTCAATTCAGACTTCGCTTATTTATCAGATAAATTAACAAAATCAGGAGCCAACGTTTCTGAGATTGTCAACAAAATCGCTGACTTCCAAGTAGCAATTCCAAGTTGGGCTTTGGGAGCAGGCGGAACCCGTTTCGGGAGATTTTCTTACGGCGGCGAACCCTCTTCTTTAGAACAAAAATTAGATGATGTAGGATTAATTCACGCTTTAACACATTCTGCAGGAGCAGTTTCTCTTCATATTCCTTGGGATATTCCAAGCGATGTAGCAGCGATTAAAGAAAAAGCAGCTTCTCACGGATTGATTTTCGATGCGATGAATTCAAACACATTCCAAGATCAGCCGAACGCAAAACAATCGTACAAATTTGGTTCGTTAAATACGGTAAATGAAGATGCAAGAGCTTACGCAGTAGAGCATAACAAAGAAGTCATCAGAATCGGGAAAGAATTAGACTCAAAAAGCTTAACCGTTTGGTTGGCCGATGGAGCAAGTTTCCCTGGACAATTAAATTTTCAGACCGCTTTGTCAAAAACAGAACAGAGTTTAAAAGAAATCTACGCAGGAATGCCGGAAGATTGGAAATTATTCATCGAATATAAACCATACGAACCGAATTTCTATTCAACAACCATCCAGGATTGGGGAACATCTTTTATGCTGGCAAACGCTTGCGGAGATAGAGCCTATACTTTGGTAGATTTAGGTCATCATTTACCAAACTCAAACATTGAGCAAATCGTTGCAACTTTGATGTACAAAGGTAAATTAGGAGGTTTCCATTTCAACGACAGCAAATATGGAGATGATGATTTAACGGTAGGTTCAATCAAACCTTATGCATTATTCCTGATTTTCAACGAACTGGTGTACGGAATCGAGAACAATCCGAATAACCCTTATCCGGCTTGGATGATTGATGCAAGTCACAACATCAAAGATCCTTTGGAAGATTTAATTCAGTCTTTGGAAGCGATTCTAATTGCTTATGCACAGGCTCTTTTGGTCGACCAAAAAGCATTGAAAGATGCTCAATTGAAGAATGACGTAGTTCGTGCACAGGAAATTTTGCAGAATGCGTACAGAACAGATGTGCGTCCGTTATTAAAAGCGGCAAGATTACAGACAGGTGCTGCATTAGACCCAATTGCAGCGTACAGAAACCTTAAAGTAAGAGAAACATTAATCTCCGAAAGAGGTCTGAATGTAAAAGCAACAGGATTATAAGCCTGTTTTAATTTGATAATTTAAACTTTCAGGTGCAATCGAAAGTTTTTAATTATATGTATCCTTATATAGTTTCGTTAAGGTAAAAGTGTTCGGATATTAAGTTTACTTGATGTCTGAACACTCCTTAATGATTTTGTTTTTTTATAATTAAAGTAAAACAACTTAGTGCTATTAGTGAAAATACTTGCGCTATTTGTGTTTAAATAAATAATTCATCCAAGAATGTCCAAAAAAAAGGTAACCATCGTATTTGATATTGGAAAAACCAACAAAAAGTTTTTTCTGTTTGATAAAAATTACAAAGAAGTTGTTCGTGAGTATACAGAATTGCCGCTCACGACTGATGAAGACGGTTATCCCACGGAAGATCTGGTCGCTTTGCAAAACTGGATCAAAGATAATTTTAATGCCATTCTTGACGATGAAAATTTTGAAGTAAAAGCCATCAATTTCTCTACGTACGGAGCAAGTTTTGTACACTTGGATCAGAAAGGAAATGTTCTGACGCCTTTGTACAATTACACAAAACCGATGGAAGATGAAATACTGGATTTATTCTATGAGGAACACGGAAGCAAACTGAAAATTGCCCGTGAAACAGCTTCTCCACAAGCAGGAATGCTCAATTCAGGATTGCAGTTGTTTTGGTTAAAATACAAGCATCCGGAAGTCTTCAAAAAAATCCGCTACAGTTTACATTTGCCTCAATATTTATCGTATTTGTTTACCGGAATTTGTGTGTCGGAATTTACTTCGATAGGCTGCCACACAAATTTGTGGGATTACGATAAAAATGATTATCACGACTGGGTTTACGAAGAGGAAATCGATGCTTTATTGCCTCCGATTGTTCCGACTTCTGCAAGTATTAATACTTCGTACAGAAATAAAAAAATAAAAATAGGTGTTGGAATTCACGACAGTTCTTCAGCACTTTTACCCTATATTTTAAGTAAAAAAGAACCGTTTTTACTGCTTTCGACAGGAACCTGGAGTATTTCCCTGAATCCTTTTAATGATGAAAGTTTAACCGATGAAGACATTGAAAACAATTGCCTGAACTACATGAGAATCGATGGAAAACGTGTAAAAGCATCCCGTTTTTTCATGGGGAATGAATATAAAATTCAGGTTGAAAAGCTGTGTGCTCATTATGGAAAAGAATATGGTTTCCATAGAGAGGTTCAGTTCGATCAGGATTTGTATCTGCGTTTGATGAAGCATAAAGCGGTGTATTTCCGTTTTGAAGGCATAATTTTAAAAAGAAAAATGATCAGCGAGACAGATTTGAACTCCTTTGCAACATTTGAAGAAGCGTATCATCAGCTGATGATTGAGTTGATGGATTTACAGATTCACACGATCAAAAATGCCATCGGAAATTCAGACATTGAAAATATTTATATCGACGGCGGATTTACAGACAATGATGTATTTATGAAACTCATGTCGCATCATTTTCAGCATTACAATGTGATGTCTACCCATTCTCCGTTGGGTTCTGCATTGGGAGCTTCGATGGTGATTTCCAACAAAAAGATAGACGAAACTTTTTTACAGCAGCATTATCAGATGAAAGTGCTGCAACCTTTAATTTTTAATTTATAAATTTTGTTGGAAGCTGGAAGTCAGATGCTGGAAGTTAAATGAAAATATACATATTAATTAATTTTGTATTGTCTATCATCAATTATCAAACATCCATCACCCAACATCAAACATCAAACAAACTATGGCATTTCCATTTGATACCAAATATGCATCGCTTGAACTTTTAATTGAAAGGGCTCAAAAAAGAATGCCCCGTTTTGCCTTTGAATATCTGGACGGAGGCTGTAATGAAAACATCAACCGCGACCGAAATACAAGCGAATTGCGTGAAGTTTTGCTTCGTCCGCAATATCTGAACAACAACTACGCAGAAGCCAATATGGAAACTGAATTATTCGGAAAAACCTATTCTGCACCTTTCGGAATTTCTCCGGTGGGTTTACAGGGGTTAATGTGGCCGAATGCTCCTGAAATTTTGGCAAAAGCAGCTTTTAAACATAATATTCCTTTCATTTTAAGTACCGTAACAACAAGCAGCATCGAAAGAATTGCTGAATTAACGGAAGGAAAAGCCTGGTATCAGTTATATCATCCGAAAGAAGAATGGTTGAGAGACGATATTCTCGACCGTTGTGAAGCTTCCGGTTACGATGTACTTTGTGTTTTATCAGATGTTCCGACTTTTGGTTACAGAGCCAAAGAAATCAGAAACGGTTTGGCAATGCCTCCACAACTAAATTTCAGAAATGTTTCTCAGGCTTTGGTAAAACCTCAGTGGTGTTTGGAAATGCTGAAACACGGCGTTCCGAGCTTTAAAACCATGGAGAAATATATGGATAAAAACATGAACGTGAAACAATTGGGACAGTTCATGAATTCTACTTTCTCAGGAAGATTAAATTCTGATAGAATCAAAGCCATCCGCGATAAATGGAAAGGAAAATTGGTCATTAAAGGTGTTGCTTCTGATGAAGATGCCGCAGAAGCAGTACGTTTAGGTTTTGACGGAATGATTATTTCCAATCATGGCGGAAGACAGCTTGATGCAGGAGAATCTACGATCGCTGTAGTAAAAGAAATCAGTGAAAAATATAAAGGTCAGATCAAAATAATGATGGACAGTGGTGTAAGAACCGGTCCGGATGTTGCCAGGGCTTTAAGTTGTGGTGCTGAATTTACCTTTATGGGAAGAACATTTATGTACGCAGTCGGAGCTTTAGGCGAAAAAGGCGGAGATCACATTATTGAAATGCTGAAAATGCAGTTCAGACAGGTTATGGAACAGGTTTGCTGTGATAAACCGGAGCAGTTACAGAATTTCAGGGTAAAATAGTTTTTTGGGTGAGAGTTAGAAGTTGAAGGCTGGAAGTTGCCCAATATTCTATAAAATAAATATATTACTGAATCAATATTCAATAGGAACGGGCTTTAGCCCGTTTTTTTATTATGAAATTTTCAATTGGCTTTAGCAAAATTTACAAGATGCTTCAAAATAAAAAATTCGCAACCCTGAGTTTGCGAATTTTAGTTTCTCCCTAAATAGATGACTTATTTTTTCTTCTCAGCTTTTACTGCTTGTCTCGCCAGCAATTTCCAATCCTTTTTCATTTTAACCCAAACCAAAACAATATCCAGACTTACATCTCCGGGAGCTTTGCCTAAATCCGCTGTAGTAGCATATAAATGATGACGCACAATCGCTGTATTTCCTACAATCTGTACATTTTGGTTGGTAATTTCAATGGTTACAAAATCCGATTTTTTGTTGACCAATTTATCCACAAATTCCTCCGCATCATCAATATGTCCTCCAGAATGTCCATAAGTCAGTTCTGGTAAAATTAATGACTCCAGAGCAGATTTTTCGCCGCTGACCATAGCTAATCTTAGTTTTTCTACAGCTTCTGTTACAGCTTGATCATTTTTCTTTTGTGCAGAAATAGAAATTACTAGTAAAAAGCTGAAAGCAAAAATTATTTTTTTAAACATGATTTGAATACTATATTTTTTGAATTGATTAATAAATGTTTTAAATGCAATCGATTGCATTTTGTTATTATAAATTGAAACAAATATTTAATTACAGAGAATCCCTTTGAATAAATTTAAACACATTATTCACCTGTTCTTTTTTATTCTTCAAAATCATATAAGCTGCAGATTCTCCCATTGCTTTGAAATCTGTTGTAATTACGGTAATTCCAAGCAATTCCTTCAAAGGAGTCTCATTGTAAGAAATAATGCCGATGTCTTCGCCCAATTTAAGATTTTTCTGTCTGATTTGTTTTACCAAATTCACAAGATCACGCTCACGAATTGTGATGAAAATATCTTTGTCCTGTAATTCCATATCGGGATAAATTTCATCAAGAATTTCATAATCAAGCTTAAAATCTTTGCAGAATTTCTCAAATCCACGCGCAATTCTGAAAGGATAGGGATGAATATCTTTATCGGGATAAACCAATATGATCTTCTCGTATTTCTGTATTTTGTTTAACCCTTCCTTTAGAGCATTGTAAATATCATGCTCAAAATCCTGAAATATTGAACCATACTCTCCTGAAATATCGGGTTTCGTATTATCAAGCATCAATAATTTGTTTTTCGGAATTTTCTCGATAATTTCAATGATTTCTTTGGTAGAACTGGTATGCTTTGATTGTTCATCTCGGAAATGCGGCATAATCACATAATAATCAAAACCGCCAAGATTTTTTTTGAGTGAATTGATGAAAAGGGTCTCATCACAATGATAAATGTACATTTCTACATTTCCTTTGCTACCGATAGCGTTCACAAAATAATTGTAGATCATCATTTTGTAGGTACTCGGTTTGTTGATCAGAAAGAAAATATTGATGCTGTCATTCTTGTTGATGCGTGAAATATAATATCCTTTACCTTTTACCGACTCGATGATCTGTCTTTTTCTAAGCTCTTTATAAGCTTTTTCTACAGTATCTCTTGAAAGAAAACATGATTCGCTAAGTTCGTTGATAGAAGGAATTTTCTCTCCGATCTTGATTTCGCCACCATCAATTCCGTTCAGAATAGAATCTACAATCTGCTTGTATTTTGGAACCCTGGAGTTTTCGTTGATGTTTATTTCGAATGTTTCAGCCATGACTTGTCGTAATGAAATTTATTTTAGTTTAACAAAATTTAATTTCAAAAAATGATTTTGTGACAGAAGACAAGTTACAAAAAAATATGATAACTGATAATCGTCATGTTTAAATAGGAAATTGTTTTTAACTCGTTGATTTTTAATGAGTTTTTATTTTTGCTTTATTAATGTTTAATATTGTTAAAATCACCAATTTCTTAACGTAAGATTAAACTATAAGATTTTTAAACTCTAAAACACTTCGACATTCCAACTCTCCAACAAAAAAGCCTGCCCTTTTCAGGACAGACTTCGATTAATATAAATGTGAATTTTTTTAAGGCATCTTTTTGAACCCTTCCGCTTTTATTTTCCAGGTTCCGTCTTTCGGGAATCCTGGGAATTGTCCTGTAGAGCTATCCCAACCTTCAAGCATCATTGCAACGGTCGTCAGAATTCCACCGTTTCCGGGAAGATAAATTCTCAATCTTCCATCCTGAAAATTATGTCCGTTTTTCAAATAAGTATTCGTCTGAACATCCATAAATAAAGCATCCAAAGCTTTGTTTGGAAGTCCCAATCTTGCGGCATTCATCGCGGTCATCGGGAAATCCCAACCCCAGGTGTGCCCCCAGTTCCATCTTTCCCAAACGATGTCGAGCGTGTTTTTCATTATTTTTTTATCCAATTTCGGAGATTCGGGAACCATTCCCAAAGCTCCTAAAACTGCAGGGTGGTCGGTCATCCATTTTGGAAAAGTGAAAGAATCTTTCGCTGATTCTGTGGATAAATAAACACCGTCCTGAACCGGAAGCGGAGCTAATTTTGTAATCACATCATCCCATTTTTTATCCCTCGATTCACCTAATCTTTCTTTCCATTGTTGCGCTACTTTTAATGCCCAATCCCAATACGCCACTTCATAAGTCGGATTATAAGTATCTTTCGCAGGGAAAACTTCCTGTGCTGGAATGACACCTTTTCCTAAATTATAACGGTTTTTCTCTTTATCGTAAGTTGCAAAATCAGCCATAAATTCTGCTGTTTCGTACACCAAATCTTTATATTTTTCTAAAACTTTTTTGTCTTTGTTGTGACGGTACAAAAGCTCAGTCATATAAATCAAATGCGGTTGTTCCCAAATCAAAAATGCGGCTACGGAAGAAGGACTTTCGTTTCCTTCATTATCCGACATTTTAATCCAACGAACACCTTTATAACCTTGTCTTTCCGCTAATTTTTTTGCTTTTTCAAACGACCTGAAATAATAATCCAATTGCTTTTCCAAAATTTCCGGTCTTCCCCACAAAGCGAAATGAACGCCGTGCCACCAATGCATTTCGGTGTGTGGTTTTCCATACCAGCTGTTGAATGTCAAACCTGTTTCCTGTGGCGGATTGCTTCCTCCACACTGAACTTTCGTTAAATATTCTGACAAAACAATTCTGCGCTCCAGTTCATTGGCTCTTTTATCTGTACTTCCTTCAAAATCCACAGCTGCACCGCTTTCCCAAAAGTTCTTCCATCCTGAAATACTTTCTTTTTCAGCATCTGCAAATAAAGTTTTTGAAGTTTTCTGATTTTTTTCTGAAAATTCAACCGTCAATTCTAAATTTTTGCTTTTTGAAGAAGGTTCGAACACAAAATAATGTTTTCCAGCCTCGCTCAATTTCCCATCGGTGAAGTATAATTGAGTAAAATAATCTGCAGTCTGTAATTTATGCTCAATCAATCCCTGAGTTGAATTTGAAGAGATGATTTTTGTTGAATGTTTATCAGCATTTCCGTAAAAAGCTGCTTCATCCAAAAACTGTCCGCTCGGATAAGGATATTTTGCAAAAACCTTTAATCTTTTCTGACTGATTAAATCAGACTCAATTTTCACCCCGATTTTGTCTGAATTTTGGAAAGAAGCCGTCCAGACTTTTACAGGAGTTCCTTCTAAAGAAAATTCACTGGTGATAATTCCTGTCCACAAATCAATTTTCTGATTGATGTTTTGAATATCTGAAACCTGCGCTTTCTGACCGTTCTTTTTAATCAGTTCAATCCCGACATTTCCGAGTTGCAAACGATGTTGATTGACTCTGAAATATTCAACTGCCTTTTTATTGCGTTCCGGCTCTTTGATTTGCACACTGTACAACGCTTTTCGACCGTCATTATTAAAATCGTAAGGCTTTAAAGTTTCCTCAAATTTGAAATTTTCAGTATTCGGAAAACTGTTCCAGCCCCATTCCGACTGCGTTCCCAAAGAAACTCCGTTTTTGTAATATTCAGGGAACGACTGCATTCCGGTGATGTCAACCGTGTAAGCAAATTTCCCGTTTCCAACTGTTAAAGTTGATAAAGTATCTGCTTTTGTGTTGACCACATTATGTCGCTGAACCACTTTTTTACGGTCGATTTTCTGAGCATTCAGGGATGAAAATCCAATGCAGAAAAGACTCAGATATATTGCAATTTTCTTCATTTTTAAATTTATTTTGTTTTTAACCGCAAAAGAGACAAAAGATTTCTCTTATTATTTAGCTATTCAAAAGATGGCAAAACGAGAATGGAAAATCATACATTTGCAAACTTTTGAATTTCTTATTTTCAAACATTTCTTTTGAACCTTTTGCGGTTAAATCATTTAATCATTTATTTTTATCAGCCACTAATGCACAAAATTTTCATTCAACTATTCGTGCATTCGTGGCATTTAATTTATCTCAAAACCGTGGCACTCATCATTCCAATTACCACATCATTGCTCACTGCCGTTAATTTCACAGATTTTAATTCTTTATTCGCATCAATTGGTAAATCCAAAATAGTGGCAGCTCCACCATCAACCTGACGGTCTGTAAACCCTTTAATGCTCGAATATTTATTCAAAGTTCCGCCTTTGTACAATTCACCGGTTCTTAATTTTACACGATACGGAATTTTATCATCCGGAATTTCAAAAGCAAAATTGTCATCAAACAAATCCTGCTCAATCGGCCACCAGTTCGTCGGGTTTTTCAACTCCAATTCTGAAGTTGAACCATCAGCATATTGAACCGTAATTTTTCCATTCACTATCTGCGACTGCATCGGATTGGTAGAACCAGCCATCAGGAAATAGATTTTCTTTCCTTTTCCATTCAAAGGGATTTCAATAGAATCAGAATAATTGTCCCACTGACTTGCGAACACAATATTTTTATCTGTTTTATCAATTAAAAATGGAATTCCAAGAAAATCAACTTTGTTGTTTTTTCTTTTATTCATCAATCCGCTGTCATCGATTTGAGCTGTAATCAATGGATAACACCAGTTTCCAATTCCCTGCCAAGGAAGTTGTAGCGTAGGGATTTTCAATCTTGGTGAAAGATATTTTTGGTTGAAAATCTCCGTTACTTTTTCATTGTATTTTGATGCTAAAGAAATATTATTGAACTGACCTTGGTTTTCAATTTCCCAGTCTGTGATTTCAATATTTTGTTTAATTCCGTTGTATTCGAGTTCTATGGAATTGGTTCCTTTGCTTAAATAATTTAGAGGAATTTCAATTAATGTATTTTGATTTTTCTGAATGGTAAAAGTTTTATTTAAACCATTAATGCTCAGTTTTCCATTAATCGGATTCGGTGATTTTGACTGAATTTGTAGTTTTTTATTCGCCCATTTTGTCTCCAAAGGAAAACGAATGTCAACATTTACAGGTTGCCACCAAGTTGTTCCGTTTTGTTCAACCTGAACGAAAAAAGTCCCTTTCCTTTCTTCCTGAATTAAATTAAATTGATTTCCATTTCGATTTTTAACCAATTCTTGTGGGTCAACAATATCTTTAATTTTCTTTTTTGAATCGAAATTCAACTGAAGATTTTCTGAAATATAATTAGTAAAATCTGTCTGTTCGTTTTTCAGTTCTTCACCGGAATAATTGATTTCAATCTTAAAATCTTTTCCTTTCGGCGTTTCAAACTGAATAATCGGCTGTAAAATAGAATTAGGTTTAACTTTCCAATCCACTTTTTTACCATTCACTTTCACCGATTTGATATTGGAATCATTCACAGGGATCTGCATTTCCAAAGAAACAGGATTCTGATATTTCGATTTAAATAAATATTCCGTTTTTTTCGAACTTCTTTTAAACTGATATTCCCAATCCGGAAGTTTCAGTTCTGCAGAATTCCAATCTTTTGGGAAGCCAGGTTTGATGCTGATTTTATTTTCTAATAAATTCGGATTAACTCCGAAAAGTCCTTCTGTCAAAGTTCGTGAAGCGACACCAATCGGGTCGGCAAAATCCCGGTACAATTCGCCACGAAATGCATCATAATGAGACAGTTGCTCAAAATTTCCCGGACTGATGCCGTAATACATCGATTCAACCAGATTTCCTTTCCAAAGTTGGTACGCATCCTCATTTCTTCCGGCCTGCCAATACGCCAAAGCGGTCTGTAAATTTTCCGCCAAAGCGACGTTGTTAATCGACCAGTCGTAAGGTTGCCAGTTGGTCGTCGCTAACGTAAAATAGTCTTTTTGATCCGCACCTTTCACCGTAATAGGAATTTTCGGTGTGTGATTATTGATGTATTGTAAGTTCTGATAATCCTCAAATTCATTCAAAATAAACGCATCTGAAACGTGGTAAATCGACCAGATTCCCGGTTTGTCGTGAACGATTTGATTGCCCAAAGCATCTTTATGTTCAGCAAAATAGCCTTTGTTTTTAATCCAAAGTTCGTTTTTCATTGCCTTTAAAATCGCATCAGCTTCCTGTTCATAAGGTTGCGGATTTTCGCCAATAATTTTTGCCAGCTTCGCCATTTCACGGTTGGCTCTGTAATTATATGCCGAAGTATGGGTCACTTTTCCACCCGAATATTGAAGCGCATCACTCGCCCAAATCGCCGCATATGCATCGTACAAATCGCCACGTTTGAAGTTTCGTTTTTCCCAATCCATATGACGAACCATCGTTGGCCACATTTTCTTCAGAAATTCTTTGTCGCCCGTGTAATTGAAATGCGAAAATAGCTGGTCAAAAAATACTAGATTCATATCGTAATGATGCGGTTTCGTGTTGTCATTCGGATTTCTGGAAATATATCCGCTTGAAAAAACAGAAGTCCCCATTTTCTCCGCACTTCTCGCCAAATGAAGCAATGTATCCATTTCTACTGGCGCAGAATCGGGCTTCAAAACCTGCGAATTCGCATAACTTTCAAAATGTTCTTTTGCTCGGTCGTGCCAACTTAATGCATCGGCTGTGTAAGCGCCTCTCCAAGCATTCAGTCGCATTCTCCACGCAACGGCGCCGTGAAGGAAGGTCGGACTTTCCCAAATTCCGTCGGCGGCAACGGCTAAATTGGCTCCGAAATTATTTAAATCTGCATCCGGAGTTTTTAACTGAATTCTGTTCGTTAAGATTAAACGAGCTTTTTCAGCTTCATTAAATATGTTTTTTAAGTCTTCATCCGAAAAGTTTTTGGCTGATTTCCCCTTTGCAATCTGAATAAAAATCGGTTGTTTTTGCGAAGAATAGGAAGCGTAAACAATCGGTGATTTGTCTGTTTTATTTTGAGTAAACTCAGTCAGTTTTTCTAAAGTTTGAGCATCGGTTTGCTGTAATAAATTTACATTTGAAAAACTTCCACTGACAATTTGAGTTTCTTTTTTCTTATTTAAATAATTAAGCTGGAATTGATTTTTATTAAGCTGAAACTGGTTATTCAGGCAATATTCAGGCAACAAGTAAAATCCGGATTCCGGGTCTGCGCCGATGTCTCCGTTTCTGCTGAAAGTCGTTCCGCTCGCACCGCCATACACCGCATAGATTTTCGTTGACGAATCTATATTGACCGTTTCCATTTTTAAAACCAAACCTTCTTCTTTCGCTTGAGCCAAAACGGTTAATTTCAAGGTTCCGTTTCCAAGAATCGGGTCTTTGATTTCATAAAGCATCGTTCCCGGACGATAACGGGTTTCAATTTTATTAGCCTGAATTAATTTTTTAATGGAATTTCCTTTCTGAATGACGAACTGAAGATTTCCGCCCATTCCCGGAAGATACAATGCAAATTCCGGCAAGTCTCCCGCTTCAACTCTCGATGCACGATTATCTCCGTACAAAGCTCGATTGAAACGGTATTTTCCGTTGACCAATAAAAAATCACCTTTGTCTTGTTTATAATGCAGTTCACGCTCGTTGTTCTGCCAATGTTTTGATTGGGCAAAAGAATGGGAGAGTGCCGATAAAATGATGAGTCCGGCGAAAATGGTTTTTCTTCGCATTTTAATTGTTAAAATATTCTGTATTCATTTCTATCACATCAATTTTTTGAACATTAAGCTCACAAAGAGTTTTGATAATCATCTAATAATTTTAGTCTCACAAAGCCGCTTCGCTTATAAAAGATTCTTTGTGAAAAACTTATAATGCTTTTATAAGCGAAGCGGCTTTGTGGACTTTTAAACAATATAATTTTTAAAAACATTGTGTTTTTTTATTTATGCAGACTCTGAATAATTTTTTTTACGGTTTTAACTCAGTTAAAGGTTGTCCGTTAACAGTTACATTTTTCAACGTCACATTTTTCATATAATCCACTTTGTAAGGAATCTGAACGCCCACCATTTTAGCATTAATCATTGTGAAGTCTGTTACAGGAGAAGATTCGTAAGCATCAGAAAAAACTGCATATTTTCCGCCTTTGTCAACGGTTAGATTCTCCACCCAGATATTTCTCATCGTCGGAATGTGGTTTCCAGGCTTTTCGTAGTGCATATTGAAACGAACGGCTGCTTCTTTGTAAGCGCCCACTTTTGTGTTGTAGAAAAATACGTTTTCGATGATTCCGCCACGGCTTGAGCTGGTTTTTATTCTTAAAGCACGATCAAGATTTTTGCTGTCCATTACGTTTCCGATGGCGTAAATGTTTTTCGCACCTCCTGCAATTTCACTTCCAATGACAACACCGCCGTGACCGTCTTTCATTTCGCAGTTTTCGATGATATGGTTTTCGGCAGGTCTTCCAATGTCTCTTCCGTCCTCGTCTCTTCCGGATTTAATGGCGATACAGTCGTCTCCTGTGTCGAAATAGGAATCTTTAATCCATACATTTTTACAGGCTTCAGGGTCGAAACCGTCGTTGTTTGGTCCGTGACTGATGACTTTTACTCTTTCAATCAAAACATTTTCACACAAAACAGGATTCAGGTTCCACATTGGAGAATTTTTAACCAAAACATCCGCCATATAGAAGTTTTTCGACTTGTAAGGCTGAACGAAATTAGGTCTCAAATACCATCCATCCCCGAAAATTCTTTCTCTTGCAGGTTTTCTCTGCGCCATATATTCGTGAAGTTTCGCACGGGCTGGATTTTGTCTTCCTGGACGAGTTTCGTTGTAACCATATTTTGTAGCACCGCACCAGAACCACCAATTGTCATTGTCAGAATTTCCATCTAAAGTTCCTTTTCCGGTTACGGCGATGTTTTCTTCTTCGTAAGCGTAAATCAAAGATGAATAATTCATACATTCCATACCTTCCCAACGCGTGAAAACGATAGGGTAGTCGTTGCTGTCGTGACTGAATAAAATCGTAGAACCGTCACTTAAATGAAGATTGACATTCGATTTAAGATAAATTGCTCCCGTTAAGAAAACGCCGTTCGGAACGACAACTCTTCCGCCACCTTCAGCATTACATTTTTCAATCGCTTTTTTGAAAGCTTCGGTATTTTTTGTTTTTCCATCCCCAACCGCTCCGAAATCTGTAATTAAGTAATCAAATTTTCTGAATTCAGGTTTTTTGATTTGCTTTTTGAGGGCTTTGATTTCCTTTAAAGGCTGTTTTGCGGAAGTCCACGGTTTGTATTGTGCAGATAATGTAATCGATATTGATGTAAGTAGTAGGAATACTAATTTTTTCATGACGTCGGAATATTACTTAGTTTAAAATACTTTCTTTTATAATCGCAATCTAAATTAATTCAAAATATAAATTATCCTGCACTGTCGGTAAATTTTAAATTTTGTAATCGATTGCGCAATTTTAGGTTTATTAGAAAGAAAAAAGGTGATGTGAAACTTCTTATTTGTATTTTAAAATAATTAAAAAATTGGTTTTAATAAAAAAGAGAAACAAACAGGTTATTTCTCTTTAAATTTTAATGATGATTAAGTCTAAAACTTATACACAAAAGCATTGATATTCATTCCTGCACCTACCGAAGCAAACAGAACAATATCTCCTTTTTGAATAGAATGAGAGGGCAGTTCATTATTTAAAATCATTGCTAATAATGAAGGTATAGTTGCCACACTACTGTTTCCTAATTTACTGATAACCATCGGCATAATGTCTTGTGGCATAGATTTCTCATATAATTGGTAAAATCTTTGAACAATCGCTTCGTCCATTTTTTCGTTTGCCTGATGAATGATAATTTTGTCGAGCTGATCAATTGAATAACCGCTGTCATCGAAGCATTTTTTCATGGCAACGGGAACATTGCTTAGCGCAAATTCATAGATTTTGCGGCCATCCATTTTAATGTATCTTATATCCGGACAACTTTCGTTATTGTAAGATTTACCGAAATTCAGATAATCTTTTTCATTTAACGTGTAAGATGCCGATAAGTGGGATTTTATTCCCGAATCGTCTTCCTCGGAATTGGCTTCTACAACAACTGCTCCGGCTCCGTCTGCGTAAATCATGCTGTCTCTATCGTGAATATCAACTACCCGGGAAAGTGTTTCAGCACCGATAACCAGACATTTTTTTGCGATCCCGGATTTGATGAATGCATTTGCCTGAATAATTCCTTCGATCCAGCCGGGACAACCAAACAATAAATCGTAGGCAACGCAGAAATTATTTTTAATCTGCAATAAATGTTTTACTCTTGAAGCAAGACTGGGAACCATATCAGACTGAATCGTACCGAATCTCACATCTCCGAAGTTGTGCGCAAAAATAATATAATCTAATGTCTCAGGATCTACGCCTGAATTTTCAATCGCTGCTTTTGCTGCTATAAAACCCAAATCAGAAGTTGTCTGATCATTGCTTGCATATCTTCGCTCTTCAATACCCGTAATTTTTTTAAGCTTACTTGTGATTAAGGCATTGTCTTCTTTCAAATTTTCACCCTCTTCATTCATAAAAATATGCTTGTCAAAAAATAAATTGGTGATCGTTTCTGATGGTATGTAGTTGCCTACACCTGTGATTTTACTTCTCATATAAAATAGTCTCATTGTTGAGAATTGAAGGAAATATTGTAAAAAAGTTAAATTTCCTTAGATAAAGGTATGTATTTATAAACGAAAAATAGAATTGATTGTTATTTGTTACATTGAATTAATGTTTTAAAATCTTTTTATTTTTAAAATTTAAGAGTAAAATATTTTTAAAGAACTGATATTGTGTGTTTTTCTGCCATAAATGTTAAATTTTATTCAAAACATAATTATGATCCGAATTCATTCATTTACTGAATAAATTTTTTGTTCTTTTGCAAATCGAAATTTTTTAAATAAAATGATGTCGAAATTTGATGAGATCAGGTTTTTTTATGATCATGAAGTGAACGATGCCCTGCAAAATGTTGCGAGGCATCCGATGATGAAGGCATTAATGCAGTTTACTTTTCCTGATTCTGATGAAGATTTTTGGCTTGAAAAATTTAAAAATATTCAATCAATAAGTGATTTTCAGCATCAATGTATTTCAAGTACTATACGACAGATTCTAAAACAGAGTTCTGAGGGTTTATCAACTTCCGGATTTGAAAATTTAGATAAAAATACTGCATATTTATTTGTATCCAATCACCGCGATATTGTTTTAGACACATCATTGCTGAATTTGGTTTTGCTTGATAAGAAATTGATTATGACAGCATCTGCAATCGGAGATAATCTTATTCAGAGAAATTTTCTGCACGTTTTAGCAAAATTAAATCGTAATTTCTTAGTTCAGAGAGGATTGTCAATTCGTGATCAACTGAACAGTTCAAAAATTATGTCGGAATACATTTTCGATTTGTTAAAAAAAGAAAACCGTTCGGTCTGGATTGCACAACGTGAAGGTCGTACAAAAGACGGAAACGATGAAACACAGCAAGGTGTTTTGAAAATGTTGGCAATGGCATTAGAAAAGGAATCTTTAACTGATTTTTTTAAGTCTCTTAAAATTGTTCCGCTATCGATTTCTTATGAATATGATCCTACGGATGCTCTGAAAATGCCACAAGTGATGGCAAAATCTAAAAATGAAGTCTATATAAAAGATGAAAATGAAGATTTTAAAACCATTCTGAGCGGCGTTTTAGGGCAGAAAAAAAGAATTCATCTACACGCAGGAAAAGTGTTGGATAATGAGTTTGACGAAATTGCATCAACCACAGAAAATAAAAATAAACAACTTCAGGCTATCGCAAAGATTATTGATGATTCCATTATCGAAAATTACAAACTTTGGCCAACCAACTATATTGCGTTTGATTTGCTGAGTGAATCAAAAAAATATTCTGAATTTTATACAGAAGAAGAAAAGCAGCTCTTTGAACGTCGTCTTGAAATGAGAATCGACAGCTCTGAACCTGTTTTAAAAGAGAGTTTTCTGGCGATGTATGCAAATCCCGTGGTCAATAAACATAAAAAATGAGACGCAAAAAAATAATTAGCTTTCTGCGCCTCAAAAAACTGTATAGAATATATTTAAGCCAAAAACTGACTCTAAATATCAAAAATAGATAAGCTTAAAGCTTAACATGATGTTATTTTAAAGCAAATTTTACTTTTTTCACATCTTGACTGTTAGTTCCAATCATCAAATCAAAATCTCCTGGCTCAACCACATACTCCAAATCATAATTATAGAACTTCAAAAGTTCAGGAGTGATTTTAAACGTAACTGTTTTTGTTTCGCCGGGTTTTAAAGAGATTTTCTCAAAACCCTTCAGTTCTTTTACAGGACGCGTAATACTTCCGACGATATCACGAATGTACAACTGCACAACTTCCTGACCTTCTACAGAACCTTTATTCGTAACCTCTACACTTGCTGTGATTTGTCCGTTTTGATTTAATTGATTTGAACTTAGCTTAATACTTCCGTATTCAAATTTGGTATAACTTAAACCATATCCAAAAGGGTAGAGAGGATCATTGCTGACGTCAATATAATTTGACCTGAATTTCTCAAACCATTTTCCTTCTGCCAAAGGTCTTCCTGTACTTTTATGATTGTAATAAATCGGGATTTGTCCAACATTTTGCGGGAAGGTCATCGGTAATTTTCCACTCGGATTTACATCGCCGAATAAAACATCTGCAATTGCAGGACCAGCTTCAGAACCCCCAAACCAAACATTCAGAATGGCTGGAACGTTTTTCTGTTCCCAGTTTAAGGTTAAAGGTCTTCCGTTAAAAACAACCAAAACAACAGGTTTTCCTGTTTTTAATAATTCGGCTAATAATTTCTGCTGAATATCAGGAATATTAAGGTCTGTTCTGCTGCTCGATTCTCCACTGAATTCCGAAGATTCTCCTAAAGCAGCCACAATCACATCCGATTTTGAAGCCACTTCAAGCGCTTCCTTAATCATTTCTTCATCGCTGCGTTTTTCGTTTTCTCTTCCTAATCCTCGCTCGAACATTGTCGCTCTTTTCTCCAGTTCTGGATCAGCGGTCAAATGACTTCCTTTTGCATAAAGAACTTTCGCGTTTTTTCCTGCAACAGACTGAATTCCCTCTACCAAAGCCGACGGTTTTTTCAAATCAACAGAAACGCTCCAGGTTCCGGGCATATTCGACCTAGTATTGGCTAATGGACCAACAACTCCGATGGTTCCTTGCTTTTTTAATGGTAAAACATTCTCATTTTTAAGCAAAACAAAACTTTCAGCCGCAATCTTTCTGGCAAATTCTCTGTTTTCTTTGGTGTAAATATCCTTTGCAGGTCTTTTTACATCAATATATTTATATGGGTCTTTGAACAAGCCCATTTTATATTTAGCTTCCAGAATATAACGGCAAGATTTATCAATATCTGCAACCGTTATTTTTCCCTCGTCAAGAGACTTTTTCAGAGTCGCCAAATAACTTTCACTGACCATATCCAAATCAACTCCGGCTTTCAAAGCTCTTGCAGAAACGGTTTGCAGATCGCCAATTCCGTGGTCAACCATTTCGCTCACTCCCGTGTAATCGGTCATAATGAAGCCTGTAAAACCCCATTGCTTTCTCAGAACATCATCCAAAAGCCATTTGTTGGCAGAAGCAGGCAATCCGTCGATGTCGTTGAATGAAGTCATTACACTTCCCACTCCCGCATCTACAGCGGCTTTGTAAGGATACATATATTCGTTGAACATTCTTTGGCGGCTCATATCCACCGTGTTGTAATCTCTTCCGGCTTCACTCGCTCCATATAAAGCGTAATGCTTCACATTCGCCATAATCTGGGAATTGGTTTTATAGGTATTGTCTCCCTGATAACCTTTTACCAAAGCTTTTGCAATCTCTCCGCCCAAAAACGGGTCTTCACCATTTCCTTCAGAAACTCTTCCCCAACGTGGATCTCTCGAAACATCAACCATCGGACTAAAAGTTAGACTAATTCCATCTGCGCTCACTTCTTTTGCTGCAATTCTTGCTGATTGTTCAATCATCTTTGGATTCCACGTTGCAGCTAAACCCAATGGAATTGGAAATCCTGTTTCGTAACCGTGAATCACATCCAAAGCAAAAAATAAAGGAATTTTCAGGCGGCTTTCTTCAACCGCAACTTTCTGGATTTCTTTAATTTTTTCGACACCTTTAAGATTTAGGATTGCTCCAACATTTCCCTTTCTTACTTTATCTGCGATGTTGCTGTTTTTTGCCTGACCTGTCGTAACATCTCCACCGCCCGGAAAATTGAGCTGACCGATTTTTTCCTCAACCGTCATTTTGCTCATCAGTTCCGTGATGAATTTATCCATTTTTACCTTTTCATATTGAGCAACTGTCTGCGCATCGATTTGAGAAATACTTGCCGCCATACAAGCTGCGATAACCATCCTTTTCATTATTAAAATAATTTAAATTAAATGTTAATTGAACCGTTTAAGGCAAAACTAAAATTTAATAGAAGCGGATTTGGATCGGAAAGCTAAAAAGTAGTAGTTTTTAAAATTAAGTATCTGAAGATTAATTATTTATAATTTTAAATAAGACAAAAAATGTAGCGGAAATATAAAAAATCGAGTTATTTTGAAGCGATTTCTCCGATGTTTGCCACCCTGTTTTCGAACAAATCTCGTGACTCAGCGGCCTTATTTCTGGTCTTGGTTCTGTAATTGTAAATCGTGCTTAAAGAATATCTAAGGAAGGCTGCAATTTTTACGCTGTCGGTAATTCCTAATCTGATGAGGGCAAAAATCCTCAGTTCGGTGTTCAGAAGTTCGCCTTTTTTCAAGACAATTTTTTCTTCAGGAATTAATAAAGAATTAAAATCGGTGACGAAGCTTGGATAAAGATTCAGGAAAATCTGGTCGAAATTTCGGTACAATTCCTCCAGCTCATTTTCAATCAAAGTATTTGAACGTAAGGTTTTGAATAGTTCATCAAGCTGATTGTCTTTGGCTTTTTTATTTAAATTTTTTCGGTAATCTTCCAGTTTATTAATGTAAGCCGAGCAAGTATCAAAAAAATAGGCGATATATTCTTCTTTAATTTGGTTTGATTCTGATAATTGCTGATTGAGAAGCTGTAGTTTTTCGTTGGTTTTTGTAATTTCAGAATTGGAAAGTTCCAATTGTTCCGTCGTTTTTGAAAGCTGCTCTTTGATGCGGGTAACCTTTTTCATCTGACGGTAAATGTAAATAATCAATCCGGCAAGAATCGCAGAAAGCAAGCTGATGAAAATTAAATATAATTCCAGCTGACTTTTTGATTTTGTTTCTTTATCAACATAGGCTTTATTGATAATCGAATACATTTCAGAAATATTCAGAGTCCTGAATTTCACATTACAAAAAATAGCATCCTCAATCGCAGATTTTGTAAAAAGATAGGCTTTATCAATGTCTCCATTATGATAAAAGATCATTGCTAAATTTTGGTAAGAAGCATTGTCTTTAATCGCATTTTGGGTATCGGTAATCGCTGATATAAGGTAATATTTCAGCTCGTCGTCCTTCTTATTTTTCAGTTTGTAAACATCTCCCAAAAGATAAGCCGACATCGCATAATCGAGATTTTTTTTCTTGGCTTCATTAATCAGATTGTGCAGAAGTTGTTCAGCGTTATCCAGCTTTCCTTCGTGAATATATTTTTGTGAAAGATTAATTTTATATTGAACAGTAGATTTGGGAAGCACCATCAAAAGTGAGTCACGGTACAGTTCAATATTTTTTATACCGTTGACATCATTAATATTGGTGGTATAGTGTTCATAAAATTTGCTGTAAGTATCGTAATAATTGGCTTTGGTATCGTTGTCTAAAGTGTTTTTATTAATACTTTTCAAAAGATTTTCAGACTCTTTGTATTTCCCCAAGGTCGAGTAGAGATGCGCCAGTTGAAGACTCGATTCAGCTATCATTTTCGGATTATGAAGCTGCTCCGAAATCGCCATATTTTTCTTTACATAATGCACGGCAGAATCAATCTGATATTGCTTGTACAGCCTGTAAATATTTTCATTATTACTATATTCCTGATTTGGATTCTGTGATTTGTTTCTCTTTAAATCCTCAATAGCCGCTTCTTTTTTATCACTGTACATTTTCTTCTGACTGATTTCTTTGGTCAATGTTTTCAGAAGTTCATTATTGCTCTGAGAATGAAATAAAGATGAAAAAAAGAATAAAAAGCCGAAAAAGAATTTCATGAGAATACTGTTGAATTTTCAATTAAGAATTTACAAATTTACTTGTTTATATTTTGATGCATTAATTGATAAAATTAAACCTGCAAAAACTCACTCAAAGCAATAATACTTTCTTCCAGTTCTTTTTCCGAAAGAGAGCCATAACCAAGCCTGATTCCGTTGATAATTTTGTCAAAACTGTAATTGTCGGGAGTAATTATTTTAATACCTTTTAGTTTTAAGTTTTCTGAAATTTCAAACCAGTCGACTTGTTTTTTAGGAATAATCCAGAATGCCAATCCGCCTTCAGGAATTTTGTAGTCTGCTTTATCCTTTAGATATTGGCTGAGTATTTCCGCAACCGAATGGCATTTATTCTTATAAAAATGGGTGGCTTTTTTAATATGTCTTTTTACCGTTCCGTCTTTTATTAACTGTAAAACCGCCTGTTCCATAATGTTGTCTCCCTGAACATCAATGATTTTTCTCAATTCTGATATTTTTTCAATAAATGAATGATTATTGCAGGCGAGATATCCAATCCTCAAAGCCGGAGCAACCACTTTACTCATCGTCCCGATATATACGTAATTTTTAAGTTCAGGTAAACTTGAAAGCGGTAAAATAGGGCGGAAACCAAAACAGAATTCATTATCATAATCATCTTCGATAACCGTAAAACCGTATTCATTCGACAGTTTAACAAGCTCAAGGCGTCTTTTTAAACTTAAAGTAACCGTTGTCGGATATTGACGATGTGGAGTAATATAAATAGCTTTTATTTTTTTATTTTTCTTTAAATAATTCGCAACCTCTTCGATAATCAATCCGTCTTCATCCACATTTACGGGTAATAATCTGGCTCCAGCATTTTCGAAAGCCTTCCAGGCAGGTTTGTAACCCGGATTTTCTACCATCACAAAATCTCCGTCATTCAAAAGACATTGCGCTGTAAGATACATCGCCATCTGACTTCCTCTTGTAATGCAGATCTGATCTTCATTCGTATGCATTGCTCTTTGATGATTAAGCATTTGCGCAATATTTTTTCGGAATTCTATGTCTCCCAATTCATCGCCGTAACCCATCATTTGCCATTTTGCTTTTCGGTTGAAAATCTGTCGGTAAGCTCTTGCCAATTCTTCAATCGGTGCAATTTTAGAATCAGGATAACCGTCATCAAACTGAATACGGAACTGATTTTTATGTTTAAATTCAGACGATTCATTTAGTTTCTTATTCTTAAAATTGGGCTCTGAAGGCAAAAAATCGGCTACAAAAGTTCCTTTTCGTTCTTTTGAAATGAGCCAGCCCTCATTCAGCAAAACATTTAATGCTTCTACAACCGTATTTCTGTTAACTTTTAAAAGTTGAGATAGATTTCTGCTTCCGGGTAATGCATCTCCTGCTTTCAGTCTTCCGGAATGAATGTCATTCATAATCGCATCGGCAATCTGCAAATAAATGGGCTTACCATATTCACTTTTTAATTCTATCTGAAAATTCCAATCTCGTAACATCTGGACTGTTTATTTTTGTTGATTCTGTATCACAAAGGTAGTCCAAATATCAAATACTTTTGTAAAGCAATAATGCAACAGAATATTAAATTTAGAATATGTCAGAATTTAAAACAAATCAGCAGTCTGAAAAGACGCAATTCAGTTCAAAAGATTTTCATCAAACTTTTGCAAGACCAGCTTTTGTGAAACCAAGTCATGTCATTCATAAGAATGTGGAAGATGCGGGAGTTCACAGTCAGTTTTCTGATGAGAGAAAGCATCCTGTTTTTTTCGTGGATTTGCCAAGTAAAAACGTAAGTATGACTATTGGCGGATTATTGCCCGGACAAAAAACGAACCGTCACCGCCATACGTATGAAACAATTTTATATGTTTTGGAAGGGAAAGGCTGGACTTTGGTTGAAGATGAAAAAGTAGAGTGGGAAGCAGGAGATGCAGTCTACATACCTTCCTGGGCTTGGCATCAGCATCAGAATTTGAGCGATACAGAACCGGCAAGATATATTGCCTGTGAAAATGCGCCGCAACTTCAGAACTTGGGTGTTGCATTGAGAGAAGAGGAAGGTAGAGATTTTAATTAATCATTTAAAGAAGAAAATTATGAATAAAGTACCATTTAAAGGTGTTATTGCTTACCCGATTACTCCTTTTGACAAAGATGAAAAAGTAGATATCTATTTATTTAAAAAGTTGTTGGAGCGTTTGGTTGTTTCAGGTTCACACGGCATTGCACCTTTGGGAAGTACAGGTGTTTTACCTTATCTTACTGACGAAGAAAAAGAGGCAATTACCGAAGCAACAATTCAACAGGTTGCAGGAAGGGTTCCGACTTTGGTCGGTGTTTCAAACCTTACCACTGAAAAAACAATTTATCACGCGAAGTTTGCAGAAAATGCAGGGGCAGATGCAGTTATGATTATTCCGATGAGCTATTGGAAGCTGACTGATGATGAAATTGTTGCGCATTATGATGCGGTTGCTTCAAAAATCTCTATTCCGATTATGGCGTATAATAATCCGGCAACTAGTGGAGTTGATATGTCGCCCGCTTTACTAAAACGTCTATTGGAAATTCCGAATGTAACGATGATTAAAGAAAGTTCAGGAGATATTCAGCGAATGCATTATCTGAGAAAGGAATTAGGCGAAAATGTGGCATTTTACAATGGTTCAAATCCTTTGGCATTGGCCGCTTTTGTTGCCGGCGCAAATGGTTGGTGTACTGCTGCACCGAATTTAATTCCTGAACTGAACGTTGATCTTTACAATGCTATTCAGAATAATGATCTTGAAAATGCTCAGAATTTGTTCTACAAGCAGATTGACTTGTTAAAATTCATTGTAGCGAAAGGTTTACCGAGAGCCATCAAAGCTGGTTTACATATTTTAGGAGAAGATGGCGGACAACTGAGAAGTCCTTTAAAACCATTAAGTTCACAGGAAAGTTCAGAATTGAAAGAAATTCTGTCAATCATTACAGATAAAGTGTATCAATCATAATTTATTTAATTTAAAACAAACAAAAATGTCAAAAGCAGTTTTTTATCATGCAGGTTGTCCGGTTTGTATAAGTGCAGAACAGGATTTATTAAACTTAATTCCTGAAAGTCAGGTTGAAATCATTCACTTAGGAGAAAAAAAATCAAAAGTTAAAGCGGCTGAAAAAGCAGGTGTGAAATCGGTTCCGGCTTTGGTAACACCCAACGGAAATGTATTACACATCAACTTTGGAGCTTCAATAGAAGATTTAAAATAATGATGAAAATGAGCCCGGAATATAATTTTCGGGCTTTCTTTATTTAAAAATAACTAGTTAGACTTACTGTAATACTGCTTTCTGAAAGCTTCAGGAGTAACTCCTGTGTGTTTTTTGAAGAATTTTACAAAATTAGAGTTGTCAAAATAATTCATTTTTTCTGCAATGGCTGCAATGGACAAATCAAAATTAACCAAAAGCCTCTTCGCTTCGAGGATAATTCTATTTCTGATAATTTCTCCGGCCGATAAATCGATTTGCTGTTTACAGATGAAATTCAAATGATTAGGAGTGATATTTAGTAAAGAAGCGTAATCTTTAGGCAATTTAATCTCCTGAAAATTGGCTTCGATTAATTCGATAAACTGTTTGAAAATAAGCGAGTTGTAATTTGTTTTGTTGAATGCAGCTTTAGAATCGATTTCTTTATCAGCTAAAGCGAAAATCTGCAGTAAAATGGCAGCAATCATAATCTGCGAACTTCCGTTTGGGTCGGAAGATTCTGAAATAATATCTTCAAAATAAGCTTTCATTTTATCCGAATTATTTTCAGATAAAACAATCATCTGGTCACTCGGAAAAAGATTGAAAAATGGGAACTGGTCAATCAGAGAAGAATTAATTTGCAGCTGATCAAAAAAAGTGGATAAAAAATTGACTACATAACCTTCAACGTTTTCATTCAAAATCCAGTTGTGAACCTGCCCGGGACGCATAAGGAAAATACTTCCGGGAGAAACTTCATACGATTTAAAATCCATAATATTTTCCCCGGTTCCTTTTACGAAATAAGTGATGTGATAGAACGAATGCCGATGTACTTTCGTTGTTTTTGGGTTGCCTTCAAGGTACTCTGAAAATCTGTCAATACTGAAAATTTCGTTGATTGAATTACAGGTCGACAAATTGTTGATATCAAAAGTAGGATATAAATCTTTCATTTTTAAATTTCAATAATAATTTGCAGTCATCAAAATGACTATTTTTTCAATGAAAAATACCATAAAAACTAACTGTAGCTGTTTTAAATTTGAAAAGTTAAATTCTCATTTCAAAATTATTTTTATTCTTTTTAAAATTAATAAGAGACCTTTTATTTTAAAGCTTTTTTAAGTTTCAATCTAAAAAATATAAGAGCATAAATATGAGAATTTCTTTTAGAAAAATGAAATATGGAAGTACAAAAAATTGGCTATGAACAGCGAGTTTTCTTTTATTCTTATCTCTTTATCGGAATTTTAAAATTAATTGTTAAAAATTTTCTTAGACAGGAAAGTAAGAATTGATGGAATTCTGTTCAATGAGTATTAAAAAGTAACATCCATAAAATTTGAAAACTGAAAAATAAATGTCAAAAGTAGACGAACAAATCGCACGTGGCGGACAAGGGCAGGTTTTATATCCCGAGACTTACAGAGATTCTATTGGTACAATGGAGCAATCCGGTAAAAGGAAATGGGTTTTTCCGAGGAAACCCAAAGGAAAATACACCAACAAAAGAGAGCTCGTAAGTTATTTATTGCTCATCATTTATTTTGCGATACCATTTATTAAAATTAACGGAAATCCTTTTTTTAGGTTTAACGTCATTGATGGCGAGTATTTTATTGCGGGACAGCCTTTTTATCCGCAGGACTTTTTTATTCTTACTTTGGGAGCGATTGCTTCGCTTATTTTCATTATTGTTTTTACCATTGCTTTCGGAAGAATTTTTTGTGGCTGGATTTGTCCGCAGACTATTTTTATGGAATCTGTTTTCCGTAAGATAGAATATTGGATTGAAGGCGACCGAAACAAACAGATGAGACTCGACCGACAGGAATGGAATTCTGAAAAAATATGGAAAAGAGGTTTAAAATGGTCGGTTTACATCGTGATTTCATTGATTATTACCCATTTCATGTTCATGTATATCGTTGGATATGAAGAAGTTTTTAATATTATTTCACAAGGTCCGTTCGCCAAGCTTACCAATTTTATTGTGATGATTCTTTTCACTGCGGCATTTTACTTTGTGTTTGCGTGGTTCAGAGAGCAGGTTTGTACATTGGTTTGTCCGTATGGAAGATTGCAGGGCGTTTTAATCGATAAAGAAACCATCAATGTTTTTTATGATTTTAAAAGAGGTGAAAACCGCTCTAAATGGAGAAATAATGAAGACAGAAAACTGGCTGGGAAAGGAGATTGTATCGATTGTTATCAGTGCGTTGTGGTTTGCCCGACCGGAATTGACATCAGAGACGGGCAACAATTGGAGTGCGTAAACTGCACCGCTTGTATCGATGCTTGTGACGAAGTGATGGAAAAAGTAGGCCTTCCGAAAGGCTTAATCCGTTATGCATCAGAAAAAGAAATCGAAACCGGAGCTCCGTATAAATTTACCGGAAGAATGAAAGGATTTGCTGTGATTTTGGTTTTACTGGTAGGATTTTTAGGATTTTTGCTTTATAATCGTGGTGAAATGGAAGCCAAGTTCATCAAGCCTGCAGGAAGTACCTTCTTCGTAAGAGACGGAAAAATTACAAATACGTACAATTATACTTTTTTAAATAAAACCAACGAGAAAAAAGTAGTGAGCATCAAAGTGATAGAACCTGCCCATGCGGAAATCAATTACAGTTTGACAAGTAAAATTACGGTGGATCGTGACAAAATTTCAAAAGGAACCATCAACATCAGTTTCCCGGAATCTGAAATGAATTTGTCTAAACAAAATATCACGATTGGAGTTTACGACATGAAAGGAAAGCTAATCGATTCTTATCAGACATATTTTGAAGGACCGTTTAAATTGCAGATACCTTAATTTTGACTTGAAATAAATTAAAGTGAACGATTATCTTCTGAAGTATTAAAGATTTTGCTTAAAGTTTTTTGACATAAATGTATGATGAATAATTTTTTCTTATAAAAAAATTTCTACATTTGTCAGATGAATTTTCTAAAACTGCTACTAACAATCTATTTCATCGTACTTTCTGTAGTGCCTTGTAATGACGTTCATGCGCAGTCTCCGGATAATTCTAAAGAATCTTACGGTGTTTTAATCAATTCAGACGATAATCACTCCAAAGACCAGGGAGATATCTGTTCTCCGTTGTGTACCTGTAACTGTTGTCAGATAACGGTTGCTTCTTTTAAAATGGATTCTTTACTGTCTACCCCTCAAAAGACAACTGAATATTTCTCAAAGAAAATTCATTTTCAGAAAAACGATTTTGCTTATTTGGTGTACAACCGGATTTGGCAACCTCCTAAAATTTAATTTTTTATTGATTTGATGGGAGACCTGTGTCTTTCATCCATTTGTCGTGGAAGCTTTGCAATACCATTGCAACGTATTTCCGTTCATTTTTGTCGTTCATTATTCATCTTTTTTGAGATAAAATAATTGTGACATTCAATAAAAATTAAATTCAATGTTAAATAATATCATACGATTTAGCATCAGGAATAAAATTATCATTGGGATAATGACCTTGATGCTGGTCATTTGGGGGACCTGGAGTGCCACCAAACTACCGATTGATGCCGTGCCTGATATCACAAACAATCAGGTGCAGATTATTACCGTCTGTCCAACTCTTGCCGGACAGGAAGTGGAACAGTTAGTCACATTTCCCATCGAACAAAGTATTGCCAACGTTCCGGATATTGAGGAAACCAGAAGTATTTCACGATTCGGACTGTCTGTTATTACCGTTGTCTTTAAAGAAGATGTTAATATTTATTTTGCCCGTCAGTTAATCAGCGAGCAATTAAAACAGGCTTCCGAAGAAATTCCAAAAGGGGTCGGAACTCCTGAAATGGCGCCTGTGAGCACTGGTTTGGGCGAGGTTTATCAATACATTCTCCATCCCAAAAAAGGAAGCGAAAAAAAATACAGCAGTAAAGACCTTCGGACAATGCAGGACTGGATTGTCCGAAGACAGCTTAACGGAACACCCGGCGTTGCAGAAATCAACAGTTTTGGCGGGGAGTTAAAACAATATGAAGTTGCGATTAACCCGAACCGTCTGAAAGCAATGGGAATCAGTATTACTGATATTTTTACGGCTTTAGAAAAGAATAATCAAAATACGGGCGGTGCTTATATTGATAAAAAACCTAACGCTTATTTTATTCGTGGAATCGGGATTGTAACCTCGATTGAAGACATTAAAAATATTGCCGTAAAAAATGAAACAGGAAGCGTCCCTATTTTTATAAAAGATGTTGCCAATGTGGGGCTTGGTCACGCTGTCCGTTACGGAGCTTTGACATATAATGGTGAAGTTGACGCCGTTGGAGGTGTTGTAATGATGCTGAAAGGAGCAAACAGTAATGAAGTTGTAAAGAGTATAAAAGATAAAATCCCAACCATTCAGAAATCGCTTCCGGCAGATGTCGTGATTGAGCCGTTTTTAGACCGAACAGATTTGGTCGGAAGAGCAATCAATACAGTTGAAAAAAACTTAATTGAAGGAGCATTAATCGTCATTTTTGTCCTTGTCCTTTTTCTTGGAAATTTAAGAGCGGGATTGATTGTCGCATCAGCCATTCCACTTTCATTATTATTCGCTTTAGGAATGATGAATGTTTTTGGAGTAAGTGCCAATTTAATGAGCTTAGGAGCTATTGATTTTGGTTTGATTGTCGATGGAGCCGTAATTATTGTTGAGGCAACTTTGCATCATTTAGGGTTAAGAAAAACCAATACAATCCTTACCCAATCTGAAATGGATGAAGAGGTTTTTCTTTCTGCATCGAAAATTAGAAGCAGTGCTGCTTTCGGAGAAATCATCATCTTAATTGTTTACATTCCAATTTTAACTTTGGTTGGTGTTGAAGGAAAAATGTTCACACCCATGGCAAAAACAGTAGGATTTGCCATTTTGGGAGCATTGATTTTGTCATTGACCTATATCCCGATGATGAGCGCATTGTTTTTGTCTAAAAAGCCAATGAACGAAGTAACTTTTTCAGATAAAATGATGAATAGGCTCCAGAAAATTTATCAGCCTTTACTCGAAAGATCTTTAAAGATAAAATATTGGTTTGTAGGAATTACGGTTACACTATTTGCCATTTGTCTTTTGCTTTTTAAAAATATGGGAGGCGAATTTATTCCGCAGTTGCAGGAAGGTGATTATGCTTTTCACTGCATTCTTCCACCAGGAAGTTCACTTAGCCAAAGTATTGAAACCTCAATGCAGGCGTCAAGAATTATTAAACAGTTTGATGAGGTTAAAATGGTGGTCGGAAAAACCGGAGCAGCAGAAGTTCCGACCGACCCGATGCCGCCTGAAGCATCTGACCTGATTGTCGTTTTAAAACCTCAGAAAGATTGGAAGACAAAAAAATCCTATGAAGAATTAGCCGATGAGATTTCAGAAAAATTAGAAAATATTCCGGGAGTTTTCTTTGAGAAAAATCAGCCAATCCAAATGCGTTTTAATGAATTAATGACCGGAATTCGACAGGATGTTGCCGTGAAAATTTTTGGCGAAAATTTAGATTCTTTAGGAATTTATGCGGACAAAACCGCTAAAGTCATTCAATCAGTAAAAGGAGCGACTTCGCCACAAATCGAACGTATAAGCGGACTTCCACAAATTAATGTGGAATATGACAGAACCAGAATGGCGAATTATGGTTTGAATATCGAAGATGTGAATAACGCGGTAAGTACTGCTTTTGCAGGGAAATCTGCGGGTCAGGTTTTTGAAAATGAAAGACGGTTCGATTTGGTTGTACGTCTCGACAGTCTGAACCGAACTAATATTGATGATGTCAATAACCTGATGATTGCCACGAATTCCGGCGCACAGATTCCTCTTTCTCAGGTGGCAAATATCAGTTATAAACTCGGTCCTGCGCAAATCAGCCGTGAAGCGGGGAAACGCAGAATTGTGATTGGTTTTAACGTAAAAGACCGTGATGTGCAAAGTGTTGTTGAGGAAATTCAGCAAAAATTAGATGAAAAGGTCAGGTTGCCTTCCGGATATTATTTCACCTATGGTGGTCAGTTTGAGAATTTACAGGCCGCAAGCGAAAGATTGATGATTGCCGTTCCGATTTCTTTGTTGTTGATTTTCCTGCTGCTATATTTCACATTCCATTCGTTCAAACAGGCAGCATTGATTTTTACGGCCATTCCAATGAGTGCAATTGGTGGTGTTTTCGCTTTGCTACTTAGAGATATGCCGTTCAGCATCAGTGCGGGAATAGGGTTTATTGCTTTATTTGGGGTTGCTGTTTTAAACGGAATTGTGTTGATTGGAACTTTCAACCAACTTGAAAAAGAAGGTGAAACCGATATTCTGAAACGAGTAGTGGAAGGAACAAAAACCCGATTAAGACCGGTTTTAATGACAGCAACGGTAGCTTCTTTAGGCTTTTTACCGATGGCAATTTCTACGGGAGCAGGTGCTGAAGTTCAGAAGCCTTTAGCAACCGTTGTCATTGGCGGGTTAGTGACGGCAACTTTTCTTACTTTGTTTGTTTTACCGATGTTGTACATTATTTTTAATTCTAAAATTAATTTCAAAATTTTTAACTCTAAAACGATTACAACAGCAATTATTTTGGGATTTTTATTTTTTGGACAGACTTTTAGTGCACAGCAGGGAGATCCTTTGACGGTACAACAGGCAACTAAGATGGCTTTGGAAAACAGTTATTTAATGAAATCGAAAGATTTAGATATTCAATCATCTGAAGCTTTGAAACCGACATCAAAAGAACTTCCGAAAATGAATGTTGATGCACAACTGGGACAATACAATTCGAGAAAATTCGATCAGTCGTTTGCGATTTCTCAGACGATTCCGTTTCCTACTTTGTTTAAAGCAAGAAAAGAATTGATTAATGAACAAATCAAAGGAAAGCAAATCAACAAGGAGATTTCGGTAAATGAATTGGCAAAACAAGTCAGAACCTATTATTATCAGATTGAATATCTGCAATACAACCAATCAAAACTGAAAAATTTAGACAGTTTGTACAATGATTTTATCCGGATTGCAACGGTAAGATTTAAAGCGGGAGATATTAAGAAAATTGAAATTAATACTGCTGAAACTCAAAAAGGCGAGATCAATTTATTGTTGAAGCAAAATGAAGTATATCTGGCAAATGCTTACAAAAATTTAAAAGCAGTTTTAAACACCTCAGAAGATATTGCGGTTCCGTCTGACCAAAATTATCAACCCTTAAAAGCTGATTACGTTTTAGACAGTTCGACAATTGCGAAACATCCTTTGGTGAAAGCTTTTTATCAGGAAATGGAAATTGCGGAAAAGAATAAAAATGTCGAAAAATCGCAGGGACTTCCTGAATTCACAATCGGTTACACCAATCAATCGTTGATTGGCTTTCAGAATGTGAATGGAATGGAACAGTATTTCAATAGCGGAAACCGTTTTCATTCGGCGACAATCGGTGTCTCGATTCCTTTGACCTTTGGAGCAACAAAGGCGAGAATGCAGTCTTTTGATTATCAGAAACAGATGGCGGAATCAAATGCGAAATTCCAGCAAAAACAATTAGAAGCACAATTGGAAAATGCTTTGAACCAATATCAGCAAAACGTAAAACAGTATGAATATTACGTAAATCAGGCAATTCCTAATGCTGAAAAAATTACAAAAGCCGGACAGCTGGGATACAAAACAGGAGAAATCTCTTATGTGGAATATCTTTTCGCTTTACAGACGGCAACCAATATTCAATTAAAATATCTGGAATCGATTCAGCAGGTAAACGAATCTGTTATTGTCATTAATTCAATCATAAATCAATAAAAATGCAAATTAAATATAAAATCATTTCATTCATATTCATTTCACTTTTCGCTGTAAGTTGTGGAAAAAAAAAGGAAGAAAAAAGTGAAATTAAAACCGAGAAATCGGAAGAAAATCACGACGAAGCTCCAAAAATCATTGCTGAATTAACCGAAGAACAAATGAAATCTGTAGGTGTGACTTTGGGAACTGTCGAAATGAAAGAACTGACTTCAACCATCAAAGCCAACGGTTTATTAAGGGTTCCCAACAACAAAAAAGCAACCGTGACGTCTTTGTATGGCGGAGTTATTCAGACCATTAAAGTTCAGATAGGAGATTTTGTAAGAAAAGGTCAGGTTTTGGCGACGATCAGTAATCCTGAATACCTTCAGATTCAGGAGCAATATTTGACGGTAAACAGCAGAATTTCTTTTGCTGAGCAGGAATTCCGAAGACAGAAAGAATTGTTTGACAATGATGCCGGAGCGAAAAAAAATCTTCAAAGTGCCGATGCAGAGCTGAAAAGCCTGAGAACGCAAAGAGCTTCTCTGCAAAGACAGTTGCAGCTGATGGGAATCAGTCCGGGGAAAGTTGCTAATGGAAATTTACGTTCAGGATTGGTCATTACTTCACCGATTAGCGGTACAATAAGCAATATTAATGCGCAGATTGGAAGTTATGTGGATGTTTCATCGCCGGTTTTGGATGTTATTGATAACCAATCGATTCATCTTGATCTGCAGGTTTTTGAGAAAGACTTACCAAAAATGAAAGTCGGACAAGTCGTTCATTTTAAACTCACGAATAATCCAGAAACGGAATATGATGCAAAAATTTACAGCATCGGTTCATCCTTTGAGAATGAAAGCAAAACAATTTCTGTTCACGCCAATGTTACCGGAAATAAAACAGGTCTGATTGACGGAATGAACATTACAGGGATTGTAAGCCTTGATAAAAGTACAACTCCGGCAATTCCCGATGAAGCGATTGTGGAAGCTGATGGAAAATATTATGTTTTTGTTCAGACGAATAAAAAAGCTGAGGAACATCACGAAGAAAATAATAAAGGCAAAGAAGAATCTCAAACAACAAATTTCGAAAAAATTGAAATCGTAAAAGGTTCTTCTGATATGGGTTACACAGCGATAACTCCAGTTACACCAATTGCTCCAAATGCAAAAATTGTGGTGAAAGGAGCATTTTTTGTGAATGCAAAACTGGCTAATTCAGGTGAGCACGCACATTAATTGGTATTTCAAGATTAAAATTCTAAATTTATTCTAAATTCGAAATATAAATTCGCAGCATGAAAGTTTTAATCATAGAAGACGAAAAAGACCTTGCCAAAAGCATTTCTGAATATTTGTCGGAAGAAAATTATCTCTGCGAATTTGCCACTACTTTTCATGAGGCGATAAATAAAATCAATACATATCAGTACGATTGTATCATTCTGGACATCATGCTTCCTGATGGAAACGGTTTGAATATTTTAGAAGAACTGAAAAGACAAAATAAACAGGATGGTGTTATCATTGTTTCTGCTAAAAATGCAGTTGACGACCGTGTAAAAGGGCTTAAGATGGGCGCCGATGATTATCTTACAAAACCCTTCCATCTTTCTGAATTGATGGCAAGGGTTTTTTCAATTATTCGGAGAAAGCAATTTGATAATTCGAATAAAATATTAAATAATGAGCTGCAGATCGATTTGTTGTCGAAGAAAGTAACGATTAATAACAAGGAAATTGTATTAACCAAAAAAGAATTTGACCTCTTGATTTATTTCATCGGGAATAAAAATAAGGTTATCTCAAAAAGTACTCTGGCTGAACATCTTTCCGGAGATTTTGCAGATATGCTCGATAATCATGATTTTGTATATGCTCACGTAAAAAATCTAAAGAAAAAGCTGTACGATGCGGGTTGCGATCATTATTTGAAAACCGTTTACGGAACAGGTTATAAATGGGAGGTCATTTAGTTATAAATTATAAATGATGAATTATGAGTGATAAGAAGAATATTTTGAAAGATAAGAGTTTAATTTTGCAATCAGGATTGTAAAACTCTACAAATATCTTATTGCTGACAAAAAAGAGTTTGTACTTAGTAAGCAATTATTAAGAAGTGGAGCAGTGGTTGGCGCATTAATTCGGGAAGCACAAAATACCTAAAGTAAAGCAGACTTCGCTCACAAACTTGCATTTGCTCAAAAAGAATGTGACGAATTTATCCATTGGATTGAACTTTTAATTAAAACTGAATTTTTGTTACCTACAGAATATGAAAACATTCGTCATGATGCGTTGGAAATTTTAAAAATGATTCGAAGTTCCATTATTACAACCAAATTAAAAAACTCATAATTTATAATTCATAACTCATAATTTTTAGTGAAACCATTATTAAATAAAACCACAAAACCATTTATTATTTACGTGCTGATTGTCTTGATAATCAGTATTCCCGTATATTATTTTGTGGTGGATTTTATCTGGCAGGAAGAACTGGATGAGCATAATACAATTGTTGCCGAAAAAACGTCGTATGAATTCAACAAAGCTCATATCGGCGATGACGAAGTTGAACAGAATATTGCACTTTGGAATAAGATTCAGCCGGGAACAAATATTGAAAAAATCTCTGCTAATCAGATCAAACCGGATTCTGTTTTTACCGTAGAAAAATACAAGCCTTTCTCTGCAGATAAAAAAATCGAACGTTACAGATGTCTTCGGAAAGTAGTTTATATTAAAAACGTTCCTTATCTTTTTACGATTGAGACCAACATCGAAGAAACTGAAGGTACCGTAATGATTATAGGTTTGATTACAGGCTTTTTCTTCATTCTGATTGTGACCGGATTGTTTATTTTAAACAGAAGATTATCCAGAACGATTTGGAAACCTTTCCGGGACACTTTAGAGAAATTGCAAAAATTTAACCTTAATAATCAGGATAAAATTGATTTTCTGAAAACCGATACCAAAGAATTTGAAGATTTAAACGATTCTTTACGAAAACTGATTGATCACAGTGTTTCTGTTTATGCTACACAAAAGGAATTTACCGAAAACGCCTCGCATGAATTGCAAACTCCTTTAGCCATTTTAAAAAATAAGCTTGATATTTTACTGCAAAGCAAAGACTTAACTGAAAAGCAGTACGAAATCGCCGAAGAAATGAACCGTGCTTTAACAAGAAGTTCGAGAATCAATAAGAACTTATTGTTGTTAGCTAAAATTGAAAACAACCAGTTTGAAAACTCTGATATGCAATTGGATGAACTTCTCATGCAATGTTTTGAGGCAATTCAGGAGCATTTTCAGCAGAAAAATATTTCGGTTACAAGTACAATCCATTCAAATGTAAGAGCGTTCGGGAATTTGGCTTTAACGGAAGTTTTAATTAATAATCTCCTTATTAATGCGATTCGCCATACTACGAATTCTGGAACAATTAAGATTGAATTGAATAACAAATCGTTTAAAGTATGCAATTCCGGAACTCAAGCTTTAAATTCTGATTTGCTTTTTAAAAGATTTTCCAGGTTTTCTTCAGATCATAACGGTAGTGGTTTGGGTTTGGCGATTATCAAAGAAATCTGTAGATTTCAGCATTGGGAAATAGAATATGCTTTCGAAAATGATTTTCATATTTTCTCTGTGAAGTTCTAAAATTCAAAATTTCTTCAAAATTGAAACGTAATCTTGTCGTTACAAATTATTGTGATGATGTTCAAGAAACTGTCAGCTTTCATTAAAAACCTTTACAGAACAAGATTTTCTGCACTTTTTAGCGTCTTAAGTTTATATATCTTGTTCTCATTTCTCATTCGGATTTCTTTTCTGATTTGGTCTTCAAAAGATGTAGACTTTAATTTAATTTATATTCTAAGAGCATTTTTTACGGGATTTATTTATGATTTTACCATCGGAACTTTACTTCTGTTTTTATATGTTTTGTATCTTTTGATTATTCCTAAAAAATGGATTGGTTCTCTTTTCGACAAAGGTTTCACTTACTTTTATTTAACACTCATTTTCATCATTATTTATTTTAGCTTACTGGCTGAAATTCCGTTTTGGGATGAATTTGGTGTGAGATTCAATTTTATTGCGGTTGATTATCTTATTTATACTTATGAAGTCGTTGAAAATATCAACGAATCTTATCCATTGCCTTTGATTGGTATTGTTTTGATAGCTTTGATTGCGCTTACTTTTGTTCTGTTTAAAAAAATAAAGATTTTCAAGCATACTTTTTCAGATAAAGTATCTGTTTCAGGACGTCTTATCATTTTGTTTCCTTTATTGCTGATTTCAGTTGGTTTAGGTCTGATAATGAAAAATAAGCAGGCAGATTTTAGTAATAATATGGTTGTTAATGAACTGGGGAAAAACGGGGCTTTTTCTTTTGTTTCTGCATTCAGGTCAAACGAATTAGACTATGAAACATTCTACCCTAAACTTCAGGAAAAAGAAGCGTATTCAATTCTCAAAAAAAATCTTTTGCAGGAAAATCAAAAATTTAGAACTAATAGTTACGATGATATTTCAAGGTTTACAAGCGGAGATCACGAGCAGAAACCAAACATTATTTTAATTGCTATTGAAAGTTTCAGTGCCGATTTTCTTTCAGAATTCGGGAATAGAGATCATCTTACGCCAAACTATGACCAATTGTCAAAAGAGAGCATATTTTTTACGAATTTATATGCAACCGGAACCCGAACAGTCCGCGGAATGGAAGCTTTGACTTTATGTGTTCCCCCAACTCCCGGAAACAGCATTGTGAGAAGACCGGATAACGAAAATTTGTTTTCGATTTCCACTATTATTAAATCTAAAAATTATCACCCGTATTTTATTTACGGTGGAGACGGATATTTCGACAATATGAATAACTTTTTTGGCGGACAGGGTTTTGATATTGTCGACAGAGACCGTGGAAATCCGTTATCAGATCAAATAAAAACTTCGAGATTCCCTATAAAAGACAATGAAGTAAGTTTTGAAAATGCATGGGGAATCTGTGACGAAGATTTGTACAAACAATCGATAAAATATGCAGATTTGAATTATAGAAAAGAAAAACCTTTCTTTGAGTTTGTCATGACAACTTCCAATCACAAACCTTATACTTTTCCGGATGGCAAAATAAATCTTCCACAGGGAGACAGAAATGGCGCAGTGAAATATACAGATTATGCTTTGGGAAAATTTATTGCCGAAGCAAAATCGAAACCGTGGTTTAAAAATACTGTTTTTGTAATTGTTGCCGACCATTGTGCAAGCAGCGCCGGAAAATGGGAAATTAATATTGCAAAACATCACATTCCTGCCATTATTTATAACCTTAATCATTCACCTGACAAAATCGACCGATTGACTTCTCAGATTGATCTGATGCCGACTTTATTCGGGTATTTAGGCTGGAATTATAGCTCTTCTTTGTATGGAAAAGACATCAATAAGACAAAAGTAAGAGATGAGAGAGCTTTCCTCGGAAATTACCGCACTTTGGGAATGTTAAAATCGAACATTTTCACCCAGATTGACGACAGAAAAAGAGTAAAACAATTCAGTGTTTCCGGAAACGATCAGTCTTTATCAGAATTGAAAAATAAAAACAAGCTTTTGGTTTCCGAAACCATTTCTTATTATCAGACGGCAAGTACGAGATTTAAAAATGGAAAGATGAAAAATAATAAAGTCCTTTTAGCAAGAAATAAATAAATCAGTCGTCAATACCTTTCCCGTCTAAAATTTTCTGATAATATTTTTCAATTCTTGATTCTCTGGTTTTGGCTTGTTTGGCCTGATTAAAATAAAAAAGATAAGCTTTCTGTCTTCCGGGAGTCAGAGAATAAAATGCATCATTCAAATTTTTATCTTCATCTAATGCGGTTTGAAATTCAGATGGAACAGGGTAGTCTGAAACTGTTTTCAGTTCTACTTTCTTTCCTGATTTTTCAATTTCTACCGCTTCTTTAATATATTTTTTGATAACTGATCTAAGATTAATAATCTGTTGAATATTGGTAAATCTCAGTTGTCTTGCGGATTGCACATTTTCGGTTTGCTGTATTAAAATATTTTCAGGATCATTTATTAAAACGCCTTTATGAAAAAGAAGCGCACAATATTCTTTAAAACCATGAATAAGAACTACGTTTTTCCCTTCAAAAGTATAACAGGGATGCATCCATTTGTAATCTTCTTCCAGCGATTTGTTTTCAGAAACGATTTCTCGCAAGAGTAGAAATTCTTCTTTCCATTTCTTTGCTTTTTCGAAAAATAATTGTGCTTCTTTGTTCATTATAAATCATTTTTAGAAGTTAATTTTCTGTTTGAAGGTCTGAAATACCAGGACAAAACGGTTACGGTTAATAATATTAGCGATGGAATTGCCTCTGCAAAATTCTGTCCTACGGCCAGATGTGAAATTGCAGCTCCCGACATGACAAAGAAAAACCCGGCATAGGCCCATTCTTTCAATAAAGGAAATTTAGGAATCAGAATGGCAATGACACCCAATATTTTCCAGATTCCTAAAATCGTTAAAAGGTATAACGGATAATGCAATTTAGTTATAATTTCGTTGTAACCGCCAATTTGTAGCATTTGCTGAACGCCTCCGGCCAACATTCCTATCGATAAAAATATCGTTAAGACCCAATAAATAATTTTATTTCTTTTCTGCATTTTAATTTTGTTTTAATGGATTGGCAATTTCCTGAAGTCTGTCATGAGCCATGCTTAGTCCTTTTGCAAAAGGCATTTTCAAAAGCTGGTTTCTGTAGTCGACAGATTTAAAAATTTGCTGAATCGTGAGTTTGCTTTTATTTTCTTGTACTGATTCGAAAGTGAGAAACTCAAGCTGTACGGGAAACGAACTGTTTTCCATTTCAAAAGTTCGGGTAATCTTTTTATTGGGAACAAATTCAAGAATAACACCGTTTGCGGAAAATACCACCTGACCATCGTGAGAAGTTTCAAATCTCCAGCTCCCGTGTTTTCGATTTTCGAGCCTGATTACTTTTGTTCCCATCCATTGCTCTACGATTTCAGCATCTTCATACGCTTTAAACAGTAATTCCAGAGGAAGATCAAATTCTCTTGTAATGAAGAGTTCCTGTGCGTTTTCTTCTGCTTTAATTTTTGTTTTCAGTTCCATATTAATCTTTGTTTTTATAGTTTTTCATGATTGATTCCAGTTTATTAAACCTTTCATCCCACATCTGTCGGAAAGGTTCTATGAAATCGGCAATTTCTTTCATTTTTTTCGGATTGAGGTGATAAATAATCTCTCTTCCGTTTTGCTTGGAAGACAAAAGCTCACATTCCGTAAGAATCTGCAAATGCTTTGAAACAGTGGGTCTTGCAGTATCGAAATTGGATGCAATTGCACCTGCAGTCATAGACTGGGTAGCTACCAAAAGAAGAATTGCTCTTCGGGTAGGATCTGCGATTGCCTGAAATACATCTCTTCTCAAATTCATTATGAAGTCATTTGACTACAAATTTATATGTAGTTATTTAGCTACGCAAATTTTTAATGAATTTTTTTAGTGAAATTTAAAAATTAAATTAGTTGCTGAATGTTTTCTTATTTACTCTTTTCTCTTTTACTTTAAGAATAAAATCAGGGACTTTTGTTATTTCTCCGGCTGTAATGTTAACTTCTCTTACTTTTTGCTCGCAATAAACATTTGTCGGAAGAGAAGCTTCATCAATGATGACAGTGTATTCACCGGTAGGTAAAAATGATGTGAATTTTCCTTCATCATCCGCACTGAACCTTTCAATAAGCTGATTGTTTTTGAGAATATTAAAATAAATGGATGAGGTTTTAATGTCAAATTCCAATGATGTTGAAGCATTGTAATCCAGAAATAACTTTCCGGTCATTGTTCCGTTTTGGTGAAGCGGAATTTGAAGCGGATAATTGTATTTATCCAAATCCAACTTCTGTTCATCATAATACCATCCTTGCTGTATCAATTGTTTTAATTCAAAATTTCCGAAAGGAACATCTTTATAAAGGGCAGTTCCCAAGGCGTCAGTTTTAAGTACAACATTATTAATGTTTACAATATAATCATTCGCAGCTTTTTCTCCGGGATCGTAAATGTTATTGTTATTCTCATCATAAAAAGTAAAAATTTGAATTTTTCCTTTTTTTCCGGGATCGAGTACAGCCTTTTTAAGATTTATTGTTATCCCGACTTCCAATGTCAGAATATTGTTTGTTAAGCTGCCCACAGAATAATTGTACCACGAGGAATTGAAAAAAGCTCCGAATTTTTTAGCATTGTATTTTGCGTTGATGAAAGCAGAAGGTGCTTTTCCGTAAATAAGGTCATCCGCATACGAAACTCCGGTGCTGATGTTTAATTTCTGCTGTAAAAACTTTTCGTTATAAAACAGCGATAATGCAAGTTTATTATAATCTTCATCTTTATTGATGCGGTATGTAAATGCATATTCGGAAAGATAATAGCTTCCTTTCTGATAAATAGCATTAAAATTTAGCTTTCTGAAATTATAATTAGCATTAAGTCTAAGCTGAAACTGGGGAGTATCTCGAAGGGGATATTGCACGAATCCGTTTTCTAAGGATATCACGGCCGATTGTCTGGCTTTATTGTCAGACCACGTTAGAGATTCTATTAACCTGTGTGCCGTGATTTGTCTTGTTTCTTCACTCATCCAGTTTCCGAAAAAATTATTGAAACTGTTTGAAGATTCTTTTTGATACTGGTAAATCAAACCAAAATTCAGTTTTCGAATGCCGGGAAATTTTAAACCCAGATCAAATCTTGTGTTATCGGAAATCTGATTTTGGGTGAAAAAATAAAATTTCGGAGTAAAATTAGAATAACTAAAGCTTGTAAAAATATTGTAATCGCCAAAATTTTTTGAAATATTCTGTTGTATCTGGGTGCTTCCTCTACGGTTACCAGGGAAATAGTCTGAACTGTAGAAATAATTTCCATTGATGTCATACTCATCAATCGATCCTTTATAATTAGTTTCCAATGCCAATGACGGTTTCAGTACGTCCTGAACGTCGTATGAACTTAATCCTGCATTAATTTTTCCATTAAACTTCCATTGCTTATTAAATGCATAATTACCTTCAGACCCCAAAATATGATGCTTGGCTTTCTCGAAAGGATCGTATCTGTAAATATAGACTGCTGAAGCATTTTTGTCATCATTATTCGTGTTCACACTTCCTTTTGCGAAAAATCCGTAACCATTATTTAAAAAAGCATTTTTCTCAATCAGGTTAAAATTCTGGTCTACAAATGCAATTTCTATTTTTTTATCAGTACCAAAATGGCGTATATATTCTGCACCTCTTCCTGAAAGGGTAGTTTCGAACATTTTATTTATTGAGCCTACACGATATTCATTGCTTCCCTGAAATAGGCTGATATTGGTATTGGTGATAATGGGAAGCTCCTGATTGTTGAATATAGAAGCATTTGCTCTCAGTGACAGATATCCTGAAGGGAGGTTAAAGCCGCCATTTCCGTAAATCTGATACATATTCAGATTTTGCCCGACTCTTCTGAAGGATGTTGTGATTTCATTTTTAGAAAGATCATTAATATTGCTGTACTGGGGTTCCTGGTAACGCTGTTTGCTGGAAATATTCTGTACAGTAATGCTGGTTGTATTAAAAATTTCCTTCTCAGGATTTCTGAAACCAGAAATGTTAACTATATAATTAGCTGTACCCGATAGACTTTTAGACGGTTGATAGGTAAATGTAAACACAGAATCTTGCTTCACTGCAATTTCGGCTTCCTGCTCTAAGAAAACACTTCCTTTATCGGGATCAGGAAATTTACAGACCAGACTAATATTCTGAGCTATATTTCCTGTGTTGGTAATTCGGATTTTCACTGAAACAGGTTCATTATCCGCAGTTGTGAAAATAATAGGCGAAAGTGAGGTCATCGTCAGATTATTATCTACTTGTATGATGTGTTTGGTAGTTTTCTCAGACAAAATAGCACCTAAATCGTTTAAAAGCTGAATTTTTATCTCAGAGCTTCCGGCTTTTGCATTGGTTTCTGCGATCAGTCTTAGAGGAATATATTTCTTCTCTCCTTTTTGAAGATTTACAAGAATATCTGTTCCTGAGATTACTTTATATCCTTGCGGTAAGATAGTATGGAGTTTTCCCGTGAAAGTATCAGAACCATTATTTTGAAGTGCTATTACAATGTTGATGAGTCTTGATTTTGAGATATTATGATCTTCTTCAATCTCCATTGTTATAGGAAACATACTGAATTGTGCGTCGATTTTAATAAAAGACGCTAATAGTAAGATAAAAAACAGAAATTTATTTCTGTAGTTCAGACTCATCGGATAATTTATTGAGGCGTAATTTCGTATTGCAAAGTCGTAGAATATTCTCCCGGCCTTGCATTAATTAAATCGGGATCCTGAGCTAAAGAATAATAGATCAGGTCGTAGTTGTAGGATGTTGTCTGCGTTGTATTTCCTTTAGCCAAAATCTGGCTTGAAGTTGATAGGGTAACCGGATATATGGTCTGATTTCCTTGTGATAAGGGTTGTAATCGTACTTTAATAGCGGATACAGGAAGGATGTAACCGAGAGGTGAGCTCATATTACTCTGTACAGATCTTACCTTCACCTGAAAATTGGTATTGGTATTTACCTTAAGACCATTAGAATAAGTAATGCTGTTGCCATTATTATAATCCTGCATACTGTCAAAGATAAGAGTGCCGTTTGAGGCGTTCGAGTCTAAAACCATAGACATTTCCTGTGTGACCGGAGGTGTTCCTGAAAGTGTTGCAATATGAAACTGAAATGTATGAGGTATTCTTCCAATTACGTTATTGTATTGATCATACGCTGTAAATTCCACTGTTGCATTGAATCGCGTCCATGCAGGATAATTTCCAAGATATGCTCCGCCCATCAATGTGATTGCATATTTTAATGACAAGCTGTAATATCCGTTCGGGCTCGATGGATTATTATAGATCGGTGCGTTAGATTGAGGAACTAAAAACGCTTCAACATTTTCCTGTAAAAAAACATTTGATGCCGCACCTATTTGTGCCATAGAAGGTATCGGTCCCGGGCTGGCTTGTCCGGTTGTTGAAACTGGCTGGAATGAAACCTTATTGCCGGGAATGGTGTATTGCCCGTTTTCGGAAACTATATTTTGTTGCAAACGCGCAGAAAGCCTCCAGTGGGGAAGGTTAAAATTTCCGTTTCCTGCAAAAGTAACGGTATATGCATCAGGATTTGTATTCCCGTTGTAATTGTTGATCTGCATATAAGAATTAGTCCATGAACTTACGGAAACCTGTGCATTTAAGGTTACGCTAAAAATGAGTAAAATAAGGATCCAGTATTTATTCATAATTAAAGTTCAGTTCAGCCATTTCCAAAACATTGTCATCACCATAATCGATTAATACAGATAAATTGTATGCTCCTTTTTCTTCAAGACCATTTACCGGAATACTTAGTTTTCGAACGTCTCCCGGAAGTGTATAGAATACAGTAGGGTCGATCGATATTTTTTTTCCCGTTGTTGTGTTGATGAAGTCTGTACTTATTTTACCGTCAATCCACAATTCAGAATGATTTTTAAACTGAAGATTCAGTATTTTTTTAGCAATATCAAACTTCAGATCCTGAATTTCAATTTTTCTGGCTGTAGTTTCTGATTTTTTATGAAAAATTTTAATTCCGGATTTCACGCTTACCTTTAGTTTTGCGCCTTTGCTGTCAGTTCCCTCTACAGGATTCATCTGGCTTACGAAAAGTAAGGCAGTATGTGCTGCAAGCTTATCTTTTGCAACAGTAGGAGCGGTAAGTGTTACATTAATGTCTTTTCTTTCTCCCGGAGCTAGAGTAAAATAGGTGTCTTCTTTGTTAATGGTTATCCACTGGGCACAAGAATTTTCGAGTGTATTGGCGGGATGCATTATATTTTCGCCTCTTTCATCATATTCCCAGTCTCCTAAACTTACTGCAAGATCAAGAGTGTGCTTCGCACTTACGTTGGTTACTGTAATTTTTTGGGTGCTGCTGCTTCCGGGAGTTGTTTCAAAGTAAACTCGTGGCGGAGATACAGAAAGCCCGGTTTGAGCACTGATTTGAATGATCAAAAAACAGAGTAAAAAAGCAAATTTTTTCATACAATATAATTTATGACAAAAGTGTTACAAAATAGTATTGTAACACTTTTCATCAAATCAGTTTTCAATTGTTTTATGCACTTACAATAGTGTACATCAAATTCGTTGTATACGTAGAAGGGTTTTGATTAGGCACATAGTTGTCGATGTATGTATTGGCTCCGGCACCTGTATACTCTACATTTATGTTGTTGTTTACAGCACCGTTAGAAGAAGAAACTAAAGTAGTTTCGCTATCGGTAAGCGCTAAACCATTTTGGTATGATGCATTATTTAATGCTTTTGAACCTGCAGAAGCGGTAAGTTTTACTGAACCTACAGACATAGATTTTCCGGAAAGCTGCATGTTGGCAACGTTTGCTTTTACTTTTACCTGAAATCCACCAGTACTGTAAATTGTTAAATGGTCTTTGTTGATTTTAGTAACTCCATTTAAGTAATCATTAGTAGTATTGTATTCAAGATTTACAGTTTTTTGCTCATCATTTACTACAATAGTTTGGATAGGCTTTAACACTACGTTTAATGTAACTTGTTGAGCTTTAGTTGTTGCAAAAGCTACCATAGCAATTGCTGTTAATAAGAATTGTTTCATTTTCAATCAGTTTTAATGTAGATAGTTATCTATTCTTTTCGGATGCAAATGTACACAACAATTAGAGATTGGGATTTGCAAAAATGTGTTTATTTTTTGTGAATTCTTACACAAATGAGTATGCGTAATTGAATTTTGTGTAATTAAAGTATATTTTAAATTAAAATCTTTAATTTAATGAATATTATTCAATGAAAAAGGGCGTTAATTGAAGAATAGTTATTGTTTTATAAAAAAAATAGTAACAGGGTTCATTGTTGAAAAACATTGAATCCTGTTACTTCTAAAACTGATGATGAAAAGTTTATTAATATTATTTGAATGTACTGATTGAAAAGAATAAATAAATATTAATAAAAAAACTTTGTGATTTGGTGTTTGATATATCTTATAGAATACTATTAAATGATTTTGTTTTGTTATTTATTAATGCAAATCTAATCAGTATAAATACGTAGTGCAATTTACTGTGGGTTTGATTTAATAATTTTTACGTAAATATTTATAAATTTTTACGTAAAAATAAAATGTAATCTATTGATTATTTGTGTATTGTGTTTTAGTAAAATCAAAACCGCTTCTTGTAAAGCAACGGTTTTTATATAGCATTATATAATGGGAAATTTAACTTTTATACAGCAAATTCTCTCATATCTGAAGGTTTTTTTCCATTGTGTTTCTTTACAAAATTGCTGAAATTGCCTTCATCTTTAAAGCCAAGATTAAATGCAATTTCCGATAAAGTATTCTTAGAAAACTTGATTGCTTTTTCGCATTCAAAAGCAACTTTTTCAATAATCATTTGCTTCGCAGATTTACCGTAAACAAATTCAGTCATCTCTGTCAGTTTTCGTGTAGAGACTCTGAGTTCGCTTGCGTAATAGGAGACTTTCTTTTCGGTTTTATAATCTCTTTGTAAAATAACAGTAAATCGATTTACTAAACTTACGTACTCGAGATGTTGTTCTTTTGGGTTGCTGTTTTTGTAATCAATATTAAGGTGCGCGTCCAAAATCAGACTTTCGATTGCATTATGTGCCGCAGCAAGGTAAATATTGCGATTTCCTGTTTCTGAAAATTTTTTCAGTCTTTCAACCAGGATTATTTTGTTGTACTCGATTGTGCCGAAATACGGAGAAATAAAAATATGAGATCCATAATTAAAAAAAATGCTTGAATTAAGATAAATGCTGTCTTTTGATGTATTATCGAAAAATTCTTTTGAAAAGGCAATCACATAAGTTTCTTTGCCTGTTATGCTCTCGAATTCAACGTTTTTTTGAGGACCGATATATGCAGCATTACCTGCCGGTATATAATATTTTTCGTTTTCTACAGTGATATTAAGTTCTTCGCTTGTTAAATAAATACAGAAGTATTCAGCGGTATTAAATTTTTTTGAAAAATTATTACGCTCAATTATTTTAGAAATAAGATTAATGCTGAAACCGTTTTTCTTTAATTCATCAGTTACTTGATACATTTAGTTATGAGGGGTATTATTAGTATTTGTTTTGTCAAAAATAACACATTTGACTAACATAATTAATATTAATACTCACAATTGTTTCGAATATATTTAATAGATAATATAATATGTTTAAAATTATAGCAATCTAAGTCGCGAGATTTTTACTGCTGGTTTTGGAATAATTAGCGTATAATTTCAAAACTTAAAATAGAAGCGGGTAAGCTAAATTCGGTGCTTACAGAGTTTTCGATAAATTTAAAGTTCTTATTTAAAAAGAATTCGCTTAAGAAGTTATGTTCAAGGATGTTAATCCATACAATATCTGTAAATTTTGCCGCAGAAATAAATTTGGTGTAAAGAGAATTTCTTACTTCTAGTGAATCATATTCCGGAAGAATAACAAAATCGATTTCGGTCATTCTTTTTTCTTTGTCAAACACGGGATTCATCGAGCCGCCTTTTAAAAGGCAATATGCAACCGGGATGTCGTCTTGATAAGTAATAATAAGCTGATTGGATAAATCATTCAGCTCATTGATTATTTTTCTTTCATCAAAATGTTCTTCTATATAGGCATTAATTTTCTTCTCCGTAACAAAGTCTTTATGAAGGCTGATGAATGATTGTTTTTTTATGGATAAAAAGTCTGAGACACCCTGATCTGAACCGATTACAAATTTTGAAACTATTTCCATTACTATTTTTTATCAAAGGTAAAGAGAATATAGCTCAATAATCGGTATCGGTTATTAAAAATTTGCCTGTACAGATGGAAGATACAATCTTCTTCAAACCCTTTTTAAGTGTTTTCTTATAAATATGGATTGTAGCCTTATATTTTATATAGTTTTTTTTAAAAATATTAATATTATTTCAAAATTTCTCTGATTCTTTAGACGCGGAAATTTCACTTTAATTAAAAGTCGGCAAAAAATAGTATGAATTCCATCTAAGTCGATTTAATCATAAAAATCATGTTTGAAAAGTGAATTATTAAGTTAAAATTCCGTTTGAAGTCCTGTGTTTTTATATTTTTTTCAGTTTTAATATTATATTTCCCAGTATTAGTTGAAAAAAAAGCCTTACAATTAGGCTGGAATTGTCTGAAAACATATATTTGCAGCCTAAATTTTATAGACATGAAAGAACTTATTGAAAAAATCAACGCGGAATTCGAAGCTTTTACAACTGAAGCAAACCAACAAGTAGAAAAAGGAAACAAAGCGGCTGGAACGAGAGCTCGTAAAGCAGCTTTGGAACTAAGCAAATTGTTTAAAGATTTCAGAAAAGTTTCTGTTGAAGAATCAAAAAAATAAGAACACATAAACCGGCTGATTCAGCCGGTTTTTTTTATGTTTAAAACTTTAAGCTTTTTAATTATTTAAAGAATTTTAAATTGAGTAAGTTTTAAAATATCGTTAAAGTGATTGATATATTCTTAAATAATATTAAAATAAATCATTTGATGTAGAATTGTAATCTCTTTTGAATTTATATTTGTTCCGCTAATAACCAATAGCGGGATTTTTATTATGAAACATGGTTACTGTTTGTTTATTTTATTATCAACATTTTTAAGTGCTCAAAAATTACAGGTTGTTGATTCCGAAAGTGGTAAACCTGTTGCCAATGCAAGAATTGTTTTATCAGAACAGCTTGTGTATACCAACGAAGATGGTTTTGCTCCCGTGAGTGATAATTCGAGAGACTTTGAAATTTCCGCTGCAGGTTTTAAGAAAGAAAAATTCAAGAATTTCAGTTCGGTGATTAAGCTTCAGCCTGCTTTTAAAGATATTGAAGAGGTTAAAATTGTAAGCGTTGATATTAAGAAGCTTTTTGAAGATATATTCAAAAATTATCAAAAAAAATATTATGACGAGCCTTCTGTTTATGACGTTATCATGAAAAATAAATCTTTTGATAATGACAAACTTTATTTTATGGCTATTTCTGAAGCCAGGCTTTGGAGTAAAACAAACTGGTACAATTATAAAGATGGTTATAATAAAAGATATGATGATATTATCCAGCTCCAGCTGAATAATGTTAAATATTTAAAAATAAACTCTTCGAACAGTGTGTTTTCTGCGAAAACAAATGAAGTGAACCATGACTATATCGGAAGCTTTTTCTTTAACCATGAAGTAAACAGGGTTTTAGATTGTATAAAATATAAAAATTCTAAATACTCCGGAACTTTGGTTTCGGAAGACGGCGACGAAGAACTGATCAATTTTAAAGTTAGAACTTCGTATAATGTTACCTTGGAAGGCAGCTTGAGGTTTAATAAAACGGATAAGGTAATAACGTTTTGTCAGGTTACCTATAATCAGGAAGAGTTGCCTGCAGAGAAAAAGACTGCTGTTGATGGCAGGGAATATACTATAAAAGGCGGAATAGCGACGTATACTTATGAATTTTATAAAAAAGATGGAGTCTATGTTCCTGCAGTTTCAAGAGTTGAAAGTGATGGGCTGACTTACTTTTATAAGGATGAAACACATGTGAAAAAATCAGTTCGAGAAATTATTTACAATACATTCGCAAAATCAGATAAAAAAGGTTTAGACCCGAAAGTTGATTTCAATAAGAATATATGGGAAAATATAGCGGTAAAAGATGATAAAGAATCTACGGTTTTGCTTTCTAAGGAGGAACAAGAATTTATTAACGAGAAATAAATAATGAAAAATATACTGTTATCAGCGCTTTTAGTTGTTGGTTTTACAGCTAAAGCTCAAACCCATCGCTTTATTTATGATGTAGAATACAGAAAAGATTCTACACAAAATGTGATGACAAAAGAGAATTATCATCTTGATATTGAGCCTAAGATTGTGAAATATTACCCAAGGGATTTCTTCGTAGGAGATTCTTTGGTGACAAGAAATTTAAGCATTACCAACGGTTCAAAATTCAATACTTCACATATTATTACTCATAAACAGGGCTCAACAGGTTATGAGTACTATGATGTTTTGGAAAATGTTATTCTGAAGCTTTCTTCTGACGATTCTCAAAGCTGGAAGCTCAGCGATGAAAAAAAGAAAGTAAAAGATCTGAATCTTCAAAAAGCCACTACAGATTGGGGCGGAAGAAAATGGACGGCGTGGTTTACGTCTGATATTCCGTTTCAGGAAGGGCCTTATAAGTTTCATGGGCTTCCCGGACTTATTGTAGAACTTTCTGATGATAAAAAAGACTATAAGTTTGAATTGGTAAAAAGCCAGAAAATTTCAAATCCAACTAATGTGTATATTGATTATATGGTTGAAAACAGTGTTTCTGTAAGTCATGAAAAGTATAAAGATTCAAAACTTAAATATTACGATTCGCCAATTAATTATCTGAGAAACGCAACGCAGCAGACCCGATCAAATGATGAATTTTACCTCAATGACGGAACTAAAGTCGGGCAAAGTAATTCCCGTGAAGTAAATGAAGAATTGAAAGAAAACATCAGGAAATACAATAATCCGATAGAACTGGATAAGGCGATAAAATACCCGCTTTAATTATAAGAAATGTAATATGAAAATTAGTTTGATTTCAAGCTAATTTTTTTTCTGATAAAAGTTTTTTGATTTCCGGAATCTTACTTTCTTTCACAATAAAAGTCTTACAGATTTTATTATTCAGGTGCATACTCAGGCTTATATTTGTTGACGGGTCGTTAAAATGATCATTAGGACCAGGTACAAAATCGGTAAAAACAGGTGTGAAATTGGCAAAAGATAAAAGATTTCTTTGTAAAGATTTGAGGATGTTCGGATAATTTCCATTATCATTCAGCACTTTTAATCTGAAAATTTTTTTCCCGAGCGTTGTTCCCCATAAAGTTTCACTTAGAGATCCGAAAATAAGCACGCAAACAATTGAAAAAAATAAACTGACAATCATAAGCTCATGAAAACCAAAACGAATGATCAAAAAGAAAGGAATTAAATCTATGATTTTTGCAAAAAGTCTTTCCGTTTCATTTCCTTTATGGGTAGGATTGTAGGGGAAATCATATTCAAATTCATTGTAAATGCGTTTTCCTTCCGAGTCGAAATTTCGGGTAGCTCTGCGAATAATGCGTCTTTCTTTCAATTCGGAAATCCTCATTTTTTTTAATTATAAAATCATACTCAACTGAATTCTTTTTCTCTGTTCATCAACTTCGGTTACTTTTACCTGAACATGTTGATGCAATTTCACTACCTCATTCACATCAGAAACAAAACCGTCTTTTAGTTGCGAGATATGAACCAATCCGCTTTCTTTAATGCCTAAATCTACAAAGCATCCAAAAGCAGTAATGTTATTGACGATTCCGGGAAGGATCATTCCTGCTTTTAAATCGGAAATTTTCTTAACGCTTGGATCAAATTCAAAAACTTTTGCTGCTTTTCTTGGGTCTAATCCAGGTTTTTCGAGTTCTTTCAGAATATCTTTTATTCCTAAAATTCCGATGTCTTCGGTAGTGTATTTTTCAGGTTGAACCAATGCTATTTTCTCTTTATTGGCAATAAGTTCATTGGTTTTTATGTCTAAATCTTTTGCTATTTTTTCAACAATTCCGTATGCTTCGGGATGTACTGCAGAATTATCTAAAGGATTTTCTCCATTGGTAATCCTGACAAAAGCTGCAGCCTGCTGAAAAGCTTTTTCACCCAATCTCGGAACTTTTTTTAATTGTTTTCTGTTTTCAAAAGCTCCGTTTTCGGCACGATAATTTACAATATTTTCAGCCATTTTTTCACCAATTCCCGAAACATAGCTTAAAAGCGATTTGCTTGCAGTATTTAGATTAATTCCAACCGAGTTTACGCATCTCATTACCGTAGAATCCAATTCATTTTTCAATTGAGTCTGGTCGACATCATGCTGATATTGCCCGACACCGATTGATTTTGCATCAATTTTAACCAGTTCAGCCAATGGATCAGAAAGCCTTCTTCCAATTGAAACTGCACCACGAACGGTAACATCAAAGCTAGGAAATTCGTCTCTCGCAATTTTGCTTGCCGAATACACAGATGCTCCGGCTTCAGAAACCACAAAAACCTGTAAAGGTTTATCAAAACCAATCTTTTTTATAAAAAATTCTGTCTCGCGGCTTGCTGTTCCGTTTCCGATAGAAATTGCCTGGATATTGTAAGCGTTCACCATTGAACGGATTTTCTTCATTGCCATACCGCTTTCGTTTTGCGGAGCGTGAGGGTAGATGGTTTCATTATGGAGCAGATCACCTTTTTCATCTAAACAAACAACTTTACAGCCGCTTTTAAAACCCGGGTCAATTGCTAAAATTCTTTTTTCACCCAAAGGAGGGGCGAGTAGGAGCTGACTGAGGTTTTCAGAGAATATTTCAATGGCCTTCTTATCTGCCTTTTCTTTAGCCTCCTGTAAGGTTTCGTTTGAAATTGCCGGTTCTAATAATCTTTTGTAAGAATCTTTTATGGCTAAAGCGATTTGTTCGGAACTTTCATTTTTAGACTTAATAATTGCATTTTCAACAAAATCAAGGGCTTCATCTTTATCAATTCCGATATTGATTTTTACAAAACCTTCGGCTTCTGCTCTGAGCATTGCTAAAAGTCTGTGAGAAGGGGTACGGTTTAAGCTTTCTTCCCATTCGAAATATTGTGAAAATTTCTGCGCATTTTCCTCATCTTTTTTAGCTTTTACAACTTTTGAAGTAATTACTGCTTTACGCTGGAAAAGTCGGCGCAGGTTTTTACGAACGTACATATTTTCATTAATCCATTCTGCGATAATATCTCTTGCACCCTGCAAAGCATCTTCTTCAGAAGTTACCTGCTTATTGAGATGTTTTGATGCTAAAAACTGAAGATCCTGAGATTTTTGGTTCATGATGATTTTTGCTAAGGGTTCAAGACCTTTTTCTTTGGCTGCATCAGCTTTTGTTTTCTTTCTTTTTTTGAAGGGCAGATATAGATCTTCCAACTCCTGAATATCAAAGCTTTCATCAATTCTCTGTTTCAGTTCAGGAGATAAGGCATTTTGTTCTTCTATAGATTTTAAAATGCTTTCTTTGCGTTTGATTAACTCTTCAAACTGTTTGCTAAGTTTCGAAATCTGTTCGATTTGTGTTTCATCTAAATTACCTGTAGCATCTTTACGATATCTCAAGATAAATGGAATTGTGCAGTCTTCGGATAATAATTTCAGCGTAGCATTAATACTTTTATCGGATAGATTGAGTGTTTTATTGATAAATTGTGTTACAGTCATGCAGCATTTTTAGAATGGCTAAAATACTTACTTTTTTAGCTTTTCTAAGTAAAGATTGTAACAAATACTTAAAATAGGAATTTTACATGTGGTGAATTGTGATTGTTGTTTAAGTGGGAATTGGTGTCTTTTTATGTGTTGTCTTTAAGTATATATGAAATTAAATTTATTTTCTGTAATTATATTTTACTTTGAATAAAAAAACTATATTTGTGCATCAAACCAAAATATTTTATGCCTATGAGTAAAATCTTTACTAATTCTATCTCTTTTATTTTTTCAAACATTGGTCTTTTTTTGAGAAAAAGATACACTCTCTATTTTACTAATTCACCAAATTTCAGTTATATGAACAGATTATTAATGATTCTAGGGCTTTTTCTGTGTCTACAGATGAATGTCTCGGCGCAAACCTGTAATGCAGTACCCGTACCGTTTTTACAGTCATTCAGTACGGGAGCATTGCCGGCTTGCTGGACAAATCAAAATCCAACCACTACATCTACGAATGCTAATGTAAAATGGAAATTTTCCGGCTCGGCAGGTTATGGGGCAACGGGAAATGGCGGAAAACCTGCGGGAAGTTTTGCATGGGTTGATGCAAGTTCTCCATACGCAAATGAACATACTGTAGAATTAATAAGCCCACAGATCAATCTTACAGGACTTACCAATCCATATGTGAAATTCGAATGGTTTAAAAACCATCTTACTTCAGCAACCGGAACCGTTCCTAATTATGAACATAATGCACTAAAGCTTGCTGTAAATAATGGCGCGGGCTGGGTTCAGATCTGGTCGGATAATAGCAATAATGATGAATGGAGAACGGTAGGAGTCCCTTTGGCCGCAAGCTATGTAGGTGCAACAATTCAGCTTAAGTTTACTGTTGACAAAGATGTTGCAGGGAATGGATATTTTTATGATGATGTTCTGTTGGATGAGGTACAGGTCATTCAGGCACCAACCTGTTTCGAGCCTTTAGCGTTACCTGTAACCAATATTGCTCCCAATTCAGCAACACTGAACTGGTCGCCACCACCTTCTCCGGCTACCGCTCCTGCAGGTGGTTATGAGTATTTTTACAGTACGAACAACACGCCTCCAACAGCTGCAACCATAGGCACGGTTATACCCGGAACTTCAGATAATATTTCACTTTTAACTTCAGGGGCTACTTACTATTGGTGGGTTCGTTCCGTATGTTCTGCTTCGGATAAGTCTCCGTGGGTTGAAGGGCAGAGCTTTACACCAGGACAGATTGGAGGAGGAACAGCAACACACGGCTTTTTACCGGTATATTCGTGTTCAGGATATAGCTATTCTCAGCAGATATACACCACAACTGAAATTGCCAGTGCAGTAGGAACAAATAATTTAATTACCTCTATTAAATATTTTGTTTCAAGTACAGCAGCTACTCAGGCTAATTATAACCAATGGGTAGTGTATATGGGAAATACTACTCAGACAGATTTTGCTACCACAACAAGTTGGATTCCTGCAGGATCTTTGACACAGGTATATTCAGGAACTTTACCTGCAATGACAGCCGGAACCTGGATAGAAATTCCACTTGCCACACCTTTCCTGTGGAACGGTACAAGTAATGTTGTAATTGCGGTAGATGAAAATTCAACAGGAACATCCTGTACAGCAAACTGGGGAAGTTATTCTGCAGGAGCAAATAGGGGAATGCTCTATTACAATGGAACAACAAATCCTAATCCTCTCAATCCTCCTACTGCAATAAGCAGATATGCAGTATTACCACGTTTACAATTGGTTGGAGCAGCACTTCCTCCATGTACAAATGTTCCTCCTACAAATATCACGGTTAGTAATATTACTTCTTCTTCAGCAACGGTAACCTGGTCAGTATCTCAGAATGCCACTTATGTAGTAAGATACAGAACATTACCTGCGGGGTCATGGCAAACCATCAATGTCACAACTCCCTTCACAAATAATATTTCTATTCCCGGACTTACAGAACAAACACAATATGAGGTCGAAATAGCTACGATATGCGGAACTCAGGGAGCTTTTTCGTTACCTGTTGCTTTCACCACACCGGCACTCACTTACTGTAATATGATCGGTACCGGAACAAATGATTATATATCAAATGTTAGTGTAACTCCGGTTAATTTTCCTGTGATGAGCAATACTACACTGCAGGATAATTATTCAAATTATATAACCCCGGCAACATTGATCAATTTAGAAATAGGCTCTGTAGGAAATCAGCTTTCCGTTTCTAAAGGATGGGTAGGAACAGCATATGGAGATGCTGTACATGCCTGGATTGACTGGAACAGAGATGGTGTATTTACTGATTCTGAAAAAATAATGAGTAGTGCTTCTAATACATTAAGTCCAGTTACGGCATCATTTGATGTTCCTGCAACGGGAGTGTATACAGGAACAAATAATACAACAATGAGAGTAGTTCTGAAAAGAGGAAGTGCTCCTGTGATGTGTGTGGATCCTGCAAACGGTGAGGTAGAAGATTATGCTGTAAGGCTAAGACCTTGTAGTAATATTACCCCAGGTAATCCCACATTTAATACAATAACCCACAATTCGGTAATTATTAATTGGACAGCGGCTATAAATAACAATTCATTTGTTTTAGAATACAGGCCGTTAACAACTCCGGCTTCAGCGTGGACGACTTTAAATGTCTCACCTTTAGCAGGAAATCCGCCGGTGCAGATTAATGGGTTAACTCCGGCAACAACTTACGAAGTAAGAGTAGCTGCTACATGTGGAAGCAGCGGAATAGGAGTTTTTACCCCAATTACTACTTTCACAACAAGATGTGATCCAACCCCGCCAAATGTAACAGTGACCAACATTACAGCAAATTCTGCATTGGTTACCTGGGATCCGATTGTACCCAATGCAACGTATGTATTACAATGGCGAGAGCAAGGGACTGTGCTTTGGAATACTCCGACGCTACCGCCTCCACCAGCAAATACGTATACGATTCCGAATCTTGATTCTTATAAAACATACGAAGTTGTGGTAGCGAGTATCTGTAATGACGAAACAACACCAAACCCCTGGTCAAATACACAGGTATTTACAACAGAAAGGCTTTGCGAAGTGCCTCCTCCAGGATTTACAATCACTCAGTTGAATCCTACAAGCGCTGAAGTTGTCTGGGATCCGTTTCCGGGAGCAACTTATCTTTTAAGATATAGAAAAGTAGGAATTCCGAGTTGGACGAATGTTCCGGTTAGTACCAATACTTATACCATAACAGGATTATTGGAATTAACAAAATATGAAATGCAGGTAGCCAATATCTGTAATGGTAATCCTGGTAATTTTACACCATTATACTATTTTATAACTCCTACAGTAATATATTGTCCGATGCAATCTGCAAACTTTGCTAATGAATATGTTTCAAAAGTTACAGCGAAACCAAATGGTAAGCCTGAGATGATTAATGAATCTGCAGGAAGCAATTATTCTGATTTTACAGGTGATCCAAAGAAATTTATTGAAATGATTCAAGGCTCTACAGGAAACCAGCTTATTATTGATAAAAATATTGGTTCAGGAGCAAAAGCAGGCGTAGCTGTATGGGTTGATTTCGACAGAAACGGAACTTTTGATCTTGATGAAAGAATTCTGGCAGACGGTCCGAATACAAATCCTACAGCAAGTACAGTATTTAATGTGCCTTCTGATGCATTTATCAGCATAACAGATCATAAATATGTGGTCATGAGAGTTGCAATGGCGAAAGATGGCATACCTGTAAACTGTATCAGTTTTGCAGACGGGGAAGTAGAAGATTATACGGTAAGAATTTCAAAACTATCAGTACCAAATTCATTAGATCAGACTTCCATTATGATTTATCCGAATCCAGTAAAATCTGTTTTGAATGTGAAAAACATCAGTGAAAAAGCAAATTATAAAATTTACAGCGCAGCAGGAAGGCTTGTTTCAAGTGGATTGATTGTAAATAATAAAATTGATGTGAGCGTTCTTATTAGTGGTGTTTACATTATTGATATTGATGATGTAAATGGGAGAGTGCAAAAGAAGTTTATTAAGGAATAATTGATTCATTTTATATTTGTCATAAAATAAGCTCCTGTAATGGGAGCTTGTTTTGTTTTTAATTGTATAATCATTCGAAATAAAATAAAAATACCCCGCAGATAGGCGAGGCGCTAAATGTTTTCACAACGGAATAATCCTTATTGTGAATTGCTTTCAAAATTATTAATACAAATATAGAATAAATATTTTTATTCCCGATTACGGGAAACCATACTTTTGATATTTTTTTTCTGTTTAAATTTAAACACTTTCAAAAAACTTATAGCTATGACTAAAAATATACTTGGATTAGACTTAGGAGTTTCATCAATAGGATGGGCTGTTGTGCAGGAAGATTCTAAAAATCCGGAAAACAATAAAATCATTAAATTAGGAGTTCGTGTAAATCCTTTAACGGTTGATGAGCAATTAAATTTCGAAAAAGGAAAACCTATTACTACCAATGCCGGAAGAACTTTAGCTAGAAGTGCGAGAAGAAATCTTCAAAGATTTAAGCTAAGAAGAGTCAATCTTATTGATGTTTTAAAGAAAAACAATATCCTTAAAGAAACCGACTTATTGACAGAAGTTGGAAAGAATTCAACATTTCAAACACAGGAAATAAGAGCAATATCAGCGAGACAAAAAATAGAACTTTCTGAATTTGCCCGGGTTTTACTTTTAATTAATAAAAAAAGAGGGTATAAAAGCAGCCGTAAAGCCAAAAACGAAGAGGATGGACAAATTATAGACGGAATGGCTGTTGCTAAAAAATTGTATGAAGAAAACCAAACGCCCGGAGAATATTCTTATCAACTTTTACAACAAGGTAAAAAGCAACTGCCAGATTTTTACCGTTCAGATTTACAGGCAGAGTTTGATAAAATCTGGAATTTTCAAAAACAGTTTAATCCAGAAATTTTTACTAATGAACTTTACGAAAGACTTCAGGGTAAAAATAGAAATGCAACCTGGAAAGAATTAGAAATTCCGTTTTCTCTTGTTGGTATCAAACAAATTGGGACAATGCAGGAGAAAAAGATAGAAAGATATCTTTGGAGAAGTGAAGCTGTGAAAAAACAATTAGATTTTGAAAATCTGGCTGTTGTTTTTCAGGAGATAAACAGTAACCTCAATAATTCCAGCGGTTATCTTGGAGCAATCAGTGACAGAAGTAAAGAATTATATTTCAATAATCAGACTGTTGGAGAATATTTATACAATCAGTTAAAAGCTAATCCACACACAAAGCTTAAAAATCAAGTTTTCTACAGACAAGATTACTTGGATGAATTTGAAAAAATATGGGAAACTCAGGCAAAATATCATAAAGAATTAACCAAAGAATTAAAAGAGGAAATTCGTGATATTGTTATTTTTTATCAGAGAAAACTTAAATCTCAGAAAGGGTTAATCAGTATTTGTGAATTTGAAAACAGAGAAATTGAAATTACAGAAAACGGAAAAATTAAAAAGAAAACGGTTGGTTTAAAAGTAGCTCCAAAATCTTCTCCTTTATTTCAGGAATTTAAAATTTGGCAGGTTCTAAACAATTTACAGTTTCAGAATTTAGAAACAAAAGAAATTTTTCCGATTGATTTGGATTTTAAACAGTCGATTTTTGATGAGGTTAACATTAAAGGAAAGCTTTCTGCAAAAGATGTTTTAGATATTGTCGGTTATTCAGGAAAAGAATGGAAAACTAATTTTAAAGATTTTGAAGGCAATTATACCAATGAGAATTTCTATACCGTTTTCCTGAAAATTATTGGCAGTGAAGGAATAGAGTTTCCAAAAGAATTTAAATTGACCATTGATGATGAAATCAAAGTTTCCAAAATAAATGCTTCTGCAGAAATTATAAAACTATTTGTCAGAGAAAAGTTTTCAGAATTAGGAATTGATACTTCTGTTTTGGATTTTAATCCGGAATTGGAAGGAAGTGATTTTGAAAAACAGGCTTCTTATCAACTTTGGCATCTATTGTATTCTTACGAAGGCGATGATTCACCGTCCGGAAATGAAAAATTATATGAATTGCTAGAAAAGAAATTCGGTTTCAAAAAAGAACATTCTAAAATATTGGCGGAAATTAGTTTTCCTCAGGATTATGGAAGTTTGAGCTCTAAGGCGATGCGAAGAATTTATCCATATATAAAAGAGCATAAATACAGCGACGCTTGTAATTATGCAGGCTACAATCATTCTAAAAATTCATTTACTAAAGAACAATTGGAAAACAGGGTTTTGAAAGAGCAATTAGATATTCTTCCTAAAAACTCTTTACGAAATCCTGTGGTTGAAAAGATTTTGAATCAAATGATCAATCTTGTCAATGAAGTTTCAAAAGAATACGGAAGACCTGATGAAATAAGAATTGAGTTGGCAAGAGAACTCAAAAATAACGCGGAAGAACGTAACAAGATAAGCTCTGAAATTAGCAAAGCGACTCTGTTACATCAGAAGTACGCTGAGATTTTGAAAAAAGAGTTTGGTATTCCTTTTCCATCCAGAAATGATATTATTCGCTACAAATTATATTTAGAATTGGCTAATAACGGTTTTAAAGATTTATACACTGATATTCAAATTAAAAAAGAAGAGCTTTTTACCGATAAATATGACATTGACCATATTATTCCGCAATCCCGATTTTTTGATGATAGTTTTTCAAATAAAGTTTTAGTTCCGAGAGGTGCTAATCTTAAAAAAGGAAATTTTACAGCCTTTGATTATCTAGAAATTGAAGGAAAAGAGAAATTGGAAAAATTCCTCAATATTATCAAAGAACTTTATGATAAAGGAGCTATTACTAAAGCTAAATATGAAAAACTTCAGAAAAAAGGTGTTGAAATAGGAGATGGATTCATAGAAAGAGATTTACGTAATACCCAATATATTGCCAAAAAAGCTAAAGAAATACTTTTGGGAATTACAAATTATGTAACTCCAACTTCGGGAAGAATCACGGATAAGCTTCGTGAAGATTGGAACCTTCTTAATACAATGAAAGAACTTAATTTGGACAAACACAGAAAATTAGGTCTTATTGAAACGGTTATTAATTCAAAAGGAGAGGAGAAGCAAAGAATTGTAGACTGGACTAAAAGAAATGACCATCGTCATCACGCAATGGATGCTTTAACAGTGGCTTTTACGACCCATAATCATATTCAGTATCTGAATTATTTAAATGCAAGAAAAGACGAAAAGCATAAAGAACATCAGAATATTTTTGCTATTGAAAATTTAATTACCAAAGTATTTGAAAAGAAAAATGGTTACAAGGAAAGGAGATTTAAAGAACCTATTATAAATTTTAGAATTGATGCTAAAAAACACTTAGATGAGGTGCTGATTTCTCATAAAGCTAAAAATAAAGTTGTTACCAAGAACATCAATAAAACAAAGAAAAAAGGAAGTGTTGTTGCAAAAACAGAATTGACACCGAGAGGACAACTTCATAAAGAAACCATATATGGAAGCTCGAAATTTCTTAAAACGAAAGATGAAAAAGTATCAGGAAAGTTTGATTTAGAAACTATCAATAAAGTTCAGATTGAAAAATTCCGAAATGCATTATTAGCGAGATTACAGGAATTTGATGGAGATTCTAAAAAAGCATTTACCGGGAAAAATGTAATTTTCAAAAATCCAATCTTTCTTAATGAAGAAAAGACGGAGCAATTACCTGAAACTGTCACTTTAGCTTGGTATGAAACAGGTTACACCATTAGAAAAGTTGTGAATCCTGATAATTTTAAAGATTACAAAAACATTGAAAAAGTTATTGATAAAGGAGTTCGTGAAATTTTAATGAATAGATTGAAAGAATTTAATGGAAATTCTAAAGAAGCTTTTTCTGATTTGGAAAAGAATCCGATTTGGCTCAATAAATCTAAAGGAATTGCAGTAAAAACCGTAACAATTAACGGAATTAATAATGCCGAAGCTTTACACTATAAAAAAGATCATTTTGGAAAAGAAATTTTGGATGAAAATGGTAAAAAGATAGCAGTTGATTTCGTAAGTACGGGAAATAATCACCACGTTGCTATTTATGAAGACGAACGTGGAAATCTGCAGGAAAAAGTAGTAAGTTTCTATGAAGCAGTTGAAAGAGTGAATCAGGGACTTACGATAATTAATAAAGATTATAATGCTGATTTGGGCTGGAAGTGTCTTTTTACAATGAAACAAAATGAAATGTTTCTGTTTCCATCGCAAGATTTTAACCCAAAAGAAATTGATTTGTTTGATGAAAAGAATCTAGGGTTGATTTCTAAGAATCTGTTCAGGGTGCAGAAAATAGCTACTAAAGATTACTTCTTTAGACATCATTTAGAAACCACTGTTGAAGATAATTCAGCATTGAAAGGGATTACTTGGAGAAGGGAAGGCTTGAATGGAATTATAGAAATTTTAAAAGTAAGACTAAATCGTTTAGGAAAAATAGTTTACGTCGGAGAATATTAAAACTAATAAAATGATTACCCGCTCCATCTATATTGGCAATCCCGCTTACCTCAAATTAAAAGATGAGCATATGAAAATTCTCTGCCCGGAAACCAAAACGGAAAAGGGTAGTGTACCTGTGGAAGACTTGGGACTTTTAATGTTGGATCATTTTCAGATTACGATTTCTCATAATCTGATTCAAAAAATGATGGGCAATAATGTGGTGGTGGTAAGTTGTGATTCTCATCATCTTCCACACGGAATTATGTTGCCGCTGTATGGGCATACGGAACATTCAGATCGGGTAAAAGATCAGTTGGAAGCCAGCGAACCACTGAAAAAACAGCTTTGGAAACAGACTGTCGAATGTAAGATTGAAAATCAGAAAAATGTTTTAATAAGATTGGGAAATTATTACGAGCCTATGATTGAATATCAAAAAAATGTAAAGTCTGGCGATATCACCAATATGGAAGGTATTGCGGCCCAACATTACTGGAAGTATTTAATCAGTCTTGATTTTCTTCGACAACGTTTTGGAGATTCACCCAATCAGTTTTTCAATTTTGGTTATGCTGTTCTGAGAAGTATTGTAGCGAGAGCTATTGTGGAAACGGGGTTACTTCCTGTCCTGGGAATTTTTCATAAGAATAAATACAATCCGTATTGTCTTGCAGACGATTTGATGGAACCTTACCGACCGTTTGTTGACCTTTTGGTGATGCAATGGCTGAAAATAAATCCTGAAACAGAAGAATTGACGAAAGAATTTAAAGCACATATTCTGCAGATTGCGACCAAAGATGTGATGATTGACAGTAAAACAAGACCTTTGTTGGTGGCTGTGAAAACGACGGCTTCATCGCTTTATAAATGTTATACCGGCGAAAAAAGACTGATTTCTTATCCTGAACTGATATGAATGCCGAAAGGTTTAATGCATACCGAATTATGTGGGTTTTAGTATTATACGATTTACCGACTGAGACCAAAGCTAATATGAAAGATGCCAATCGATTTCGTAAGGCTTTGATTGATGACGGTTTTACTTTATTTCAGTTTTCGATGTATGTACGCCACTGCCCGAGTCGGGAAAATGCGGAAGTTCATATCAAAAGAGTAAAATTTATGCTCCCAAAAGCAGGGAAAGTTGCCATTATGTGCATTACAGATAAACAGTTTGGTGATATTGAAATCTTCTTTGCTAGAAATAAAGAAGAACCACCTCCAACCTTCCAACAACTGGAATTATTCTGATTTTTCGAATCCTAAACAATCAATAAACCCACTGTAATTCAGTGGGTTAAATTTTGAGGTTGTGACTAATCACGAAGATAATAATTTTTGAAAGCAATTCACAACCAACCGCGGCTCTTGGTTTCATAACTACGTGTTGTGACTAATCACGAAGATAATAATTTTTGAAAGCAATTCACAACACACTTTGAGGCAACAACGTTGTATTTTCGGTTGTGACTAATCACGAAGATAATAATTTTTGAAAGCAATTCACAACGTCCCCACGCAGCATCAATAATTCTGTCTAGTTGTGACTAATCACGAAGATAATAATTTTTGAAAGCAATTCACAACTGTTGATGTGCTTATTGATAAATCATTCGGGTTGTGACTAATCACGAAGATAATAATTTTTGAAAGCAATTCACAACTGATCAGGTGTTGTTGATGGTATTCTTGAAGTTGTGACTAATCACGAAGATAATAATTTTTGAAAGCAATTCACAACATCCTGCTGAAACTCTATCTTCTGCGCTTAGTTGTGACTAATCACGAAGATAATAATTTTTGAAAGCAATTCACAACTGACTAAACGATGGATTGCAAGGCGTGACGGTTGTGACTAATCACGAAGATAATAATTTTTGAAAGCAATTCACAACACGCAGCAATCAGCACCTAATTACGGATTAGTTGTGACTAATCACGAAGATAATAATTTTTGAAAGCAATTCACAACTTACAAAGTCAATTATCACGGCAACGGCTCGTTGTGACTAATCACGAAGATAATAATTTTTGAAAGCAATTCACAACTAAAGTTTTAGATTCCAAGTATATTAATTCGTTGTGACTAATCACGAAGATAATAATTTTTGAAAGCAATTCACAACAAGGTGGTTATCCGTCCACTGATTCTTATAGTTGTGACTAATCACGAAGATAATAATTTTTGAAAGCAATTCACAACTTTTAATTGTTTACTAACTACACTCATAACGTTGTGACTAATCACGAAGATAATAATTTTTGAAAGCAATTCACAACTCTTTAATTCCCGTGATCCAATTTTCTACAGTTGTGACTAATCACGAAGATAATAATTTTTGAAAGCAATTCACAACCGTCCTGTAAACTTTTAGAAATTCCCTGCTGTTGTGACTAATCACGAAGATAATAATTTTTGAAAGCAATTCACAACAGCACCTGAAAAGGCCTTATTAAACGAATGGTTGTGACTAATCACGAAGATAATAATTTTTGAAAGCAATTCACAACTATATTCAATTTAGCTTCTGTTAATGCATTGTTGTGACTAATCACGAAGATAATAATTTTTGAAAGCAATTCACAACGCCCAATGTCTACTTATGGTGATATGTGTAGTTGTGACTAATCACGAAGATAATAATTTTTGAAAGCAATTCACAACTCACGAATACATTAGTAATGTTGTGTATGTGTTGTGACTAATCACGAAGATAATAATTTTTGAAAGCAATTCACAACTTATCGTGTATTGTGGTCAAAATTTAAAGAGTTGTGACTAATCACGAAGATAATAATTTTTGAAAGCAATTCACAACATGTCACTTGGTTTCGGGCAAGACCCAAGAGGTTGTGACTAATCACGAAGATAATAATTTTTGAAAGCAATTCACAACTAGAAAATGTAATCACCAATCAGGGGGGGAGTTGTGACTAATCACGAAGATAATAATTTTTGAAAGCAATTCACAACACTCGGAGAAGAGTTGACGTGTACGGAAATGTTGTGACTAATCACGAAGATAATAATTTTTGAAAGCAATTCACAACATTGTAGATTAAAGCTGCTTTGTCGACTTTGTTGTGACTAATCACGAAGATAATAATTTTTGAAAGCAATTCACAACTGCTAAAACGGTGGAGGATCTGCAAAAAGCGTTGTGACTAATCACGAAGATAATAATTTTTGAAAGCAATTCACAACTAATGCTGCACAATTGGCGCTTACTTCATTGTTGTGACTAATCACGAAGATAATAATTTTTGAAAGCAATTCACAACTATGTTGATAGATTTTCCATTCATTTTTTTGTTGTGACTAATCACGAAGATAATAATTTTTGAAAGCAATTCACAACAGGTAAGTTATCAATATCTGTTACAGATAAGTTGTGACTAATCACGAAGATAATAATTTTTGAAAGCAATTCACAACTACCACTTGTGTTAAGTTCCTCACACCTTTGTTGTGACTAATCACGAAGATAATAATTTTTGAAAGCAATTCACAACAAATGAAAGATACTCGATTGAAGTTCCACAGTTGTGACTAATCACGAAGATAATAATTTTTGAAAGCAATTCACAACTTACCTTTGATTGTTCCTTTATTCCAAGCTGTTGTGACTAATCACGAAGATAATAATTTTTGAAAGCAATTCACAACTATTATCGACGTAAAAAGAGTAGCTCAAGCGTTGTGACTAATCACGAAGATAATAATTTTTGAAAGCAATTCACAACATGATCAATGCATTCGGAACGGCATCAATGGTTGTGACTAATCACGAAGATAATAATTTTTGAAAGCAATTCACAACTTGACTTCACACGCTCTTTTCCAGTGCATGGTTGTGACTAATCACGAAGATAATAATTTTTGAAAGCAATTCACAACTATTGGTATGTAATCAACAATTAAATTTTGGTTGTGACTAATCACGAAGATAATAATTTTTGAAAGCAATTCACAACTTAGACAATTGAGACCTATAATTATGATATGCTGTGATTAATCAGAAACATAATGATTTTTGAAAGCAATTTATTGTATACTATCAAGGCATTACCTTATCGTAATAGACAGGTATATATTTTTCAGCATCGAATCCCATGATGATAAAACGGTATTTTTTTGCTGAATCATTATTGTAAAAATTAATTATTGCGGGAGAAGTTTCATCAATTTCAAAAACAGGATTCCAAAACAATACAGGTCTGTAATCGGTGCTTATTTTTGAGAGTTCAGAATTTCCGTAGTCGGAATCAGGATATTCTTCAGACTCATTGTATCCTTCCATCACAAAGAAATTTAAATCTATCATATTGGAAAGCTTGTTCTCGACCGAAGTCTGAGTGTCTCCTCGTTTTGTGTAAATTAAAACACCACCATTTCCGCCGCCACTCATGCCAAGACCACCTTCTTTAATGACTTTAACCATGGCAATATTAGCGACAGGTATTCCGCTGAGAGCATTTGCATCCACCAACATTTCATCCAAGTAGATATTTGCTTTACCTTGTCTGATGTATGGCGTAGGATTTCCGTTTTCATTGTTGATTGTTAATCCGGCAACACGTCCCTGAAGCCATTGTAAGATATTAGGTGAGCTTGCCGCTGATTGATTATCATTCACAAAGTCAAAAACAACTTCATTCATACTTCTGTAGAGCGGGCTGCTGAGTTTTTTATTGAGATCTTCAGTAAGGTTTTTTCTTTTAGCTTTTATCTTTACTTCTTCGATGTTTACGATTTTTTCATCATACTCTTTCTTAGATTTTTTTGCCTCAATAATTTTGGTCAGTTCAGCAGGCTGAGAGGTTTCTGATGAGGTGATTCTCTCTACAAGTTGGTAGCCTTCTATTTCGGGTAAATCTTTTTTTAAAGGAATAAATGTATTGGCAGGATTGATAAATACATTGGTTCTGCTTTTCAATGATGCATTGGCTCCATTTAGTTGGTAGGTGATTTTTATAGGTTTTTCAAAAATCATATTGTCGAAAAAGAACTCTCCGTTGCTGTCTGTTTCAGCCTGAAGAATTTCCCTGTCTGATTTATTTCCCTCCACAAACATAATGAGTGTCTGTTGAGCGGCAGGTTTTGCATTGATGGTAACTTTCCCTTTGTAAGAAATATATTTTGATGAATTATTAATAATACTTGGATATTTTCCAGAAATAATTTCCTTCCAGTCAAACATTTTCCACTGTTCAGAAATGAGGAGAGCATCCAAAGCTTCAGGATTTATCTTGCCTGAAAAGTATTGTGCAGGGCGGTCAATTTTAGATTTTATGACACTTGTAAGCCATAAGGAGCTCAAAAAGTTTTCATCTTGTAATGATTTTTTATATTCAGGGTCAAATACAGCTACAGAATAGTTCATAACATCTTTTAAAGGTTTAATATCAAAAGAGTTTAAAGCTCTTCTTTCTGTGCTTAATGTTTGTGGCTTTACCTCAGGAGCAGCAATGTGAAGATCTTGTGGCATCACAAAACATATTCTGCTTACCAATGGGTTTTCTTTATCGTCAAATACAGTAATTTGCAAAACGCTGTTGATCAGCTGATCGGTTGGAATCGACTGGAAAGCATCTTTCAGCTGGTTTACTTTAGCCTTATAAACAACCTGTTCCCCAATATTTGCAATTACTGTAAGGTAAGGATATGCCTCTCCGGAGTTTTTTATTTTATATTTAATATTGTCTTTTTCACTGATGACCTGAAGACTTACCCCCGTTTCAGAAGCTTTGGGAAGCACCGCAGATTTTTGTAGACCATTGTTATCAGTAACAACAGCTTCATAGATTTTGTCTTTTTCAGGAGTAAATGAAAAAATGCCAACATTGCCATCTAATCCTTTGAAGGTTGAAATTTTCTTTTCAGGATGATCTTTTTCAATAACATAGCCTTCCCACTGAGATGGAGGAGTACCTTTGCTGTGAAGTCTTACGGCAATTTTAGACTGATTTCCCTGTATAAGAGTATTTCCTTCCGGATGTAATGTTACAGACCATGATGATGTTTTATCTTTTACTAATTTTTTCGGTGAAGAAGGATTGTAAACCGGAATTTGCTTCAGATACTGAAAATCTTCACTCAGATTACTCATCATTGGAGTATAAGCTCTTACGAAATAGATATCTTCGTTAAGATTTTCCGGAAGCTGAAAGCTACCTTGAGCAGAGCCATTAAAAATAGGAAATCGTTTTCTCAAAATCTGCTTTTTATTTCGGTCGTACAGCTCAATAAAGAAATTTGTTGAAATATCTGATATGGTAAAGTTTCTCTGAACCATTGCATTAAACCAAACTGTTTCACCAGAAAGATACAGGTCTTTATCGGTAAGGACATAAATATTCTCCTGTGAAAAATTTTCGTTTAAATACTGAAGAGCCTTATCGGCAGATTGTTGTGAATAAGCCTGACCAAAAGAAGCCAGTGCAAAACAGACTATAATGATTCTTTTCATTATCTACGACATTATTAAAACGCAAATTAGTGAAAAAGAGAATAAATACTAAATAAATAGTCAATTTTATGATTAAATAACGTTCGCATTATTAATTTACACATTATTTAGATTGAAGATTCGACTGTAACAAGATGAATTTTCATGAAAAATTGATTTAATTATTTAATTTTTAGCAAATTGATAGTTGAGTAAAAAAACTCGGAAAACTTAAGTATTATTTAACTTAAATTGATGATTTTCAAATCAAGACACTTCAATTGGAAGGCAAATCTCTCATTATGAATTTGTTAATTAATTAATATTGATGATGTTTAATTCATTAAAAATCATTAATTTTGCACCCGTAAAAATCATTCATGCAAAACATTAGAAATATTGCGATTATCGCACACGTTGACCACGGTAAGACGACTCTGGTTGATAAGATTATTCATGCTACAAACATTTTCAGAGAAAATCAGGAAAGTGGAGAATTAATAATGGATAACAACGATCTTGAAAGAGAAAGAGGAATTACCATTTTATCAAAAAATATTTCTGTTACTTATAAAGATACAAAAATTAACGTTATTGATACTCCTGGTCACGCCGATTTTGGTGGAGAAGTAGAAAGAGTATTGAAAATGGCTGATGGGGTTATTTTGTTGGTGGATGCGTTCGAAGGACCAATGCCACAGACAAGATTCGTACTTCAGAAAGCTTTGGAATTAGGTCTTAGACCTTTAGTTGTTATCAACAAAGTAGATAAGCCAAACTGTCGTCCGGATGAAGTTCACGATCAGGTATTTGATTTGTTCTTCAACCTGGAAGCGACTGAAGAGCAGTTGGATTTCCCTACGTTCTATGGTTCTTCTAAACAGGGATGGTTCAACACTTCATTAGAACAAACTGACAACATTATGCCATTATTGGATGGTATTTTACAATATGTTCCGGCTCCGAAAGTAACGGAAGGTAATCTTCAGATGCAGATTACTTCTCTTGATTTCTCTTCTTTCTTAGGAAGAATTGCCATCGGGAAAGTAACAAGAGGAGAAATTAAAGAATCTCAGTGGATCGGTCTTGCTCAGGCAGACGGTAAAGTGGTAAAAGGGAAAGTAAAAGAACTATACGTTTTCGAAGGTTTAGGAAAGAAAAAAGTAACTGAAGTACAGGCAGGTGATATCTGTGCTGTGGTAGGTTTCGACGCTTTCCAGATCGGAGATTCTTTCGTAGATCTTGAAAATCCTGAGCCATTGGAAAGAACGGCAATTGACGAGCCTACGTTGAACATGACGTTCTCGATCAACAATTCACCTTTCTTCGGTAAAGACGGTAAGTATGTGACTTCTAATCACTTGAAGGAAAGATTGACAAAAGAATTAGAGAAAAATTTAGCATTAAGAGTTCAGCAGACTGATGATGCCAATACATTCCTGGTATTCGGTAGAGGTATTCTTCACTTGTCGGTTTTGATTGAAACAATGAGAAGAGAAGGGTATGAAATGACAATCGGTCAGCCACAGGTTATTTTGAGAGAAGATGAAAATGGTGAGAAATTAGAGCCTTATGAATCTTTGGTTGTTGACGTTCCTGAAGAATTTGCTTCAAGAGTAATCGATTTGGCCACTCAAAGAAAAGGTGATCTTCACATCATGGAAACAAAAGGGGAGATGCAGCACATGGAATTTGAAATTCCTTCAAGAGGTTTGATCGGATTGCGTTCTCAGATGTTGACCGCGACTGCTGGAGAAGCTATTATGGCACACCGTTTCACAGAATATAAGCCTTTCAAAGGTGCTATTCCTGGAAGAAACAATGGGGTATTGATCTCTAAAACTCAAGGTCCAGCAACTGAATATTCTATTGCTAAATTACAGGATAGAGGTAAGTTTTTCGTTGATCCGGGTGAGGAAATCTACGCAGGTATGATCATCGGTGAGCAAAACAAACCGGGAGATTTGGTGGTAAACATCGTTGAAGCAAAACAGTTGAACAACATGAGAGCTTCAGGTAAAGATAAGGATACTGGTGTAGCGCCAAAAATCTTGTTCTCTCTTGAAGAATGTATGGAATATATCCAGGGTGATGAAGCCATCGAGGTAACTCCAAACTTCATCCGTATGAGAAAGAAATTGCTTTCTGAAGAAGAAAGAAAAAGAGTGGAAAGATCTGCAAAAGCTTAAAACTTTTTTAAAAACTATATACTAAGCTCCGATTTTCGGAGCTTTTTTTATGCAGTAATTTATGATATTTGTCAATTTTTGATGTTGTTTTCCAATTGTTATTAAAAACTTTGCTAATTTAATATATATGGATGCTTGTTTTTGATATTTGATAAGTAATTATTCTAAAGTATTTATTTTTCGGTAGATTTTGTTTCTTTTAATTGTGAATTTTCAGGTTTAAAAAATAATATTATTCATTTTTTCATAAATACATTTATTTGTTTTGACTAACGAACATTTGTTAGTTTTGAAAATAATTGTATGTTTGAAAGCGAAGCAATGAATTAATAAAACGATACTTGAAAATTAATAATGGATAAAAAGACAAAAAAGCTGTTGGCTTTACTTGGTTTTATGACAATGGCAACTGTTTCAGCTCAGACTGATAAAGTGGCTTCGGATTCTCTGACTTTAATTCAGACTAAAACTGCAGAAATTCTAAAAGAACCTGCCGTAAAAGTAAATTTCTATGGATTTATAAGGCATGATGCTTTTTACGATACAAGACAAAATATTGGAGCCGGGGAAAATATAGTTCCGCTTTATCCGAGAGACAGAGCTTTGGATGTGAATGGAGTAGACATAAATGATGCACCGAAGTTCCACATGCTTTCAGTGGTTTCAAGAGCGGGAATCAATGTAAAAGGTCCGGATGTTTTAGGAGCAAAAACCAACGGTATTTTAGAGGCTGAATTTTTCGGTGCCACAGAAGCCGGGATTAATGAATTGAGGCTTCGTCACGCTTACGTTACTTTAGATTGGGAAAAAACACAGTTGGGAATTGGTCAATATTGGCATCCGATGGTGATTTTAGATTGTCTTCCAAATGTAGTAAATTACAGTACAGGCTCTCCGATTTTTGCATTAAACAGAAATCCACAAATCAGATTAACGCATAAATTAAGTGAAAATTTTAAAATAATTGCTGCAATTAATTCTCAACGTGACTTTACACCAAACACAACGCCTTACCGGGACAGTGGAGTTCCTTCTTCACACCTTCAGGTTCAGTACAAATCTAAGAGTTTCGTTGCTGGTTTAGCCGGACAATACGAAGTTTTAAGACCTCAATTGTCGTCAGGAAATCCTCCGATTGTAAATAATGAAACTGTAAAAAGCTTTACTGCTTTAGCTTACGCAAGAGTGATTACAAAACCTTTAATGATCAGTGCTTCTGCAATGATGGCTCAGAACGCTGCTTCTTTAGTGATGTTGGGAGGTTTTATAGGTTATTCTCAACCAGGAACTTATGATCTTTACCGTACCATGAATACAAGAAGTGCATGGATTGATTTCCAGCAGACAACCGATAAAAAAGTAGCTTTCGGTTTATACGCCGGAATTGTAAAAAATATGGGAGCCGATGATCCGGTTGAAGGAAGAGTGGCAACAACTTACGGGGTAACTTCTTCATGGGGTGCAGTTTCAGCAACGACAGGTGGAAGAAGTGTAGATCAGCTTTGGAGAGTTGTTCCGAGAGTTGATTGGTCTTTAAGTAAAACCATCAAGCTTAGATTTGAAGTTGAAAATACCGTTGCAAAATGGGGTGATGCTCAAAGTAACGGACGAGGAATCGGAAATGAATTCAATGCAAGAAACAACCGTTTCCACCTTGCTACTTTCTTTATGTTCTAAAATGATTTCTAAAATTTAAATGAAAACTAATTATATGGATAATACAATACAACCCCCTAAAAACAATATCCTTACCGTTATTATCGCTTCATCGGCAGGAACGCTGATTGAGTGGTATGATATGTTTTTGGCGATTATTCTGGCGACTTCGCTTTCGATGAATCTTTTCCCTTCAGACGGCTCTTCACATTTTCTGGAAACTTTGGCAGTCGTTGCTTCATCATTCATGTTCCGACCGATTGGCTCGCTTATTTTCGGGAATATTGGAGATAAAATAGGAAGAAAATATTCTTTCTTACTTTCGTTGATTTTAATGGGGGCATCAACATTTTTAATCGGATGTATTCCTAATTTCAACAGCATTGGTTGGGCAGCTCCGATTTTATTGTTGGTTTGCAGATTAATGCAGGGTTTGGCAATTAGCGGGGAATATGCAGGTGCTGTAATTTATGTAGCGGAACACGCTCCGGCAAACAAAAGAGGTTTCTATACAGGATTTATTCAGGCAACAGTTCCGATTGGATTGTTGGTTTGTCTTACAGTGATTTTCATTACAAGAAGTTCAATGTCTGAAGCTGATTTTAATAGTTTCGGCTGGAGAATTCCTTTCTTATTAAGTTCGGTTTTGGTTATGCTGAGTTATTTTGCAAGAAAAAAACTGCATGAAAGTCCGGTTTTTGAAGAATTAAAAAAAGCAGGAAAAACAAGTAAGGCACCTGTAAAAGAAGCGTTTTCTACGAAAGGTAATGTGAAAACGATGCTTAAAGCAATCTTTGGTGGAAATGCTGCGCAGAGCTCAGTAATGCAGACGAGTTTATTCGTTACCTTATTCTTCATGCAGAGAGCGGTAAAATTGGAAGACACCACGGTTTTATTGATTACCGGAGTTGTCACACTTTTCAGTGCTTATTTTTACCAGTATTTTGGAGCTTTAAGTGACAGAATCGGGCGTAAAAAAGTACTAATCGGAGGGTTGATTTCAAGTTTAATATTAATTCCGACTTCATTCTATTTGTTTATGCAGATTGGTAATCCTGAAGGTTTAACGGAAGTTCACCCAATCAGTACAGCAGCAACTTTACAGATTATGGGAATCAGCTTCTTACTTTCTGTAGCGGGAGCAGCAACTTATGGACCTTTAGGGGCCTTTATGCTGGAGATCTTCCCGACAAAAATCCGTTATACAAGTATGGGGTTTGCACAGAATATGGGGAACGGTTTTATTGGTGGTGCGACAACTTTCGTAACTGAATTCATTAAAACTTCATTTGTTGTAAGTGCTGCATTAACACCATTTATTGGATTGGCTTATCCTATTTTCCTTGTTGTTTTAGCTATTATCGTTAATGTCTTATTTGTTCCTGAAACTTATAAAACAGATTTAACGGACGAAGAAAATATGGGAACCGCAAATTCTCAGATTAGTGCAGAAAATCTTTCAGAAATTTAACTATTCATATTTCATATTTAATCGAAGTGCAGGATTTGTTCTGCACTTTTTTGTTTTAACTAAATTTTACAGTGTGAGATTTTTGATATTATCTTTATATCATTAGTTTTGTCTTTTAAGAACTCTGAAATTCTTTCTTAGGATAAAATATGAAAATCACTAAAATAAAATTAGTCTGTATATTAGGTCTGTTCGCATCTTTTAGTACTTCGTGTGCGGTAAGAGAAAATACATCGAATAAACCCGCAAGAACTACAAACACTTCAAAAAGTACTGTCAAAAGACCAGATCCTAAATCTGTTCCGCCAATTGCAGCAGTTCCTGTTGATGAAGATTTCAAAGTAAATCTTCCGGCAATCAAACGTGAGTTTCGTGGAGTCTGGATTGCAAGTGTTGCCAATATCAACTGGCCATCAAGAAATAATCTTTCTGTAGAACAGCAAAAAACGGAAGCCATCAATATGTTGAATATGCTACAGGAGAATCATTTTAATGCGGTTGTATTTCAGGTGCGTCCTTCTGCAGATGCTTTGTACACGAGTGAACTGGAACCATGGTCATATTTCTTAACCGGAAAAACAGGGGAGCCGCCTTATCCAAATTACGACCCTTTACAGTTTTGGATTGAAGAATCTCACAAAAGAGGAATGGAACTTCATGTTTGGTTAAATCCGTACAGAGCGCATCATTCAAACGGTGGAGCAGTGACAAGTCAATCGATGGCAACGAAGCTTTCAGATATTACGATTCGATTAAAAAACGGAATGTATTGGTTTGATCCTGCAGATCCTCGAACTCAGGGACACGTTTCGAATGTTGTGAAAGATATTGTGAAACGATATGATATTGATGCCGTACATTTTGATGACTATTTTTATCCGTATGCCACGTACAATCGAGGAGCAGATTTCCCGGATCATAAAAGTTGGGCAGCTTACCAAAGCTCAGGCGGAACATTATCAAGAGGAGATTGGAGAAGAGATAACGTGAATAAATTTGTGGAAAGAATTTATAAAGAAATTCACGCAGAGAAAAATTATGTGAAATTCGGAATCAGTCCATTTGGAATCTGGAAACCCGGTTATCCCGAAGGAATTGTCGGTTCTTCTCAGTATGACGAATTGTTTGCTGATGCTAAGTTATGGCTAAATAATGGTTGGGTAGATTATTTTTCACCTCAATTGTACTGGCCAATTGATTCAAAAGGACAGGGTTTTGCGGCTTTATTAAACTGGTGGAAATCTGAAAACACAATGAACCGTCATCTTTGGCCGGGCTTAAATACCGTTGAAGTAAAAACGTCTGACCGACCGAGCGAAATTAAAAACCAGGTAGAACTTACGAGACAAATTCTTAACGATGATGCAGGCGTAATTCATTGGAGTATTGCGGGGTTAACGAAAAACTCAAATATGCTTCCGAATTTGAAAAACGGACCATACAAAGAAAAAGCTTTAACACCGAAAAGTCCGTGGATTAAAACGACTTCTTTGGAAAAACCCACTTTATTTACCAACGACAACGGAAGCTTTGTGCAAACCAGTTGGAGTTCAAAGAAAATAGCAAATGTTTTCCAATGGGTACTTTTTACACAATACGACGGAGCTTGGAGTACTGAAATTCTGACTTTAGAAACACTTTCAAAAGAAATTCCTAAGTTTAAAGATGGGAAAACTTTAAATGCTATCGCGGTAAAAGCGATTGATCGTCTTGGGAATGAGAGTGACTATATGGCGAAAAAGGTGATAAAATAGTAAACATTTGTTTCATTGGAATAAATAATCTAATTGACTATAAAATTTACAGGTCTCATTTGAAAAAATAAGACCTGTAACTTAAACAAATAAGACGTCTAATTTCTTTAATTAAGACGTCTGATTTTTATAAAGATTTAAATCATAAAAAAACGACGCAAATTTTGCGTCGTTTTTTCTATCTAAATATCAGAATTATCCAATTTCAATCCCGTTCTCAACGTTGCTGTCATCCGGTGTTACAAAAGATAATTTTCCGTCTGGTTTTGTCGTCAGCAACAACATTCCCTGAGATTCAATGCCTCTGATTTTTCTTGGAGCAAGATTTAATAAAATCATTACCTGTTTTCCAATTACTTCTTCCGGAGTGAAGCTTTCTGCAATCCCAGAAACCACAGTTCTTACGTCAACACCTGTATCAACGGTTAGTTTTAATAATTTATCAGCTTTTTCTACTTTCTCAGCCTCAGTGATCGTTGCTGTTCTCAAGTCGATTTTCGTAAAATCATCAAAAGTGATTTCGTCTTTCATAGGGTTGGCGTTAGGGTTTGTTTTTTTATTGTTTTGTTTGGTATCTTCCAGTTTCTGGATTTGAGCTTCGATGACGTCGTCTTCAATTTTTGAGAAAAGAAGAGAGGCTTCATTGATTTTATGACTTGTTTCAATTAGAACAGATTTCGTCTCAACATCATTCCAATCCGATTTCTGAACATTAAACATAGTGAGCAATTTTTCTGAGCTAAAAGGCAAGAATGGCTCACACAGCTGAGCCAAAGCAACTGAAATCTGAGCTCCCACAAATAAAGAATGTCCAGCTTTTTCAGGATTATCTTTAATAGTTTTCCAAGGCTCTTCTGTCTGAAGATACTGGTTCCCAAAACGAGCTAAATTCATTAAAGCTGTTAAAGAATTTCTAAATTCATAGTTTTCCAAGAAGCCTGAAATTTCTTTTGCTGCTTTGTTGATTTCAGCTAATTCAGGCGCATTTACATCACCTTGAGGAACGATTCCATCATAATATTTATGAATCAAAACCGCAACTCTATTGATAAAGTTCCCGAAAATCCCAACCAATTCAGAGTTGTTTTTTGTCTGGAAATCCTTCCATGTAAAATTATTATCCTTCGTTTCAGGAGCAGATGAAAGTAGAGCATATCTCAAAACATCCTGTTGTCCCGGGAAATCTTCTACATATTCATGCGCCCAGACCGCCCAGTTTCTTGAAGTTGAAATTTTATCGTTTTCAAGATTCAAAAATTCAAAAGCAGGAACGTTTTTCGGCATAATGAAATCGCCATGAGCCTTCATCATTGCCGGGAAAATAATACAGTGGAATACAATATTGTCCTTTCCGATAAAGTGAACCAAATCACTTCCTTCACTTTGCCAATAATCTTTCCAGTCTTTTCCGTTTTTCGCAGCCCATTCTTTGGTGAAAGAAATATATCCGATCGGTGCATCAAACCATACGTAAAGTACTTTTCCTTCAGCATTCGGAAGCGGAACGGGAACGCCCCAGTTCAAATCTCTGGTCATGGCACGAGGTTTCAAACCGTCGTTTAACCAGGATTTTACCTGTCCGTAAACATTCGGTTTCCAATCATCTTTGTGACCTTCGATAATCCATTCGTTCAGGAAATCTTCATATTCATTTAACGGTAAATACCAGTTTTTAGTCTCTTTTAAAATCGGAACATTTCCGCTCAACATTGATTTTGGATTAATCAATTCTGAAGGCGAAAGGGTGGAACCACATCTTTCACATTGGTCACCATAAGCATTTTCATTGCCACAATTCGGGCAAGTTCCCACAATATATCGGTCTGCTAAGAATTCTCCAGCCTGCTCGTCAAAATACTGCTCAGACATTTCTTCTGTAAATTTCCCTTTTTCATAAAGAACCTTAAAGAAATCCTGACTTGTTTCGCGGTGATTCGCTGAGGTTGTTCTTGAATATTCATCAAAAGAAATCCCCAGATCTGAGAACGATTTTTTGATGATTTCGTGGTATTTATCAACAATATCCTGTGGAGTGACCCCTTCTTTTTTTGCTCTTATGGTAATAGGAATTCCATGCTCATCCGACCCGCAGATAAACGCTACATCTTTTCCTAATCTTCTCTGAAATCTTGCATAAACATCTGCAGGAATATACACTCCTGCCAAATGCCCTATATGAACCGGTCCGTTTGCATAAGGCAAAGCTGCCGTAATCATCTTTCTGTTTGACATTTATAGTAAAGTTTTGAAGCACAAAGATAGGGATAATCCTCGAAAGTTGGAAAATTAGTGTTTTCCGAAGCCTATAAAGCATTTTTGGAGCGTAAATATTTTATTTTGTTAAACAATTGTTTAACTTTTTGTTAATATCATCTCTATGTTATGTAATGCATATTTTAATATAATAGTTTATAATTCAATTTCTTAAATAAAAATTTACGATTAATGTACACAATTTTAACCTAATTTTAATTAAAATTAACATAATTATTAATTTTTTTTAAATTGCGGCATATGGTGTAACACCATAATCTTGAGAAAACGAAACTATATAAAAACGATATTGTGAAAAATTTTACAACAGTATTAAAAATTGCGCCTGCATTTTTATTGGCAAGTACGATAATTCATGCGCAGACAAATGACTCTTTGAAAGAGAAAAAAATAGAGGAAGTTGTTTTAATTGGGTATGGAGCTAAGAAGAAGTCGGATTTAACCGGTTCTGTAACCGCTATATCTGCTAAAGACTTTAATGAAGGAAGTATTAATTCTCCTGAGCAGTTAATCCAAGGTAAAGCTTCCGGTATCCAGATTACAAATAACAGTGGTGCTCCCGGAGCAGGATCAACAATTAGAATTAGAGGAGGGGCTTCTTTAAATGCTAGTAATGATCCATTAATTGTGATTGATGGTGTACCTGTAGATGCAACAGGAATAAGTGGTGCTGCTAATCCTTTGGCTTTAATTAACCCAAATGATATCGAAAGCTTCAATATTTTAAAAGATGCTTCTGCGACTGCTATTTACGGTAGCCGAGCCTCTAATGGTGTAATAATTATTACAACTAAAAAAGGCACTTCAGGACGTGTAAAACTAAATTATACAACTACAACTTCTATCTATGAGAAAATGGGCAATATTAAAATGTTGTCGACCAACCAATTCAGAGATGTTGTAATGAGCCAAGCAGAGCCTGCTTTCCAACAATTATTAGGAAACTCTAATACAAACTGGCAAAATGAAATTTATCAGACAGCATTAGGGTTTGATAATTCAGTATCTCTTTCAGGAGGTGTAAAAAATCTTCCTTATCGATTATCTTTAGGTTATTTGAATCAGGATGGAATCATTAAGACTAATAATATTGAAAGAACTACAGTTTCATTAAATTTGAATCCTAAATTTTTCGATAAACACCTTGAAATTAACTTTAATGTAAAAGGAACCTATGTTGAAAACAGATTTAAAGATGATGGAGCGATAGGGGCTGCAGTTGTATTTGATCCTACCAAACCTGTTTACGATCCTAGTTTCACAAAATATGGTGGTTACTGGGAATGGCTGCAAGCTAATGGAGACCCCAATACCAACGCTACTAAGAATCCGGTTTCTATGTTGAACCAAAGATTTGATCTTTCTTATGTTAGAAGAGTTTTAGGAAATATTCAGTTTGATTATAAGTTTCATTTCTTGCCTGAATTAAGAGCTAATTTGAATTTAGGGTACGACTATAGTGATTCTAATGGAAATACAACAGTTCTTCCTTCTGCTGCTATGAATTATTATGAGAAAGGAACTTATCGAAGATATACTCAGGAGAAGAAAAATAAACTTTTAGATTTTTATTTAAATTATCTTAAGACAGTTGAATCTCTTAAATCTACTTTTGATTTGACATTAGGATATTCTTACCAGGACTGGCAGAGGTCTGAACCTTTTGCACCAACAATTTATGGAACCGGACTTAGCAATCCGAAAAGCGGAAGAGATATTTTTACTCAGAATACCATTCTTTCTTATTTTGGACGATTTAATTATACATTCAATAATAAATATCTTTTAACGGCAACTTTAAGAAGAGATGCTTCTTCCAGATTTAGCGAAGATAATAGAGTGGGTTATTTCCCTTCAGTAGCGCTCGCCTGGAAAATTGACCAGGAAAACTTCCTTAAAGACTCAAAAGTACTTTCAAGTTTAAAATTAAGAGCAGGTTGGGGACAAACAGGTCAGCAGGATATTCAAAATAATGACTATCCTTATCTTGCAAGATATGTGGTGTCAGATGCAGGAGCAACCTATCAGATAGGAGATGATTTTTATAATACATTAAGAGCCCAGGGGTATGATAAAAACATAAAGTGGGAAACAACAACAACTAAGAATATAGGATTAGATTTCGGTTTTTTAAAAGACAGAATTAGTGGTTCTATCGAAGTTTACGAAAAAGAATCAAAAGATTTATTAAGTATTGTACCAGTTCCTGCAGGAGCAAATCTTACCAATCTGTTACTCACAAATATTGGTGATATGAGAAACAGAGGTATTGAAGCAAATGTTAATGTAAGAGCAATTGAGAAAGATAATTTCACTTGGGAATTTAACGTTAATGCAACACATTATAGATCTGAAATCACGAATCTTGCTTCCACAGAAGTTCTTACCGGTGGTATTGGGGGAGGAACGGGTACGATGATTCAGGTACATTCTCAGGGATACCAGCCTAATGCTTTTTATGTATATCAGCAGGTTTACGATAATGCAGGAAAACCTATAGAAGGCGCGTATGTAGACAGAAACGGAGATGGAGTTATTAACAACTCAGATTTATACAAATACAAATCGCCGGCACCAGATGTTTTATTAGGATTTTCTTCAAAATTTACATATAAAAATTTTGATTTAGGATTTACAATGAGAGCTAGTATTGGAAATTATGTTTATAATAATGTGGCTTCCCAATACGGTAACTTACAGGGAATAAAAAATAACGGATATCTCCAGAATATCCACACCAGTTATTTTGATACAGGTTTCAACAGAGCACAATATCAATCAGATTATTACGTGGAAAATGCATCCTTTATTAGAATGGATAATATCAATTTAGGATATAATTTCGCAAGTTTTATCAGCAAGAATTCTAAAATAAGAGTATTCGGATCTGTTCAGAACGCCTTTGTGATTACAAAATACAGTGGTTTGGATCCTGAAGTTTTTAATGGGATAGATAATAATTTATATCAGAGACCAAGAATCTATTCTTTAGGACTTAATTTTCAATTTTAATTAAACTATCATGACATTTAGATATATTAACAAAACAATATTTACTGCGGGAATCGCTGCAGTTTTATTTCTTACTTCATGTGAAAACGATTTGAATAGGATGCCCGAATCTGAAGTAACATCGGCATCTGTGTATGCCGATTTTGCAAATTACAAATCAGTTTTGGCTAAAATATACGCAGGATTAGCAGTAAGTGGGCAAAATGGCGGAGACGGAGATCCAGATATCGGTGGTATTGATGGTGGTACTTCAAACTATCTCAGACAGTATTTTCAATTACAGGAATTGCCTACTGATGAAGCAGTCGTAGCTTGGAATGACCCTTCCTTACCCGATCTTCATAATATGAATTGGTCGGCAAGCAATGATTTTATTCGGGCTCTTTATTACCGAATTTATTATCAGATTGCTATTTCAAATGAATTTATCAGAGAGACTTCAGATGAAAAATTAGCTTCAAGAAATATTACGGGAGCAAATGCAGACGAATCAAGATTATTCAGAAATGAAGCCAGATTTATGAGGGCGTTAAGCTATTTCCATGCTATAGACCTGTTTGGAAATGGACCTTTTGTAACGGAAGCTACCGAAGTGGGAATTACCCCACCTCCAAGAATTGATAGAGCAGCTCTTTTCGCATATATTGAAAATGAATTAAAAGAGTTAGAGAATCTTTTGAAAGATCCCAGAACCAATGAATATGGTCGTGCAGACAAAGCCGCTGTCTGGATGCTGTTATCAAAACTGTATCTTAATGCTGAGGTGTATACTGGGCAAGGAAGATATTCTGATGCCAGAGTATATGCTGAAAAAGTTATTAATGCAGGATATTCTCTAAAAACAAATTATGATGAATTATTTTTAGCTGACAACAATGTAGCAAATAATGAAGTTATTTTCTCAGTAAACTTTGATGGAATAAATACAAGAACATACGGTGGTACAACTTATATTATTCATGCAGGAGTAGGTGGAACGATGCCACCGGAACAATTTGGTATTAACAGTGGATGGGGCGGATTGCGATCTACAAAAAATATTGTCAATCTTTTTCCGAATGCTACTGGTACACTTGATAAAAGAGGAAGATTCTACACAGATGGGCAAAATCTTGAAATCAACAGTCAGACTGTATTTACAGACGGATATCCATTGATTAAGTTTAAGAATTTAAAGAAAGACGGAACCAAGGGTTCTGATGATACAGGATTATATGTAGATACAGATTTTCCACTTTTCAGACTCGGAGAGGCTTATTTAATTTATGCTGAAGCAGTTTTAAGAGGAGGCGGAGGTTCTAATGCTACGGCATTACAATATATAAATCTGCTGCGACAAAGAGCTTATGGAAATACTTCAGGAAATGTTGCATCCATCAATTTGGATTTCATTTTAGATGAAAGAGCTAGAGAACTTACCTGGGAGGCAACACGAAGAACAGATCTGATCAGATTTAATAAGTTTACTTCTGGGTCTTATTTGTGGCCATTTAAAGGCGGTGTAAAAGATGGTAGAGCGGTTGAAGACTTTAGAAAGCTTTATCCTATACCAAATACAGATTTGACAGCAAATCCTAATCTTATACAAAATCCTGGATATTAAATTTTAAAAAAAGAATCTAAAAATGAAACATATTTTCAAAATATTCACAGTAGCTTTTCTCGCAATCATGGCTGTGTCGTGCGAAAAAGATGAAGATCAGGCAGTTTTAAATGAAATCACTCAGGCTAAAATTACTTCCAGCCAAACAACCCTTATCTTAGATAAAAATAGTCCAGATGATAATGTCTTGAATGTAGCTTGGTCTAAAGCCGCATTTGATTTATCCGTTGTTTCTACTCAGCAATTACAATTTGCGATAAAAGGGAAAAACTTTGTAGGGGCATCTAATATTGATGCTGTAGATACTCCGCTAGAATTTACAAACAAAGAATTGAATACTATTGCTCTGGCATTGGGTGCGACTCCAGATGTTGCAACTGAAATCGAAATTAGGCTGAGAACAATGGTTGGGCAGGGTGCGTATTATTCAAATGCTATTACTTTGAATGTTACTCCCTATTTCTTAGGTCCAGTTTATAATTATACAGATTTATACCTAATCGGTGATGCAACAGCTGCAGGATGGACGAATGAGGTTACAAATACTAAATTTCTTCCATTACAGAAAGCATCAGTAGCAGGTAATTATTCTTATACAGGATATTTTGCGCAAGGAGCTTTTAAAATAATAAAAACTCCTGGAAATTGGGATCCTCAGTACGGAATGGATTCTCCGGGTATTTTAAGTACAAGCGGTGGATCTGGAAACATTACTGTTGCAACTGCCGGTTACTATAAGCTTACTATTAATACTACAGCATTAACATATACCTTGACCTCAATTCCATCACCATCAACAAATTATACAAGTATCTCTATGATTGGAACAGCTTCAGGAGATTGGAGTACAGATGTAGATTTGCAAAAAACCACATTTGATTCTCATATATGGGTGAAGAAAAATGTAGCACTTAATTCTGGTGAATTTAAATTCAGAGCGAATCATGATTGGGGAACCAATTGGGGAGTAGCTCAAGAGTTTTTTGGAGTAGCTGATCTTGGAGGAGGGAATATTCCTGTAAGTACTGCATTTAATTATGATGTTTATTTTAATGATATAACGGGTGAATTCTCCTTTATTCCAGTATATTAAAATTAACAGCCAATATTAATTTAATTTGAATTACATAGCAAAGTGCTGCTTTACAACAGCACTTTCTTTATTTTTAAAGTTTATAAATAGTCATTATGAAGAAAATTACAGTTGGAGCAGTTTTGCTCTCAATGATGTTTGCGGGTGTCAATGCACAGTCTTTAAAATCACCCGATGGGAAATTCGAGATGGATTTTCAGTTGAAGCAGGGTGTTCCTTACTACAATCTTAAATATAACGGGAAAACAGTAGTTGAAGATTCCAAATTGGGATTGAGATTATTTAAAGATACTTCTATAAAATTTGCGTCGGAAATTGCTAAGCCTGAAGATGCAAAATTTGATCTGAACGGTGGTTTCACAAAAACAGACGAAAAAAGGGATTCTAAAAATGAAACCTGGCAGCCGGTTTTGGGTGAAAAGAAAAATTATATCAACCATTACAACGAATTGGCTGTGACGCTGAACCAGGCAACCACTGAAAGAAGCATTGTGGTAAAATTCAGATTGTTTAATGATGGTTTGGGTTTCAGATATGAATTTCCTCAACAGAAAAACCTGAACTATTTCGTCATCAGAGAAGAAGATTCTGAAATCGATCTTCCATCTGATATGAAAGCATGGTGGATCGTTGCTGATTACGATTCTCAGGAATATCAGTATCAGGAGACAAAAATTTCTGAAATTCCTGCAAGATGGCCAAAAGCAGCAGACGCCAATGCTTCTCAGACTTTGATTAAAAATGCGGTTCAGTCGCCTTTAATGCTTAAAAGAGAAGGAAAAGAGCCTTTATATATCAATCTTGCAGAAGCGGCAGTGCTGGATTATCCGGCTTCACACCTTGAAGTGGATGCTGCAAACTTTAAATTTAAAACGCACCTGACAGCCGACAGACAGGGAGCGAAAGGATATATGCAGACGCCGATGGTTACGCCTTGGAGAACTATTATCGTTTCACCAAAAGCTGAAGAGGTAATGGATTCTAAGATGATTTTTAATCTGAACGAACCTACAAAATATACCGACACATCTTATATTAAACCCACAAAATACATGGGTGTTTGGTGGGAAATGATCATCGGAAAATCTCAGTGGGCCTATGGTCAGCCGGAATCCAACGTTCGTTTGGGAGCAACAGATTTTTCTAAATTAACACCTAACGGAAAACATGCGGCAAACAATACCAAAGTGAAAGAATATATCGATTTTGCTTCAGAAAATGGTTTCCAAGGACTTTTAATTGAGGGCTGGAATATAGGTTGGGAAGACTGGTTCGGCCGTTCAAAAGAATATGTGTTCGATTTCATTACCCCTTATCCGGATTTTGATATCAAAATGCTGAATGAGTATGCACATTCAAAAGGAATTGATTTAATCATGCACCACGAAACGTCAGGTTCAGCAACAAACTATGAAAGATGGGCAGATAAAGCTTTCCAGCTGATGAATAAATATGGTTATAAATCTGTGAAAACTGGTTATGTAGGTGATATTATTCCGAGAGGGGAGCATCATTATTCTCAATGGACAATCAATCACTATTACAGAATTGCAGAGAAGGCCAACGAGTATAAAATCATGGTAAATTCTCACGAATCGGTTCGTCCGACGGGAGAAAGCCGTACCTATCCAAACTATATTTCTGCTGAAGCAGCTCGTGGAACGGAATATGAAGCTTTCGGAGGAAACAATCCTGATCACCAGACGATTCTTCCGTTTACCCGTTGGATGGGTGGTTCTATGGACTACACACCGGGAATTTTCCAGACAAAATTAGATTATTATTTCCCTGGAGATACCCGTTTCGTAAAAACGACGTTGGCAAAGCAGTTAGCGCTATATGTAACGATGTACATGCCGCTACAAATGGCTGCCGATTTGCCTGAAAACTATAAGAAGCACATGGATGCCTTCCAGTTTATCAAAGATGTGGCTGCAGATTGGGACGATACGAAAATCTTATCGGCAGAACCGGGGGATTATGTTGTGACCGCAAGAAAAGCGAAAGGCACAGAAAACTGGTTCGTAGGTGGAATCACCGATGAAAATAAGCGTGAGTACACTGTAGACTTCTCTTTCCTGGATAAAGGTCAGAAATACGAAGCAACGATCTATGAAGACGGTAAAGATGCAGATTATATCAACAATCCTCAAAGCTATAATATCTACAAAAAGCAGATTACGAGCAAATCTAAAATTAATTTTAAGATGGTTCGAAGCGGAGGTTTTGCAGTATCGATCAAGCCAATAAAATAAAAATCCGTAAATTTATAATCCTTAAAGCCAAAAACTTTAAGGATTTTTATTTTACTGCATGATCTTTTTTTACCACAAAAGCAACAAAAGATTAAGTGATTCAAAAGCAAATAAAACAAACTGTAAGAGTCTGTTTAAATTTATAATTTGCTTTTAACATTAAGAAATTAAGAGTATTTAGCTTAAAAAACTTAATAAAAATCAATTTTATTGATTTTTTAGCCGAAAAGAAATTAATTAACTGAATTACTTAATGTTAAGAAAAAGAATAAACAAAGTTTATTTTAATTTAGACAAATTAAGAAAGAGCTATAAAAATTTATTAAAAAAAATTTAAACCGGCTCTAAATTAAATTTTACTTTTTGTAAACTTTTGAATTCTATCTTTTAAGTCATTTCTTTTGATTCTTTTGCGGTAAAAAACTTTTTATTTTTCATGTACTGAATTTTTCTTTTATAAATGATATGTAATGAAGCTGATTACTAAAATTTTTACCAAACAAAACACTTTTCTACTTTTGCTGGTCGCCATGGTTTTACTGGCAAAACTGATTCCTTTTCAACCGTCTTACAACCAGTATTTCAACCTTTCCGCATTTATTGATTGGGGAATTGCCGGAATTTTCCTTTTATATGGTTTAAAACTAAACCTTAAAGAAGTCGTAAAAGATGTTTCCAACTGGAAATCGCATCTGCTGATTCAGTCGGGAACGTTTATCCTGTTTCCTTTATTGGTCTTACTATTCTATCCGTTCGTAAAAGATTCGGAGTATTATAATATCTGGCTTTCGGTATTTTTCCTCTCAAGTTTACCTTCAACCGTTTCCTCATCGGTTGTAATGGTTTCCATTGCCAAAGGGAATGTGACTTCAGCAATTTTTAATGCATCAATTTCCGGCTTGATCGGAATTATCATGACGCCGCTTTTGATGAGTTTTTTTCTAGTTTCAAGCTCTTTTTCAGGCAATCAGACTGAAATAATTGAGCAGCTTTTGATTAAAGTTTTATTTCCGATTATTTTAGGAGTTTTATTAAATCCGATATTCAAAAAATGGGTGACAAAATATTCAAGCATTATCGCCGAATTTGACCGGCTGATTATTTTACTGATTGTATATGAAAGCTTTTCAAGTGCATTTATCGAAAATATTTTCGCTTCGGTTCCCTCATTGGTGTTTTTAATTCTGGCTTTCAGTGTCATTTTTCTGTTTTTCTCGGTGTATTATATTCTTAAATTTTTCGCTGAAAGATTACATTTTAAGGCAAAAGATGTCATCACAACGACATTCTGCGGTTCTAAAAAATCGTTGGTTCACGGAAGCTTATTTCTGTTGGTTTTAGGAATTCCGGATGAACAAAAAGTGTTATTTCTGCTTCCTGTCATGATTTACCATAGCTTCCAGTTATTTTATGTAAGCTGGTTAGCCAACAAGATTGCAAAACGGATGGAGGTTCTCGGATCTTAAATTCAATAATTTTTTAAAAAAATGATAAAATTAATCTAGAAAGAAGTTGTATTATCAGCTTTTGCTGTTACAATGGAGAAGATATGCCTAAAACATGCAAAAAGCTCATGACTGATCCATGAAAATAAGGAATTTTATTTGTTTTTTCTTATCTGTGCACTTTAACGTTGACGGAATCTGTGAAATACGCATTCAAAGAAGCTACTTAAAAGGGAATTACTGTATTGAGTATTGAAACCTGAAAATTAGGGACAGTTCAAAAAGATAATGTAAATTTGATTAAAACTGCCGTAACAATATGCTTGAATATTCAGAGAATTATGTGACGGGAAAATCGAAAGTAGAGAATAAAAAAGACTGTTCTTTTGAATCACCAGGATGACATCAAAGTTCCGGAAAACGGAAGTCGGAAAAATAGATTAAAACCAAAGAAATAAAAGGATAAAATTGATAGCGACTCAAAATATTGTCTTTAATTAATATTAAAAATGAAAAAATTATACACCATCATCGCTCTGTCAGCAGCAGTCATCGCTTTCTCACAGAAGCCTCTGGATAAAGTAGAACCCGGTTTTTGGTGGAAAGGAATGAAAAATCCTGAACTTCAGATTCTGGTCTACGGAAAAGATATTGCGAATAATGAAATTGAGCTTTCGGACGGAGTTCAGATCAAAGATATTCAGAAAGTTGAAAATCCGAACTATGTTTTTGTAACGGTGAATACCAATGAAATCAACGTTCCGAAATTCAAAATCAATATTAAAAAAGGCAGGAAAAATATAGGGTCTTATGTTTATGAATTAAAACAGAGAAACCCAAATTCTGCGAACAGAGAATCGTTTACCTCAAAAGACGTGATGTATCTGATAATGCCTGATCGTTTTGCGAATGGAGATGAAAAAAATGATTCCAGTCTGAATTTAACTGAAAAAGCGAACAGAAGTCTTCCCAACGGACGTCATGGCGGAGATTTGCGAGGAATTATCAACAATTTAGATTATATTCAAAACCTTGGCGCAACGGCAGTCTGGTTGACTCCGGTGAATGAAGATAACGAAAAAGTCTATTCGTATCACGGTTATGCTCAGACAGATTTATATAAAATTGATGAGCGCTACGGAACCAACGAAGAATATAGGGAACTTTCCCAAAAATTAAACCAAAGAAATATGAAACTGGTGATGGATTATGTAACCAATCACTGGGGAATTTCACATTGGATGATTAAAGATCTTCCGACCAAAGACTGGATTCACTGGTTTAACGGTGGTGAAAATGGCTTTAAGCGTTCCAATTACAAAACAACCACTCAATTCGATACCAATGCTTCTGAAATTGATAAGAGATCTGCGCTGGATGGCTGGTTTGATACCACGATGCCCGACATCAATCAGAAAAACCCGCTGGTTCTGAAATATTTAACGCAAAATGCAATCTGGTGGATAGAATACGCTGAATTGGGAGGCTTCCGTGTTGATACGTATCCGTATAACGATAAAGAGGCGATGGCAAAATGGGCGAAGGCAATTACCAATGAATATCCTAAATTTAATATTGTCGGGGAAACCTGGTTGAACACTGCCGGACAAATTTCGGCGTGGCAAAAGGACTCCAAAACGGGAGAAGCGGCAAATTACAACTCTAATCTTCCGTCTGTGATGGATTTTATGCTGTATGGAGATATGCCTAAGGCAATTAAAGAAAAAGAAGGCTGGGACAGTGGAATGAATAGAATTTACAACAGTTTGTCAAGCGATTTTTTGTATCCCGACATTAATAACGTGATGGTTTTTTTTGAAAATCACGATACAGAAAGATGGAATGAAATTTTTAATGATGATCCAAAGGCATATAAATTAGGTTTAACATTAATTTCAACCGTTCGCGGAATTCCTCAAATTTACTATGGCTCCGAGGTTGGAATGCGTGGCGACAAAAATAAAGGTGGCGATGCGGATATCCGAAGAGATTTTCCGGGTGGCTGGAAATCGGACAAGGTAAATGCTTTTAATCCTTCAACACAAACACTTGATCAAAAAGAGTTTTATCAATTCACGCAAAAATTACTGAACTGGAGAAAAGGAAAAGAAGTCATCCACACCGGAAAAACTAAAAATTTCGTTCCCCGGAATAATGTTTTTGTGTATTTTAGATACAATGAAAATGAAAGTGTGATGGTGGTTCTGAATAACAGTGAGAAAGAGGAAACTTTAGACTTGAATCATTTTGATGAATCGTTGAAAGGGTTTTATTCTGGGATAGATGTTATTTCCGAAAGTGAAATTGTTTTAGATAAAAGCTTAAAAATTCCTCCAAAATCATCATTAATCTTAGAATTAAAAAGGGATTTAGGAGAAGTGAATATTTTGCCTAATAGAAAATTGAACAAAAATTTAAATCAATAGTTTCTTAATAAAATCCTTATGATCATTGAATTTGATACAAAACTTTGCGCCCTTTTGCGCTAAAAATAAAATTAAACATGAAAAAAACAACAATAATCTTTACAATTTTCTTTTTAGTATTCGGTTTAACGACTCTTTCAGCTCAATCAAAATTTGATAAAGAAAGAACAGATATTGGCACCATGCTCGATGGTTTCAACGTGGCGGCTGCAAAAGCTGATTTCACAACGTATTTCAACTATTTCGCCGACGAATCCACTTTTATTGGAACAGATGCAACCGAAGTTTGGGACAAAAAACAATTCATGGTTTGGGCAAAACCCTATTTTGATAAAAAGAAAACCTGGAATTTTACCTCTCTAAAAAGAAATATCTATTTCAGCAAAGATGAAAAATTGGCTTGGTTCGATGAATTATTAGATACCCAAATGAAAATCTGCCGTGGTTCTGGAGTGGTTGAAAAAATCAAAGGAGAATGGAAAGTAAAGCAATATGTACTTTCTGTAACGGTTCCAAATGATGTTGTAGACAAAGTAGTGGCAGAAAAAGCACCGATTGAGGATGCTTTAATTCAACAATTAAAAAAGAAATAGGCGTATGGCGAAAAAAATAAAACCGAACTTATCCATGCTACAGATCATCAACATGAGCATGGGATTTTTGGGGATCCAGATGGCTTTTGGTTTGCAAAACGGAAATGCAAGTAGAATTCTGGCTAATTTCGGTGCCGATGTTCATGAATTGTCATGGTTCTGGCTTGTCGCTCCCATTACGGGATTGATTGTCCAGCCGATTATCGGTCACATGGGCGATAATACATGGAGCCCGTTTGGAAGAAGGAAACCTTATTTTTTAATAGGCGCAGTTTTGTGCGCCGTCGGTTTGGTCATGCTTCCCAATGCCGCTTCTGCAACACAGATGATGGCGGCCAATGTTCTGTTATTGGCCGTGATATTTTTAGCAATGATGGATGCTTCAATCAATGTAGCGATGGAGCCGTTTCGTGCTTTGGTAGGAGATATGCTGCCGAAACACCAGGCGACAATAGGGTTTTCTGTGCAGACGATTTTGATCGGAATCGGGGCAGTAATCGGTTCGGATTTACCCAACTGGTTAACGAATTGGGGTATTTCAAATGTCGCTCAAAAAGGTTTTGTGGCAGACAATGTCATTTATTCTTTTTACATTGGGGCGGCGGTTTTAATTGTTTCGATTTTATATACCATTATAACAACCAAAGAATACTCACCCGAGGAATTTTCGTCTTTTGAAGATGATCATGATGAGGTAAAACAGTCACCAAAATTTTCAGATATCTTCAAAGATTTCGGAAATATTCCTTCACAGATGAAGAAACTGGGAATCGTTCAGTTTTTTTCATGGTTTGCACTGTTTACCATGTGGGTTTTCACGACAAGTGCTTTGGCAACCCATCATTTCGGACTTTCTCCAAATGATACTCATTCTGCAGAATTTAATAAAGCCGGAGATTTAACGGGAAGCTTATTCGGGAGTTATAATTTTTACGCCATTTTCTTTGCCTTTGCTCTAACTCCTATCGCCAGATTTATCGGAAAAAAGCAGACTCATGCTTTAGCTTTGGCTTGTGGTGGATTAGGTTTAATTTCAATGTACTTCATAAAAGATGTCAACAGTCTTTGGATTTCTATGGTCGGTTTAGGATTTGCGTGGGCAAGTATTCTGGCGATGCCGTATGCGATGCTGATCGATTCTATTCCGCAAAAGAAAATGGGAGTTTACATGGGAATTTTCAATTTTTTTATTGTGATTCCGCAAATTCTTAACGGTATTTTCGGAGGTCCGATTGTAAGCGGAATCTTTGGAAAAATGGCAATCGATTATATAGTTGTAGGTGGAATCTGTATGTTGCTGGGAGCTGTTTTAACAATGATTTTTATTAAATCTGAAAACAATACTCCAAAAGAAATTGAAGAGGAAATTCAACAGGTACACTTTTGAATTTGAGATTTGAAGTTTGAGATTCAAGATTCAAAATTTAAGATTCAAAATCTGTATCAATATAAATCTTAATCATACATACATATCAATAGGAGCGGACTTTAGTCCGCTTTACTATTCTGCGGTAAGGTCTGGCTTTAGCCAAAGCTTACTACTGAAAAGCTAAACTCTTTCTCAGTCGTAAAGCTTCATCTTAGGCTATATGTAATGACCTCACCAAAATTCACTTCCGATAAAATTGACGATTTACCTTTCATCTCTTACCGTTTATCCGAAATCACTTCTTACCTTACATCAACATCTTAAAACTAATTTTTGCTGAACTTTGCTTAAGTAAAAATGATTAATCAATTAACAATTATCAGTTATGAAAACAGTTTACCATAAAGCAGATTCAAGAGGTCACGCCAATCACGGTTGGCTGAATTCTTACCATACATTCAGTTTTGCCAATTATCAAAACCGCGACAGAACACATTTCGGGGTTTTGAGAGTTTTAAATGACGATACCGTTTCCCAAGGAATGGGTTTCGGAACGCATCCGCACAAAAACATGGAAATCATTTCTATTCCTTTGGAAGGTGATCTGGAACATAAAGATTCTATGGGAACGACTGCCGTAATCAGAAAAGGAGAAATTCAGGTAATGAGTGCCGGAACTGGTGTAATGCACAGCGAATACAACAAAAATAAAGACGAAGAAGTAAAATTCTTACAAATCTGGGTTTTCCCGAAAGAAGAAAATGTTGAACCGAGATATGATCAAAAAAGTATCAAAGAAGGTGAAAAAATCAATGGATTTCAGCAGATTTTATCACCTAATAAAAATGATGATGGGGTTTGGATTCATCAGGATGCATGGTTTAATTTGGCTAATTTTACTAAGGGAAATGGCAAAAACTATACGTTGAATAAAAAAGGAAACGGTGTTTACGCTTTTGTATTAAAAGGTAGCGCTAAAGTGGGCGACAGAATTCTGAACGAAAGAGACGGTTTAGGAATCTGGGATACCCAAAGTTTCAACATCGAAGCAACAGAAGACACAGAAATCCTTTTAATGGAAGTTCCAATGGAATTGCCCGATTATTTGAAATAAACAGTTAATTTTGCAGTGTCAAATTGATATCATTGCAGGAATTACAACAATAAATGAAATGATTTCAGTTAGAGAACCACGAAGTGCTTCAATACAAATAGCCGTGGGTGAAACCCATGGAAAAAAATACCCAAAATCAACGAACCACGAAGTGATTCAACAAAAATAATTTTAAACGAAAAAATTAAAAATAAATGAAAATTTTAGCAGTAGCAGGAAGCAATTCCGAGACATCAATCAATAAATTATTAGTTTCTTACGCGGCTTCATTAATAGAAAACGCAGAAGTAGAAATCGTAGACATGAACGATTTTGAAATGCCGATCTACAAACACCAGAGAGAAGTAGAAAGCGGAGTTCCACAGGAAGCAAAAAACTTTGCAGAAAAAATCGATGCAGCAGATCTACTTTTAATTTCTTTGTCTGAGCATAACGGGACATACTCTACGGCATTCAAAAATGTGTTCGACTGGACTTCAAGAATCAAAGACAGAGCAGTATGGAATGAGAAGCCGATGTTATTGATGGCAACTGCTCCGGGAGCAAGAGGCGGATTAGGTGTTTTGGAAGCTGCAACGAAGCGTTTTCCTCTTCACGGCGGAAATATAGTTGAAACTTTTACCCTTCCTTTCTTTAATGATAATTTCGATAAAGAAGCTGGAAAGATTTCTAACGAGGAGAAAGACAGTGAGTTAAAAGAAAAAATTCAGAAAATTTCTGCCGTTGAATCTATCCTTGAAAAATAGATTTGAAAATTAATATAAAATTAATATCTTTGCAAAAAGAAAAAAGATGAAAATTCAGACCACTTTTAAAGAATGTTTCTCCAAGAAAGGGAATATTGTGGACTCTGAAATTCTGAGATAAAACAACGGCCGATAATCTACCAAGATTGTCGGCTTTTTTGTTTTCTGAATTTGAATAAAAGTAATATAAAGATAAGAGACATCAGATACCAGATATGAGATTGACAAATAGTCTGTAATCTGAAATCTAGTATCTAAAAATCTAAATAAAACATGAGCAACACGTACAAATCAGCAGGAGTAGACAAAGAAGAGGGATACAAAACCGTTGATAAGATCAAGAAAGCGGTGGGCGAAACTCACAATTCCAATGTATTGAATCATTTGGGAAGTTTTGGGGCTTTCTACGAAATCGGAGGATACAAAAATCCTGTTTTGGTTTCCGGAACAGATGGTGTGGGAACGAAGCTTAAAGTAGCTTTAGACTCAAAAAAATACGATTCTATCGGGGTAGACTGTTTTGCAATGTGTGCAAACGATATTCTTTGCCACGGTGCAAAACCATTATTTTTCCTTGATTATTTAGCTTGTGGAAAATTAGATTCCGAGATCGCTGCCGAAATCGTTTTAGGAATGGTAGAAGCTTGTAAAGACAACAACTGTGCATTAATTGGTGGTGAGACTGCCGAAATGCCGGGAATGTATCAGCCTGGAGATTATGATGTTGCAGGATTCTGCGTAGGAATTGTAGAAAAAGACCAGATTATTGACGGTTCAGGAATCAAAGCAGGTAATAAAATTATCGCTCTTCCAAGTTCAGGTTTCCACTCAAACGGATTCTCTTTGGTAAGAAAAGTGTTCCCGGATTTTAACGAAGAATTCGAAGGAAAACCTTTGTACGAGACACTTTTGGTTCCTACAAGACTATATTATAAAGATATTCACAAAGTTCTTGAAGAAGTTAAAGTTTGCGGTATCGCTCACATTACAGGTGGTGGATTGTACGAAAACATTCCAAGAATTATCGGTGACGGACTTTGCGCAACAATCGATGCTTCAAAAATCCAGATTCCAAGCATTATGCTGGAGTTGGAAAAAAGAGGTGGAGTAGCTCGTGAAGAGATGTTCGGAACTTTCAACATGGGTGTTGGAATGATCGTGGTTGTAGATGCAGAACATGCAGAAAAAGTTTTGCACCTTTTGGACGATGCTTACGAAATCGGAGAAATCACAGAAGGAAGCGAAAAAATAGATTTAAAATTTTAGGAGCTTAATCCCGCTTTCCGCTATATCTTTTTTGTTACGGCCTCCGCTTCGCTCCGGCCCCAACAAAAAAGGATGCCGCTGCAATCGGGGCCAGTTAATAACTTAGAAAGCCTTGTCAAGGTTTCAAACCTTGACAAGGCTCACAAAATAAAATGAAAAACTTAGTTATACTCGTTTCAGGTTCAGGAACAAACCTTCAGCGAATCATTGATACCATTGATAACGGAGAAATCCAGAATGCAAAAATATCTTTGGTCGTTGCAGACAGAGAATGTTACGGACTTGAAAGAGCAAAAAATCATAACATCGACAACGTTTTGATTCCGAGAGGAAAAAACTTCAGTAGCGAATTGGCGAAAATCATCCCGGAAAATACAGATTTAATCGTATTGGCAGGATTTTTATCCATTCTAAAACCTGAGTTTTGTGAAAATTGGGTCGGGAAAATAATCAATATTCACCCGGCATTGCTTCCAAAATTCGGAGGAAAAGGAATGTGGGGACATCATGTTCATAACGCGGTAATTGAAGCAAAAGAAAAAGAAAGCGGAGCAACCGTTCACTTTGTAACTCCGGGAATTGATGAAGGAGAAGCTATTCTTCAGAAATCATTCGAAGTCACAGAAAGCGATACTTCCGAAACCGTTGCGGAAAAAGTTCATTTAATTGAATATGAAATTTTCCCAATCGCAATAAACCAAGTATTGAATAATAATTAAAACAATTATTAGCAATACAAAAAGTACCTTCCTTTGGAGGGGTGGCAAAAATTCAAAGAATTTTTGACGGGGTGGCTAAAAAGATATTAATAACATCCACCCTTTGCTGAGTGAAACGCCTTTGCGAACGAAAAATATTCAGTAAGAAATTGAAAAAAAAACTTAGCGCCTTTTGCGTTAAAATAATAATTAACAAAACACATTTAGATTTAATTATTTCGAAAACCAAGAAAAATCTAAGTAAAAATAAAGTAAGATCGGAGGTGAAAGACCCGGTCTACAGTTTGAAATAACTGTAAAAAGTAAAAATTTAAAGTAAAAAGTTTTTGATTAAAAAGAGTCCCGAAGGGACGATTTAAATCAGGATAGGATGAAAATCCTATAGAATTGGTTTATTAATCATGAAAAATTATTACAAAAAATCGAAAGTAAAATGAGCAAAAAGAGAGTTTTAATCAGTGTTTCTGACAAAAGCGGGTTAATTGAATTCGCACAGTTTTTGGAAGCCCAAAACTATGAATTGATTTCTACAGGAGGGACATTCAAACATTTGAAAGACGCTGGTTTAAATCCAATTCAGATTGATGAGGTTACCAATTTCCCTGAGATGTTGGACGGAAGAGTGAAAACATTACACCCAAAAGTTCACGGTGGATTGTTGGCAGTTCGTTCTAACGAAGAACACATGAAAACCGTTCAGGAGCACGGAATTGGACTGATTGACATGGTAATCGTGAATCTTTATCCTTTCTTTGAAAATGTAAACAAAGACATTTCTCTTCACGAAAAGGTAGAATTCATTGATATCGGAGGTCCTTCAATGCTTCGTTCTGCAGCGAAAAACTTTGATTCTGTAACAGTAATTACTGATGTTGAAGATTACGCAGCAGTAAAAATCGAAATGGAGCAAAACGGTGACACTTATATCGAAACCCGTAAAAGATTGGCAGGAAAAGTATTCAACCTTACTTCTGCTTATGATGCTGCGATTTCAAGAATGCTTTTAGATGAGGAATATCCAACTTATTTAAATGCTTCTTACAAAAAAGTTTCTGACCTTAGATATGGTGAAAACCCACATCAGACGGCAGCTTATTACGTTTCTACTTTCGAAAACGGGGCAATGAAAGATTTCGAACAATTGGGAGGTAAAGAATTGTCTTTCAACAACCTTCGTGATATGGATCTTTGTTGGAAAGTAGTAACGGAATTCAAGGAAGAAATGGCTTGTTGTGCAGTGAAGCATTCTACACCTTGTGGCGTTGCGATCGGAACTTCAGCTTTGGAAACTTATCAGAAAACTTTCGAGTGTGATCCGGTTTCCATCTTTGGCGGAATTGTTGCAATGAACTACAAAATCGATGCAGCAACAGCAGAAGAATTAAACAAAACTTTCCTTGAAATCGTTATGGCTCCTGAATTTGATGAGGAAGCTTTGGAAATTTTAAGAAAGAAGAAAAATTTAAGAATTATAAAAATCGTAAACCCTGTTTCTGACAAACAGACTTGGGTAAAAGTCGATGGCGGAATATTAGTTCAGGACAACGACAGCATCTTCTCAGATGATATTAAAGTGGTTACTGAAACTCAGCCTACAGAAGAGCAGAAAAAAGCATTATTATTCTCTCAAAGAGTAGTAAAATATGTAAAATCTAATGCAATTGTAGTTTCCAACGGAATTCAGGCTTTCGGAATCGGAGGCGGACAAGTGAATAGAATTTGGGCTACTCAACAGGCGATCGAAAGAGCAAAAGAGAAATTCACAGGAGACTTGGTTTTGGCTTCTGATGCGTTTTTCCCTTTCCGTGATGTGGTAGATTTCTGCGCTCAGGAAGGTATTACGGCAATTATTCAGCCGGGAGGAAGTGTAAAAGACCAGGACAGCATCGAAGCAGCGAATGAGCACAAAATCCCGATGATGTTTACCGGGGTTAGACATTTTTTCCATTAATTAAAATAGAATTAAAAAATAATTTGAGATTGTATTTATAGCATTCAAAATTATATATTTGTAGAGTTAGACTAGATAATAAATAAAGTATGAGAATATTAATCATAGGTGAGGGTGGAAGAGAATCTGCTTTGGCAGCGAAACTTCAGAAAGATTCAAGAGTGAGTCATATGTTTTTTGCTAACGGAAACGCTACCACCGACAAGATTGGAAAAAATGTCCATTTATCAGAGATTAAAGAACTTAGAGATTTTGCAATCAAGGAAAAGGTGGATCTTACCATTGTAGGCCCCGAAGCTCCGCTTGTAGCAGGCTTAAAAGACGAATTTAAGAAACATGATCTTAAAGTTTTCGGACCCAACCAGAAAGTGGCAAGTCTTGAAGGAAGTAAGGCTTTCTCTAAGAAATTTATGCAAACCTATGATATTAAAACGGCTAAAGCTGTAGTTTTCGATTCTTATCCTGAAGCTAAGGAATATATTCAGACTCAGGAATACCCTTTGGTAATCAAAGCAAGCGGGCTTGCTGGTGGAAAAGGAGTTGTCATCTGCGAAACTTTGGAAGAAGCAGAAGCAACGGTACACGATTTCATGATCAGAAGAATCTATGGTGATGCAGGAATCCGTTTGGTTATTGAAGAATATCTTGAAGGTTTTGAAGCATCCATTATTGCATTCTCAAACGGTGAAAAATTGTTCCCGTGTATTGCTGCAAAAGATTACAAGAAAGTTGGTAACGGTGACACAGGCCCGAATACAGGTGGTATGGGTTCAGTAGCTCCAAGTCCTGAGTTTACTGCGGAACATTACGCTGATTTCGAAAAAAACATTTTGGAACCTACTGTAACAGGTCTGAAAGCTGAAGGATTCAGTTTCAAAGGAATCATTTTCTTCGGGTTGATGATTACTAAAAAAGGAACGTATCTTTTAGAATACAACATGAGATTCGGTGATCCTGAAACTCAGGTTTTGATGGCGTTGATGGAAAATAATCTGTTAGACGTTATCAACGACTGTATGAGCGGAAAAGATATCGAACTTAAATTTAAAGACGAAAAAGCAGTGTGTCTGGTAATGTGTTCAGGAGGTTACCCTAGAAATATCGAAACCGGTTTTGAAATTACTGGAGAAGATAAAGTAAGACACAGTCAGCTTTTATATGCAGGAGCTATTAAAAAAGCTGACAGAGTGGTTTCAAACGGTGGTAGAGTTTTAAATATCGTTGCAACAGGAGCTACTTACGACGATGCTCGTAAAAAAGTGTATGAAGATGCAAGTCATGTACATTTCGATTACGGCTTCTACAGAGAAGACATCGGAAAGTTTTAAGATAAATAATGAAAAAAGATTTGGAGAAATCCAGGTCTTTTTTTGTAACGATTTATTCAATAGGATCGGGCTTTAGCCCGATTAAATAATATAAAAGAGAAATTTGGCTTTAGCCAAAACTTAAAATATTTAGTTAATTTTAATTTAGGATAAAACCAATTTTTGTCATTCCGTAGGAATCTAAGCTATTTAAATTTTTATCATTGCAGTAAAAATTCCTACGGAATGACAAACACTCTTTTAAAAGATTAAAACAATTAAAAACTCATCATTTATCAATCATCATTTATCAATTATAAAAATGAACAACGGTATTATCATATTAGATTTCGGATCACAATACAACCAGCTTATCGGAAGAAGAATCCGTGAGATGGGTGTATATTCTGAAATTTTACCTTTCAATACACCATTAAAAACGATTTTAGAAAAACAGCCGAGAGGAATTATCCTTTCTGGCGGACCAAGTTCTGTCAACGCAGAAAACGCTCATTTGGTTGAAAAAGAATTGTATGAACAAGGAATTCCTGTATTGGGAATTTGCTACGGAATGCAATTAACAGCACACCTTTTAGGCGGAAAAGTTCATAAAGGAGTAAAAGGTGAATACGGAAAGGCACATTTGGAAATCGTAAAAGAATCTTCTTTATTAAAAGGGGTTACGAACAATTCTGTCGTTTGGATGAGCCACTTTGATGAAGTGGGACAATTGCCTGCAGGTTTTGAATTAAATGCAACCTCTGGAGTTATCGCTTCCATGTCGAATGAAGAGAAGAAAATCTTCTGCGTACAGTTCCACCCGGAAGTTTCTCACACAGAGGAAGGTGGAAAAATGTTGGAAAATTTCGTTTTTGGAATCTGTAATGCAGAAAAAAACTGGAAACTGACAAACTATATTGATAAAACAGTTGCAGAAATCCGTGAAAGAGTAGGTGACCAAAAAGTGATCCTTGGACTTTCAGGAGGGGTAGATTCTTCTGTTGCAGCGGTTTTGATTCACAGAGCAATTGGGGATCAACTGACTTGTATTTTCGTAGATACAGGTTTGTTGAGAAAAGACGAAGGCAAAAAAGTAATGGACAATTATGGGGAGCATTTCCATATGAACATTAAATTGGTTGATGCTTCTGAAAGATTTTTATCAAAATTAGCGGGAGTTGACGATCCGGAAGCAAAAAGAAAAATCATCGGAAACGAATTCATCCACGTTTTTGATGAAGAATCTCATAAAATTGAAGGCGCTAAATTCTTAGCTCAGGGAACCATTTATCCTGACGTAATCGAAAGTCAGTCTGTAAACGGACCTTCTGCGGTGATCAAATCTCACCACAATGTTGGCGGACTTCCGGAAGAAATGGAATTTGAATTGTTGGAGCCTTTGAGAGAATTATTCAAAGATGAAGTAAGAAAAGTAGGAGAAGAATTGGGAATTCCTCATCACTTGGTACACAGACATCCTTTCCCTGGTCCTGGTTTGGGAATCAGAATTTTAGGAGCTGTCGACGCTGAAAAAGTGAGAATCTTACAAGAAGCTGATGATATTTTCATTGAAGAATTGTACAAAAACGATTTGTATGAGAAAGTTTCTCAGGCTTTTGTGGTTCTTCTTCCTGTAAAATCTGTTGGAGTAATGGGCGACGAAAGAACTTACGAATACACAGCGGTAGTTCGTTCGGCAAATACAATTGACTTCATGACGGCAACCTGGAGCAGGCTTCCTTACGAGTTTTTAGATACTGTTTCGAGCAGAATCATCAATGAAGTTAGAGGAATCAACAGAGTAGCGTATGATATTTCGAGCAAACCACCTGCAACGATTGAATGGGAATAATTTTAACTTGAAATTTTAGATCTAAATCCTGCCTTTTGGTGGGATTTTTTTATTTGAGAACAATATTAGGCTAGTAAAGTCATTTTCCATAGAATATTATACTAAGTATAAATATTCGTTAATTGTTTTTTGAGAGATAAAGTTCTTTTAAATATTTTAATGCTTCTCTTCCTAATGAAAATTTTTCTAAACAAGCATGATGAAATCCTGAATCATTAAAAATATAAAATTTATTATCTTTTAACATGGGAGGAAATGACACAATATCTTCTCCTTTATTTAAAGTTTGATTGCAAATAGTGCATTCGCTTTGGTTTAAAAAAATTATTGCCATTTCTAAAATAATTTTTGATTAATGGTTTCAGGAAAGAATTTTAATTTATAAAAATACGATTTAAAAATTAATACAAATTTAGAATAGTATCAATTTGTAATTATATTTTCTACATTTGCTCCATGAAGATAGCATTTCTCGGTCCGCAGGCAAGTTTTACGCAGTTGGCGGCTTCACAGATATTTCCGGAAGAAGAATTAATACCGCAATCCAGTATTTTGGATTGTTTTAATGCCGTAATGAATAATGAGTTGGATAAAGCCGTTGTACCCCTTGAAAATTCAATAGAAGGAACGGTTTCTATGACGTTGGATTATCTCTATAATTTCGATGTTTTTATAGAAACGGAACTGGTGATGCCTATTGCTCATCATTTGATGATACATCCTGAAAATTCAATAGTTGAAAAAATCATTTCTCATCCACAGGCATTGGCACAAACTTATCATTTCAGACACGAAAATTATCAGGGAATTCCATCGCAGGATTTTAATTCTACTGCTGCTTCTGCTAAACTGGTATCTGAAAATCCAAATGAAAAGTGGGCGGCTGTAGCCAATCGTTCTGCCGCTAAATTATATGGTTTAAAGATCATTCATGAAAATATTCAGGATTTTGAACAGAATCATACCAAGTTTGTGGTTCTATCTAAGAGCAAAGAAAGTTTAAATCTTCCCTTACAGAAGAGCTCAGAAAAAACATCTCTTATCATTACGCTTCCTGAAGATCATGCAGGAGGTCTTCATCAGGTGCTTTCCGTATTTGCATGGCGTAAAATGAACCTTTCAAAAATAGAAAGCCGCACTCTGAAAACAGGCTTGGGAAATTATTTTTTCTTCATCAATGTCGACAGCGAATGGCATCCGATTCTTTCACAGAATGCTATTGATGAATTGGTGGCGTTGAAAGCAAATGTAAAATTTTTAGGGCATTACAGTGAATATATTTTTGTAGAGTAGATTTTAATTATTAAAATTTGTGTAATTTACATCCTCTAAATTTTCACAGATGATAGACAAATTAAAATCAAAAAACACCATTACTGACGAATTTAAATACGTTGCCAAGCTTTTGAGTCGTGCAACGCTTAGTTTCTTAAAAATCAATTTAATTGGCCAGGTTTCAATTGCTGTTTTATGTATTATTACAATAGTTGTGATTGTAAGTCAAACTTTTAATAATGGTGGCGGTCCTGTTCATACAAATGGTGAAGCAGCCATTGTGGTGTTGTTTTTGGCAAGACCTATTTCTTTCGGATTGACGGTTTTGAGTATTTTGGGAGCTCCGTTTCTTCTTTTTACATTAGGAAACAAATATGTCATGTTTCGTACAATCAACAGATTAATTTCCGATAAAGGTGAACAGCTGCTTTTTCCGATTATTGACAGAATTTTAAATAAAATAAAAACAAATCAGCCACAACTAATGCAAAGCGGGGTTGATAAAACCAAACTTCAGCTTAAAGTTTTACAGGAAATAAGAGATTCTAAAGAAAACAAATGGTTTAAAAAAATCATTGCTTATGGTTTTAAAAAAGTGGAGCTTGATGAAATTGATTTTAAAGACGAAAATGTAAGTTTTACTGAGATTGTAAAGAATAAGATCATTGATAAGTTAAAAGACATTTCCGAACCAAGCCGATTGTTTTTCTATCTGATTTTAGGATGGCAAGCTTTGATTTTATTTCTTACGGTACTTAAAGTGATTTAAAATTTAATTTAAATATCACAATTCTAATGTTAAAAACTTCAATAGGAATGATTTTTGAGCGTATTTTGCCGTTCAACTTATCCTTATAGTAAAAAAATGTTTGACAAGCAGCAGCGAAAACTCAAAAGATCAGCAAAACTAATCTCAGTTTTAAGTAAATACGGTTTCAAAGATTTACTGGCAAGAATGAATGGCGGTAAAAAAACGGATGAGAAACCGAATGATTCTGATGAAGTGATTTCAAAAGGAACTGTGTACGAGCGTATTCGTCTCGCTTTGGAAGAACTGGGACCTACTTTTGTGAAGCTCGGACAAACATTCAGCAATCGTGAAGATCTGCTTCCGCCGGAACTCATTCAGGAGCTTCAAAAACTTCAGGACAGAGTAGAAGTTGTAGAAATGAATGTCGAAGAAATTCTTGAAAATGAATTCAATATTATTCCAAAAGAACATTTTTTAGAAATCAATCCGAAACCTTTGGCGACCGCTTCTATCGCTCAGGTTTACAAAGCTACTTTGATTAACGGGGATGAAGTTATTTTAAAAATTAAAAAACCGGATGTATTATCAGTCATTGAAGATGATTTGCTGCTGATTAAAGATTTGGTTAAACTGATTTCCACCTATTCTGAAATTGGGTCTAAACTAAATTTAAAACAGGCTATCTCTACGTTCGAAAAGTCTTTGCTGGAGGAAGTTTCTTTGGTGAATGAAAGAAATAATATCCATCAGTTTGCTTTAAATTTTAAGAACAATAAAGAAACCTACGTTCCCAAAGTTTATGATGAATTTTCAAACAACAATGTGTTGTGTATGGAATTTATCGAGGGAATAAAAGTGACCGATAAAGAAGAACTTCTCAAACACGGTATTGATCCCGTTGTAATTTCTGAAAGAGGTTTACAGTTATTTGTTTCTCAGATTTTAGATTACGGATTTTTCCATGCCGATCCACACGCGGGAAATATTTTGGTGAAAAAAGATGGAAAAGTTGTTTTTATAGACTTTGGCGCAGTAGGAAAAATTCAGCCGAATGATAAAGAAATTTTGGAAAGTCTCATTGTTGCTTTTGTAGCTAAAAATTCCAATAAAATTGTACGTTATCTGAAGAAAATGGCGGTAAGCTATGAAATTCCGGATGAAAGAAGATTTGAAAATGACGTCGAAGAAGTTCTCAATTTTGTTCACAGTACTTCTCTGAAAGATATTGATCCGAACGTAATTATCAACAAAATGAAAGACGTTCTGAAAGACAACAGACTGTATATGCCTGATTATTTTTATCTTTTATTTAAAGGAATCGGCTTAATAGAAGGGGTTGGAAGAACCATCAATCCTGATTTGGACATTGTAAAAAGTCTTCATCCGTACACAAAAAAAATGTTCACAAAGAAAATCAGTCCTAAAAAACTCCTGAAAAAAGGAGTGGAAAAGGTCATGACTTTTACGGATAATGTGGATGAAATACCTAAAGAATTACGTTCTGTTCTACAGAAATTGGATGACAACAGTTTTACAATTTCAAGTGAAATTAAAAATATTGAAAAGACCAATCAATTAATCAAATCGAGTATTGTAAACCTGATTTTAGCGATGGTTTTGGGTGCAAATATAATTGCAACAGCTATTGTTTTTGTATCAGAATCAGGTCCGAGAATTTGGGAGATGTCTTTGGTAGCGATTTTAGGATTTATATTTTCGGTTTTATTGGTAATTATTCTTTTGTTAAGAATTTCAAGAAAATAAATTTCCCACTAATGGCACAGGTTTTCACAGATGTTTGAAAATAAAAATTGCCACGAGTACATGAATTATCTTCTATAATTTAAAAGAAAAAATTCGTGTATTCGTAGCAATCTGGAATATAGATGTTCCGGAATTTACTGTTTAAATGCATTTAAAAGATGATAATCTGTGTAAATCAGTGAAACCTGTAGGACAAAACTTCCCGCTTACAACATCCATCATTCAGCCTTAACACCCATCATAAAAATTGTCTATCTTTGCAAAATGGAAAAACTCACTTTTGCAGATTTCGAATTACAGGAAAAAATTCTCGATGTTCTTGCTGATTTAAATTTGTTTGAACCAACTCCGATTCAGGAAAAAAGTTTAAAACCAATTCTTTCAGGAAGAGATGTGATGGGAATTGCACAAACCGGTACCGGAAAAACATTAGCTTATCTTTTACCCGTTTTGAAAACCTGGAAGTATAATAAGTCAGGAAACCCAACGGTTCTTGTTCTTGTTCCAACAAGAGAATTGGTGGTTCAGGTAACTGAAATTGTAGAAAAGCTGACCGAAAATATTACGGCAAGAGTGATTGGTATCTATGGTGGAAAAAATATCAATACCCAGAAGCTTTTATTTGATAATGGCTGCGATATTCTAGTGGGAACTCCGGGAAGAGTAATGGATTTGGCGATTGACAATGCGATTTCTCTGAAAGAAGTAAACAAGTTGATCATCGATGAGTTTGACGAGATGCTGAACCTTGGTTTCAGACCCCAGTTGACGCATATTTTTGAAATGATGAAAGAGAAGAGACAGAATATTCTTTTCTCGGCAACCATGACAGAGGCGGTTGATGATATGCTGGATGAATATTTCGCAAGTCCTGTAGAAATTTCTTTGGCTAAATCAGGTACTCCACTTGAGAAAATCGAGCAGACAGCAATTAAAGTAGAAAATTTCAACACCAAAATCAATTTGCTTGAGCATTTGTTGAAAACCAATGAAGAGATGTCTAAGGTTTTAATTTTTGCCAATAATAAGAAACACGCAGATCTTTTATTTACGAAAATAGATGAAATTTTTCCTGAACAGTTTGATGTGATCCATTCAAACAAATCTCAGAACTATCGTTTAAAGGCGATGAAACGTTTTGAAAACGAAGAAATAAGAGGTTTGATTACGACTGACGTAATGGCGAGAGGTTTAGATATTTCAGATATCACACACGTTATCAATTTTGAAACGCCTGAAGTTCCTGAACAATATATTCATAGAATCGGTAGAACGGGTAGAGCGGATAAAGACGGTAAAGCCATAACTTTCGTAACGAAGAAAGAAGAAAATTTAGCATTGGATATCGAGTTGTTAATGGATAAAGAATTAACTTATGTTGATTTCCCTGAAACCGTAAAAATTAATCCTAAGAAAATTGCTGCTGAAGAAGATAATGTAGTCATGAAAAATCCTGTTCAGGTAAAACTGAATGAAGGTGGTGGTGCATTTCATGAGAAAAAAGACAAAAACAAAAAAGAAAACTGGGGCGGACCTTCCAAAAGAAAAGCTCCTAAGAAATTCGGAGCCAACAGAGCACAACAGAAAGCAATTTCAAAGTCTAAAAGAAAGAAATAAGAAAAAACACTTCCCTCTGGAAGTGTTTTTTTGCATTTATCTTTTAAAGTAAACGATGTATTCATCATCTTTACCATCTCCGTCATAATCATCATTTTCTCCCTGAAGAGCAAGCTCAGAGCCTGTAAGGTTTAATACTCTGAAGTTTACAGTACCATCTCCTAAATTGATTGCAAGTGTTTTCCCGGATTCGTTGTAAGAATACGTTCCGTTATCATTATCAGAAACGCAGTTTCCTGAACTTGTATAATAATCATTGCTGGTAACAGATCCGTCTTCCTTGAAAGCAACAGTCGATTTAGCTTCACATGCATCAGGAATTTCTGTATCAGAAGATCCACTGCCATATTTATAAACAAACTTATTAACCTTCCAAGTTCCTACAATTAAATTCTGATCGTCATCGTCTTTTTTACAAGAGCTGAAAACGAAACCTGCAGCTATTGCTAATACTAAAATTCTTTTCATTGTTATTAAAATTTTTAAAGTTCACAAAGAAATGAATTTTTATTATATCAAACAAGAAAGATTTATTTCTAAAAAATACTTCCGGGAATAAGTGTTTTTTTTAATTATCTTGCTAAAACAAAAATGATTTTATCATCAATACCGTCATTATCTCTGTCATCATACTCACTCACAATTTGTATTTCATTTACTGTACGGCTTACTATTTCAATGTTTTCCCCATCAATCACTAATTTCTTTGCCGCATGATCATAAGTATAAGGAACTGTTTCTATACCTGTACTTACGCAATTATTGCTGGTATTCAATTCAAATATATTTGAAACCAAAGTGTTGTTTGATTTAAAATCAAAAGTACTTGTTGAATAACATCCTGAATAAGATGTGTTTGAAAGTGTTACTCCGTTGCTTCCTGAAACTACAATTTCTCTTGAAGGCTGCCATATTCCTACAATTGAAAACTCGTTATTCTGTTCGTCATCATCATTAGAACAAGAAGTAAATAATAATCCTGTAGTAAATGCAATTGCTAAAAGTTTTTTCATTATAATCTATTTGGGTTCACAAAGTAATGAATTTTTATCAATAAATTGGGTTACTTATTTCAGGAAAGAAAAAACTCCAGTAAATCTGGAGCTTAAAAGAGGTTTTTGATTTATTTCATGTAAGGACTCATGACAGAAGTCCAAAGTCGGTAACCTTCCGGAGTCATGTGGAGCATATCTTCCACGAAAAGGTCTTTTCTGATATTTCCGTTTGAATCGTTCATCACCTTGGTAATGTCTATGAAATCAGCATTTTTTTCTTTTTTCATAAACTTTGCAATCTTCTTGTTGGCTTGTTTCATTTGTGGCCAAAGATGCTCTCTGCTTGGCGAATATTTCATTGAAATATAATCTACCTGGATATTCGGGAATTTTTGCCGGATTTTTTTATAAAAAGTCTTGTACCGGTCGACTACGACATCCGCTTTTAATTTGGCATCATCTGCAAAATCATTTTCACCGCAATACACAATAATCTGTTTTGGCTGATAAGGACTTAATAAATCTTCTGAAAAATAATTAAGATCTGTTAATCTTGAACCTCCGAATCCTCTATTGATAATTATTTTACCCGGGAAGTAATCTGAAACATCCTGCCATTTGGTAAATGATGAACTTCCTAACAAAAGAATTGAATTCTTTGGTGGCGTAGTTTCCTGATCAAGTTTTTTAAAATTCTGAATATCTTGCCAGAACATGGGTTGTTTTTCCTGAGATAACATCAGGGTACATGCGAATATCAGTAAGAATACTGAAAGAATCTTCTTCATTGTCTCTAAATTTTTAACGGAATAAAGGTAATAAAAAACTCCCGGAATTACCGGGAGTTTCGTTTATCTTTTGTACGTTGTGTACGTATAATCTATTTTCATGTCACCATCCTGATCGACGTTGTCGCTCATGGTCATCATTCTCAATTCGGAGTTGCTTAAAATAACTACTTTGTAAGGTCTTTCGTTATCATTATCAAATTTTGTTACAAGCAGTTTTTCTTCGCTGTCATAGCTGTATGTACCTTCTGTTTTTGTATTGTTACAGTTAGCACCCACTCCTGTAAAAGCGTTGTAAGAAAGATAATAATCTGTTCTGAATTCCACTGTATTTTTTGTTTCACAACCGGATGGGGTGATGGTAGTGATAACCGTTTTATTGTCAGCTCCGGAAATTACTTCAGTTTTTACAGTTTTCCATTCACCTTTAAGCATATCCAATTCATATCCTTGAACGTCGTCATCCTCACATGAGGTTAATGCTAATGCAGAAAAGGCAAATAAAAGTAGGTGTTTTTTCATTTTCACAAATTTAAGAATGTGCTAAAATATAAATAAATTTGTAATATCTGTAATGAAATCAAGGTTTTTTAAGCTAAATTTTACAGAAAAGATAAATTTCTGTTTTAGGACAAATAATTAATCCAAAATGTTGTAGATAAACTTAATATTTTAGACAACAATCATCAGATAACAAAATTATCTTTAGTAACTCATCTCTACAATTTTATAGGCATCTTGCGGAGAAAGCTTTCTATATTCACCTAAACCAAGCCAGTTTCTTTCTGTGAAAGCTCTTTCAACACGTTCTGCGGTTCCTGAAAAATCTTGAGTATAATCTGAGAGTTTTGTTTGAATATTTAAGCTGTGGAAAAATTCTTCCAGTTTTACGATTCCCTGTTCAGCCTTTTCTTCTACAGTTCCATCTGTGATTCCCCAGACTCTTTCCGCATATTGTGCTAATTTTCCTTTTTTAGCTTCAAAATTATAGCGGTAATGCGATGGTGCGATCACAGCCAAAGTTCTTGCATGATCAATTCCATAATAAGCGGTCAATTCGTGTCCCATTGCATGAACGGCCCAATCGGTGATTACACCTTTCTGAATCAATCCGTTTAAAGCCATGGTACAGCACCACATAAAGTTAGCAGCAGCATCATAATTAAATTCATCGTCCATTACTTTCGGGGCTGCATTCTGAAGACTTACCAAAATACTTTCAGCAATTCTTTCCTGAAGATCTGCAGAAGATGGCGCAGTCATATACTGTTCTAAAACGTGGGTATAAGCATCAGCAATTCCGTTAGCAATCTGATTTTTTGGAATCGATCTTATAACTTCCGGATCCAAAACTGAGAACTGCGGAAATAGTCCCGGTCCGCCCGAAGATAATTTTTCATTGGTTTCTCTTCTCGAAATCACATATCCTGAATTCATTTCCGAACCTGTTGCCGGTAAAGTTAAAACAGTTCCGAAAGGCATACCTTCACCCTCAAAAGTTCTTACCGGTTTTTTTAAAATTTCCCAAGGCTCTCCAACGTAATTGGCTGCTGCAGAAATAAATTTCACACCGTCAATCACAGATCCGCCGCCTACAGCGAGAAGGTAAGTGATATTATTTTCTTTAATGAAACTTAATGCATTGATGAGAACTTCATATTCCGGATTGGCAGGAACTCCGCCAAACTCATACAACTGATGATTTTTTAACGCTTCTTTTACCTGATCATAAACGCCATTATTTTTGATGCTTCCACCGCCATAGATCATCAAAACTCTTGCATCAGATGGGATTTCGTTTGAAATTTTAGCGATTTCACCTTTACCGAAAAGTATTTTAGTCGGATTTTTAAACTCGAAATTAAGCATTGTCTAATTTATTTTTATCAAAGGTAAGAAGACATTGATAAAAACTGAGTTAATAAAATTTTAAAATTTGTATCATTAAATTTTACGCAAACTATCGGTATTTTGCTTTGATTTCATTTAAAGTATAAGTTGTTGGCATAATCTCTTTTCCGTCAGTATTGATCATTCCAAAACCATGCGTGTAGTTTTCAACTAATGCTAAATCTTTTTTAATTTCGCCGAATTTTCCGATTTTAAGATATACTGGCCGCGTAATTTGTTCTCCTTTACCGTTAATCAATCCATAAAGTCCTGTGACCGATTTTACAACTGTCAGATCAGAATGAATTTTACCAAAAGCTTCTATTTTATCGTACTCTGCAGGTGTTACTAAATTTCCTGATTTATTAATTAAACCATACAGTCCTGTAATCGATTTTACAACAGCTAAATCAGGGTGAATTTCTCCAAATTTTCCGATTTTTGAATAGATAGGAGCGACAATCTGTTTTTTGTTCTGATCTATAAGACCATAAGTCCTGGAATCTGTTTTAACCAAAGCCCAATCCTTATGATAATCACCATAAGAGTAGATCTTTTTGTATTGAGCATTCACAAAAAAATTCAAGCATACAAATACGGATAATGATACAATTTTTTTCATGGGAATTACTTTATTTATAAATATTTGGATTTTCGGGATTTAATTTCGGTATTGATCTGATTAATATTCATTAAAGTAGGCATTAAGATGAAAAAACTACCAAATGCTATAGCAATAAGCGCAAAATTTCCGGTTATAACCGCAAAATAGAAAAGGACGCAACAGGCAACAAACATTACAGCACTGATTCCTATTGCTGCACCCTGAATCTTTTTCTTCTTTGATGTTAATTCTTCCAAGCTTAGTTCTGATAATTTATTTTCTTTCTTCATGTTAGTCTAATACAATTCTGTAGTATCCGTTTTCTTTTGTAGCTGCTACATTTTCAAAATGAATCTCATCAATCTGAAATCCGTCACAATCTGTTGTTACAGATGATGATTTGATGTTAAAAAAGAAAATCGTCGTTCCTGAAGTAAACCTGTAATCTACTGTTCCGTTAAATGATCCTGCATTTTTAAGAATTATTTTTTTATCTTCAGTGGGAGTTAGCTCGACGCTGGTATAACTGTTTTGCCCGGTTTTTCGCATAATGCTGTAGCTGGTAAGAGTTCCATTAGCAATAAGATTTTCTCCCGAAGCATTTACAAATTCAAAAACAACCTTTTCCGGTGCAGTATAGCAATCTTTCTTGCATGAAATAAGAAATAAGGAAAAACACAGTAACAGCATAACATTCTTGAACATAATCTCGGTATTTTGGATTTGAATCTTACGAAACTACAAAAAATAAGGGAATTTTTAAATTAAAATTCCCTTAATATTGAAAAATATTGATCTTGTTTTGTTATTAAATCACTCTCATTAAAGCATAATTTATTTCATAATAAAACTATTGCAGTACAATCTTATAATACCCGTTTGCATCGATTACATCGATGTCGATACCGGTGAAAGTTAGCTTATTGATTTGATAGCCATCGCAGCCACCTTTAAATTCTGACGATTCTATTGAAAAATCAAAATTTTTGATATTAGAAAAGAAATTATAATTTTTTGTACCGTTGTAAGCACCCACGTTTTCCAGAAGAATCTTGTCGTCATCTGTTTTGCTGAGCTCTATTCCTGTCTGGTTTTCTTCATTAATAGTGTAAGTTGTAAGTGTTCCGTTTGTGATAAGATTTTCACCATTAGAATCAACAAACTCAAAAACGATTGGTAGTGGAGGATTGTAGCAATCTTCGCCACAGGCAGTGAGAAGAATAGTGATTAAAAAGAAAACAAATATTTTTTTCATAGGATTGATGCCTTATTATATGATTGTTAAGAGAACTATTCCCAAAATTAATTAATATTCATGCAATAATTTAATATTTGTTTTAAATTCTTATTGTTATTTATCTGTAAAATTCCCACATTTGTTATATGATACACGACAAACGCGCAGAAAAATTCAGGCAGATCGTGGAAAATAAGTTCCAGATCTACAATTCATTGTTTATGAGCCTGCCTTATGATAAAATGACGAATATCGGGATGTTGCTTCCGTTTCTTTGTGAAGAAAGCAAGATCGGTTACGATCAGGGGAAAACTCCGGTAGAAATTGTCGAAGAATTTTTTAAAAATCATACCGATTTAGAATCGGAAGAACAGAAACTTGAACTGCTTTTTAAAATCATTCAATATATTGAAAGACAGGTAGTTCTGTTTGATAGTATTGAAGATGCTGCATTTCCCGGATTGCATTCTGAAAGTGACAGCGGAACAGTTACCAATCTATACGAAAGATCATTTCATGATCACAAGCTTGAAAAAGTACGTGAAAAGCTGAAAGATTTTTCCGTAAAAGTTGTTTTCACCGCTCACCCGACTCAGTTTTATCCTAATTCTGTGCAGCGAATCCTTCATGATTTGAGAAATGCAATAACGAACGATTCAATTACCAATATCGATACACTTCTACAGCAATTGGGCAAAACGCCATTTGTAAATAAAGAAAAGCCGACACCGATTGACGAAGCGATGAGTATCATTTATTACCTGAGATATGTGTATTATGATACGATTGGTGAATTATTTACTAAAATAAAGTCGACATTCAATAATGATCATTTTCATCTGCATGAAGACCTTATCCAGCTTGGTTTCTGGCCGGGTGGTGACCGGGACGGAAATCCTTTTGTGACTGCAGAAGTCACTAAAAGAGTTGCAGAAGAGCTTCATTCTGCTATTTTAAAAGCGTACTATAATCATCTGAAATCTGTCAGAAGAAGACTCAGTTTCAGAGGGGTTTCGGATGTTCTGACTAAACTAAGTAACGAATTGTACGCGGCTATTTTCAGAAACGAAAAAATGACGGCAGATCAGATTGTCAACAGAATAGAAGAAGCTGAAAAAATTCTTACAGAGCAGCATAATTCTTTATTCATTGAGGTTTTATATGATTTTAAAGACCGTGTGAAGATTTTTGGAACTCATTTTGCGACTTTAGATGTACGACAGGACAGCAGAATTCATCAGAAAGTTATTGATGAAGTGTTTGCTAAAGTTACCGGAGACATTAATGCAAGTAATGAAGATAAGTTTAATAAATTAATTCACATTTCGGAAAGCGTAAATCCTGATGATTTTGAAGATATTGTAAGAGATACTTTACTGACCGTTTCTCAGGTTTCAGAAATCCAGCAACTAAATGGATTGCGAGGAATGAACCGTTATATTATTTCCAACTCTGATGCCGTAAAGGATGTGATGAATGTATATGCATTTTTCAAAATTTGCGGTTACAAAGATGAGGAAATCAATATGGATATTGTACCGCTTTTCGAAACAATGGAAGGCCTTGCGAATTCTGAAAATGTAATGAATGAATTGTATCAGAACTCCATCTACAAAAAACATTTGGAAAGAAGAGGAAATCAACAGACGATTATGCTTGGTTTCTCTGATGGCACAAAAGACGGCGGTTATCTGAAAGCAAACTGGGAAATTTATAAAGCAAAAGAAGTTTTAACAAAATTATCAGAAGAGAACGGAATTAAAGTAATTTTCTTCGATGGACGTGGCGGCCCACCTGCAAGAGGAGGCGGTAAAACCCATGATTTCTATGCTTCACAAGGTAAAACAATTGCCAATAATAAAATTGAACTGACAATTCAGGGACAAACCATTACAAGTATTTTCGGAAATAAAGAACAGGCAAAATATAATTTTGAACAACTTCTTACAGCCGGGGTGGAGAATGACGTTTTCAAAAACTCCAAAAAAGATTTAACCGAAAAGGAAAGGGCATTAATAATAGAATTGGCAGAAATCAGCTATCAGAAATATTCGGATCTTAAAGCTCACCCTATGTTTGTGCCTTATCTGCAGGAAATGAGTACCCTGGAATATTACGGTAAAACCAACATCGGAAGTCGCCCATCAAAAAGAGGTGGTGGAAATGAGCTGAAATTTGAAGATCTTCGTGCTATTCCGTTTGTTGGATCATGGTCTCAGCTGAAGCAGAATGTTCCCGGCTTTTTCGGATTCGGATTTGCGATGCAACAAATGAAAGAACAGGGAAGGTTCGAAGAAGTAAGGGAGCTTTACAAAGGTTCTGATTTCTTTAAAACACTTGTCTTAAACTCAATGATGAGCATGAATAAGACCTATTTTCCGTTGACGTATTATATTAAAGATAACCCGAAATTTGGCGCATTCTGGAACATTTTGTTTGATGAATATTCACTTTCTAAAGATATTATGCTGGAATTAACAGGGTTTAAATTACTACAGCAGGAAGATCCGATTTCCAGAAAATCGGTGAAAATTCGTGAGCGAATTGTTTTGCCTTTGTTGAGTATTCAGCAATATGCCTTAATGAAAATCCAGAAAGGTGAAGGTAACAAAGAAGCGTATGAAAAGCTGGTAATGCGTTCATTGTTTGGAAATATCAATGCAAGCAGAAATTCAGCTTAAAAGATTTAATTGTAATTTAATAAACGTATCAGAAAATCTGATACGTTTATTTTTATAAATAAATTGGTATTATTGTAGTTTAATTCAAATCACAATGAAAAAAATATTTTTCCCTTTAGTTATTATTGTGTCTTTTTTGCAGAACTGTAAAAAAAACGAAGAAATTAATCCTGTAAATAAACCCAAAGAATTAATCACAAATTCTATTGTGCCTGAGCGATCTTTAAAGGAAGAAAAGCCTAATAAACCTGAGGATTTTGTTCCGAAAGGCTTCAGAATTTTTGAAAAGACGGAAGGTGATCTTAACGGCGATGGTGAAGCAGACTGTGTATTAATTATTAAAGGAACCGATAAAGATAAGTTTATTAATCATGAATACCGTGGCGAATTAGACCGTAACCGAAGAGGATTGGTTATTCTTTTCAAAAAAGGAAATCATTATACTTTAGCCCTGAAAAATGAAACCTGTTTTTCATCTGAAAACGAAGAAGGAGGGGTTTATTTTGCTCCGGAGTTGGTGGTTTCTGCCGAAAAAGGAAAATTATTTGTTCATTATGCTCACGGAAGATATGGATATTGGGCTTATACTTTTCAATATAGAAATTCAGATTTTTATTTGATTGGATACGATTCTAGCGAGAATCACGGTCCGATAGTACAAACAATTACAAGTATAAATTATCTTACGGGTAAAAAACAGGTTAAGGATAATATCAATAAATATGAAGGTGATGCCGATGAAGTTTTTGAAGAAACTTGGACGAAAATTGATTCGAAAAGGCTGACGAAATTATCAGAAATTAAAGACTTTGATGATTTATTATAGAAACTAATTCAAAAAAATAACCTCCCGAGATTGGAAGGTTATCTATTTTTTTAATTTTTAGTGATTTCCTGTTCGTTAGAAGTATTTACTAAAGTAATACTAGTAGGTGTTACCAAAGGAATTCCATCCGCATCAAGCCGTTTTTTTATCTTCATTAATGCTTCGCTTTTGATGTGAACCATATTAGCACCAACTGCAATCCAGAATTTTGCTTGTAACGTGAAGATTCCCTGTTTCAGACTGGTAAAAATAACTTCTGAAGTTTCTACACGGTCTATGTTTTCAAGATTTTTAATGACATCTAAAATTCCTTCCTGTGCTTTTGTAATATCTTCATCTGCAGGAATTTCAAAGTCTAAAATTATTTTTCTCTGCGGCGATGCTGTAATGTTTGAGAATGGCGCATTAAAGATTACCTGATTCGGAATGTAGACTTTCTTTCCGTCATCACTGATAATTTTTGTTGTCAGAAAACCAATGTCCATTACTGTACCTGAATTGTTCCCTAAAATGATATAGTCACCGACTTTAAAAGCTTTATCAATTCCGATCAGCATTCCTGAAAATATACTTGAAACCAGATCTTTCAAAGCAACCCCTGCAATAACCCCTGCAACTCCTAAACTACCAATAAATTTCCACAGGAAACCACTGAATCCCATAATTTCAAGAGCGATAAAAGTTCCCATCAGAATAATAATAAATCTGAAAACTCCGATCACCGTTAAAACCGAGCCTTCATTTCTGCTTTTAGGGAATACTTTATGCATGATTTTTACCGCAAGCTTACTAAGATATTTGCTTGTAATCAGGAAAAAACTGAAAACCAAAATCCCCACAACAAGTTTTGGAGTGAGTTTTGCAAATGTGATATACCAGTTTTCTAATACTTTGTAAACCGTATCTATATAGCTCCAGCCATTTTCCATAAACGTAAAATTATTTTTATTTTAAGATTTTTTTTAAGCAAAAATTTTGCCAGTTGTAAAAAGTCTATTAAATTTGTAGACTAATAAAACGAAATATTATGTCAATCAAATTAGGAGATATCGCACCGAACTTTCAGGCAGATTCATCAGTAGGAAATTTAGATTTCTATGAATATTTAGGAAACTCATGGGGAATATTGTTTTCGCATCCCGCCGATTTTACTCCTGTTTGTACAACAGAATTAGGCTTTACTTCAAAATTGCAGTCTGATTTTGAAAAAAAGAATACCAAAGTGATTGCCTTGAGTGTAGATGGAGTAGAAGATCATAAGAAATGGATTGAAGATATTAACGAAACTCAGAACACGGAAGTGAAATTCCCTATTATTGCCGATAAAGACAGGAAAGTTTCGGAGCTATATGATTTTATACACCCCAACGCTTCTTTAACCGCAACGGTGCGTTCTTTATTAATTATTGATCCTGAGAAAAAAGTAAGATTAATTATTACATATCCCGCATCTACAGGAAGAAATTTTAATGAGATCAACCGTGTTTTAGATTCATTGCAATTGGTAGATTCTCACAAAATTGCAACTCCTGTTAATTGGAATGATGGTGATGACGTTATAATTCCACCAGCAATAACTACGGAAGATGCTAAAAATATTTTTCTTAAAGGGGTTACCGAAATAAAACCTTATTTGCGTTATACACCGCAACCTAATAAATAGGCTTAGATTTTTTATTTATTATATATAGTTTAGTTTAATTGAAAAAGCGGCTCAGAAATTCTGAACCGCTTTTGTAGTTTATTATGATAATAGTTTATCCTTATCTTACATCGTTAGCAATATCTTTTGCCTTCGAAGTTGGTAAATAGATGCTGAAACCAACATTAAAAGTAATATTTGAATTCAGACCTTCATTGCCAAATCCTGTTTGTCCCTGATATTTTACTAATCCTTCAAGACCGATGTTTGGCGTGATAAAATATGAATAACCAGGGCCAACTCCGAAATCTAAACCTGTTGTAGAGTTTCCGTTTTCAACAGAAGAACCTCCGATTCCCACATTACCTTCAAAGAACCAACGACCGTGGTTTAATAAATTATCAACTCCTTTTTCGCCCGGTGATAAAAAATAACGTCCTAAAGCTCCAACTCCATAATCAAATCTTGTCGGGCTTCCGTTTGTTACTTTACTGATTCCAAGATTTACATATCCACCGACTGCAACGTTATCTTCTACAAAATATGCTCCTTTTGGCTGTAATGCAATGCTGTAACCACCACCTGTATTTAAACCGAAATTACTTGAAAGCAAGCTGCTTCCTACCATCCAGTTGCCTTTTTGAATCTGTGCATTTGCTGTAGTAGCCAATCCTGCAATCGCTAATATTCCTGTAAAAATTAACTTTTTCATAATTTATAATTTTAATAATTAATGTTTATTATTTTTGATGAAAATTGAAATCCAATTAATGTGCCACAGAGCTGTTTCAGGGACATTTTTTTCAATTTTTTGTGATACATTAATTATGAAAAAAGTTAAAGACTATAGTTATAATTATAAATTACAGCTTTTATATAAGTAGCAGAATAATAGAAATCACCAGACCGGCAATGGTGAATTTAACCCCTCTTTTGAATGGTTTGCTTTTAGGATTGAACATCCAGAAGCTTGAGATTACGAAGAAAAATAAACAGATTCCGAAAAATGCATTTAAGGGAGAAAGGCGGTCTTCTGATTTTGCTTTATGAAGCTTGGTCATTTTATCTAAGACAAAAGGAAGCTCTTTTTTTGTGTAATTTGCTTGCCCTGTAAGAGTATTGTAAGATCCTTCTTTAAACCGAATAATATTATTTTCAGTTTTCAGCACTTCGAAATTTTTTATTTTGAGCTCTTTTCCAAGTTCTTTTTCGGAGAGGTTTTTCGCAATTACTTTATCATAAATCTTTTCTCTTTTAAGAAAATCTGTGTCTCTGTAGATAAGTAATACTCCGCTTAATGCATAAATTACCATGATTCCTGCCATAAAATATCCCAGATATCGGTGGGTAATTCTCATGAAACTTCTTGTGTCCTTAATTTTATCCATTTTTTTAATAAAGATTATAAAAATTCAAAAGTGAAAACTGCAAAAATGCAACTTCCACTTTGATCTGAAAAATTATTTAGTAATAATTTAAAGCTTATAAGTTAATGTGAAATAATAATTTCTTGGTGTGATAGGATTTACGGAGTAATTTTCGTGAACATTGTAATTTTCAACATCAAACAGATTTCCTACTTTCGCCTGAATCATGAACTTTTTCCATTCATAACCTGCAGATACAAAAACTGTTGTGTAATCTTTTAGTTCAAATGATCTGCTTACTCCATTTCTTACAGACAAACTGTTTGCTCCTGTCTTCGTATCATTCCAGCCTGCGAGTCTGTCACCAATATAATAAGCTCCTGCTCCGATTTTCAAGCCCTTCACTCCTTTGTTAAACGTATAAAATACAGAGAGATTTGCAGTTGTAGCCGGAGTTCTTACTAATCTCTGCTTTTCTACATAACCGACTTTTTCAGGAGTATCTAAATACACAGAATTGTTGTAAGAAAATCCTCCTACAATAGATAAATTGGTAGTCGGATTACCCGTGATATCCAATTCTACTCCGCGGCTTCTCATTTTTCCGACAAATTCTTTTAAATTTCTTGGATCCGTAGAAGCCGCATTGGTTGCAGGATCCACATAAGCCTGATAAAAATCTCTGTATGAAATCTGATAAACAGAAAGATTAACGGCAAGTGCATTATTCCATAAATTTTTCTTTGCCCCAACTTCATATTGGTCTACCAAAGAAGGTTTTAAAGATTCAAATGAGAAAGCATCCAATCCTGTATTAGCAACAAATGAATTGGTGTATGTTGCAAAGATCGAAAGATTTTCGTCAGGATTATATACCAAACCTACTTTTGGAGAAACAGCTTGGTCTGAAGTCGCTGAATTATCTACTAATCCTTTACCGATTGTTGAATTAGGATTGACAATATTATTTTTTGCTGTCTTAAAATCTGTCTTTATTGTAGGCATATTTTCAATATACGACCAACGCAAACCTGCAATTACCTTAAATTCTTTTGTAAGACTGATAAAATCCTGAGCATAGAAACCGATTCTTCTCGTATTTACCCTTGTTTTACTCAATCTTGCAGAGTTAGGCATTGTTCCTGAAACCCAGGTAGACGAGTCATCCAGGTAGATGGTTCCTGGCTGTCCGTTGATGCCAGATAAACCATTGGTGCCAAAATAGTAGCTTGTACCAAAAACTTTGTTATTGTCGGGATTATAATAAGTGTAAGAATCTGCAACCCCATAATCGGCATCAGCTCCGATTAAAACTTTATGGTTGATCCTCCCTGTATTGAATTCACCATTTAAATTTATCTGGGCGGAAGTATAATTCTGTTCGTTATACGTTCTGTTTAATGGTCTGTTCCAGGAAAGTCGGGTAGGGCTTGCTGCTGCATAACCCCACTGAACTCTTTCCGTAGAGAAATAATCTTTTGTGTAATTCTGATAAGAGACTGTAGAATTTAGAGACCATTTTTCATTAAGGTGATGATTAAAAGTTACATTCGTAGAAACCTGCTCCACATCCTGATATTGCCAGTCTGTTCCCAAGAACGCATTTCTGGCCAATCCCGTATTCATAGAATAGCTTTTATCTTTATTTTCTACAGCACCGATTCCGAAATCTGGGGTAAAATTATTTTTAAGATAATCTGCTTCTATGATCAGCTGAGATTTAGGGCTTAAATTAAACAGAAAAGAAGGATTAAAATAATATTTCTCAGATTGTACAACATCTCTGAAGCTTTCAGCATACTCATAAGCTCCATTTACCCGGAATGCTATGTTTTTTGTCAATGGCCCGTAGATATCAACAGTTGGTTTGTAAGAATTCCAGCTTCCTGCATTCATACCTATACTTCCTCCAAAATCAAATTTAGGCTTTTTGGTAATCATGTTAATAACTCCTCCTGCTGCAGTATTTCCATATAACATGGCATTTGCGCCTTTTAAAACTTCAACTCTTTCTAATCCGCTTACTTCAGGGAAAACACCACTGTTTATTCTTGATCCGTTTTTAAACATATTATCATTGCCAAGGATGAATCCACGTCCTCCGAAGCTGTCCTGAGAATTTCCTCTGGAAGAAGTAACGTACATCCCGTTTACATTTTGTAAAACGTCACTCAGCTGCTTTGCCTGTTGCTGTTCAATAATCTCATGCGTTACAATTGCCATAGCCTGCGGATTTTCCATTACCGTTAAATTGGATTTAATGGATAGTGGTCGAGCTTTGTTAGGATTTCCGGTTTTATGAAGATTCACATCTTCGATCGTTTGAACCTTGATGCTATCATTTTCAGAATTTCTTGTCTGTGCGAAAGCTGTTGCTGTCATGATGAGAAATCCAAGCGTGGTAATTTGTTTTTTCATAGCTTATTTAGAGCAATTTTAAATAATGCGCAAATGTATGATTGTTGTTTAGAATAATTAAAAATAAATTTGTGATTTTTATCATATCATTCTTAAGATTGAAATTATTAATTCAGGTGTTTTTAAATTAAATATCTTTGTTGAAAATACATCTTATGCAATTGGTAAAAGTAGGTCTTTGTGCGTTTGGAATGAGCGGCAAAATATTTCATGCTCCTTTCTTAAAGCAGCATCCAGGTTTTTTTCTGGGAGCGATTGTGGAGCGTTCAAAAGAGGAATCAAAAATAAAATACCCTGATGCTAAGCTTTATCGTTCGGTAGAAGAAATGCTGGAAAATGCAGACGTTGAAGTTGTTGTTGTAAACACTCCGGTCCAGACTCATTATGAATACGTGAAAATGGCTTTAGAATCGGGTAAAAATGTAATTGTTGAAAAACCATTTACTGTCAAGGCTTCTGAAGCTCAGGAACTGGTTAATTTGGCTGAGAGCAAAAATTTGTTTTTAAGTGTTTATCAAAACAGAAGATTCGATCGCGATTATCTACAGGTGCAGAAAATAATATCGGAGGGCAAGTTGGGAGATATCAAAGAAGTTGAAATACGTTTTGACAGATTCAGAACGGAGCCGAGTGCCAAAGAACATAAAGAAAATCCTGAACTTAATGGTTCCGGTTCTGTTCATGATTTAGGTTCGCATGTGGTTGATCAGGCGACTCAGTTTTTTGGGTATCCGGAGAAGCTTTTTGCTGATGTCTTTTCGATGAAAGGGGAGACATTTGCTAATGACTATTTTGAAATTGTTCTTTATTACAAAGATAATCTGAGGGTACGACTAAAATCTTCAGTTTTCACAAAAGAAGATCATTTTGCCTATAAAATTCATGGTAGCAAGGGAAGTCTTTTACAGGAAAGAAGTGATGAACAGGAAAATGAGCTGGGTGCAGGAGCAATTCCTACCTACGGAGAAGACTGGACTAAACCTTTAAAAGAAGCTGACGGAATTTTAAATTTTTTAAATGAAAATTCAGAGACAGAAAGAATTTTAACTTGGAGTGAGCCAGGAAATTACATGAATTATTACCAGCAAATCTACGAACATATTGTTTTCGGTTATGCTTTGCCATCATTGGGGAATGAAGTTGTACAGAATATGAAAATCATCGAAGCAGCTCTTGAAAGTTCAAGCAAAGGAAAGCTTATTGACTTAAATTAAAAAGAAAGTTAAATAATGAAAAGAGCTGCAATTTTTAAAGATGCAGCTCTTACTATTTGTATTGAGTTTAGTTTCCCATCATTTCCTGCAGTTCAAGCCATCTCATTTCGTGATTTTCCAGTTTTTCTGAAATGGCTTCCAATTCGGCAGAAAGCTTTGAGATTTTCTCATAGTCTGTTTCATTGTTTAGTTGTTCAAGAATTTTGGCTCTTTTTTCTTCGAAATCGGGCATTTCTTTTTCAATAATTTCCAGTTCTCGCTGTTCTTTGAAAGAAAGTTTCTTTTTTGTTTGTGGCTGGATAACTGAAGCTGAAGAAACAATTTCGTTTTCTTTAATAGTTTCATTTTTTGGAGCTGAGGTTTCCGTCTTTTTGCTTCCATCTTCCAGCCTTTTACTTTCACGATATTCTGAAAAGTTGCCGATGAAGTCTTTTATTTTTCCTTCTCCTTCGAATGCCAGAATGTGGTCAACAATTCTGTCCATGAAATAACGGTCGTGAGAAACGATAATCAAACTTCCCTGAAAATTCAGAAGGAAATTCTCTAATACCGTTAAGGTAGGAAGGTCAAGGTCATTCGTAGGTTCGTCAAAAATCAAAAAATTGGGATTTTGATACAAAATATACATTAGATGCAGCCTTCTTTTTTCTCCACCCGAAAGTTTTGAAATCGGCGAATATTGAGTCTGATCATCAAATAAGAACAATCTCAAAAACTGTGATGCAGAAATGGTTCTTCCGTTTGCTAAAGGAAAATTTTCTGAAATTTCTTTGATAAAATCAATAACTCTTTCGTCTTCTTTATATTGTAATCCTTTCTGAGAAAAATATCCGAACTTAATGGTTTCTCCGGTTTCGATTTCTCCGGAATCTTTCGGCTCAAATCCCTGAATAATATTTAATAAAGTAGATTTTCCGGCTCCATTTTTTCCTACAATTCCTACTTTTTCACCTCTTTGGAAAGAATAGCTGAAATCTTTTAATAATAATTTATCACCGTAGCTTTTCGAAATATCTTTTAATTCCAAAATTTTATTTCCGAGCCTTTTCATTTCAAAATCAAGTTCCAGAGAGTCTTTTCTTGTGTCTGTCTTTGCTACTTTTTCGGTTTCGTAGAAAGCATCAATTCTCGATTTTGATTTTGTGGTTCTTGCTTTCGGCTGTTTTCGCATCCATTCCAGCTCCTTTCGGTAAAGATTGTTGGCTTTATCTATGGTTGCGTTCATATTGTCTTCACGAATCATCTTGTTTTCAAGATACGTTGCGTAAGAACCTTGATGAACGTATAGATTCTGATCTTCCATTTCCCAGATAATATCACAAACGCTGTCTAAGAAATAACGGTCGTGTGTCACAAGAAGCAAGGTTATTTTAGCTTTATTTAAATAATTTTCAAGCCATTCTACCATTTCTACATCGAGGTGGTTGGTCGGCTCATCCATGATCAGCAAAGTATGACGGTGTTCGGCTCTTGTTTCCGTTAACAATTTTGCCAAAGCGACACGTTTGATCTGCCCTCCGGAAAGCATACCCATTTTCGCTTCAAGATCTGTTATTTTAAGCTGAGAAAGAATCTGTTTCATTTCATTCTCCAGATCCCACGCTTTGTGAGCTTCCATATCCAAAAGCGCTTTTTCAATAAAATCGTTATCAGTAGAATGCAGTGATTGATGATAATTTTTTAATGCCTGAATAGGAGCAGAGTCTAAAGTCATCATAAACTCATCAATGGTAAGATCAGAATCAAAATCGATTTCCTGATCAAACAAAACGACCTGAATATCTTTATTAATTATTACATTTCCGCTGTCTGCGATTTCTTTGCCCATCAAAATTTTCAGAAGGGTAGACTTTCCGCTTCCGTTTTTTGCGACGATGGCAATTTTGTCACCTTCATTGATGTGAAATGAGACATTTTTAAACAAAGTTTTAATCCCATATGATTTGGTAAGGTTTTCGACAGAAACGTAATTCATTTTAGAGTGAAGCTTTTGATTGAAATTTCAAGTGAGCCGCAAAAGTACAAAATTTAAACCTTAAAAATATGATAGTAAAATTACGTTCGATTCCTAAAAAAAGATATTGGGATTATTTTATTTTAGTCTCAAGATTTTTATTGGCTTATACTTTTATAGGATATGGTTATAGTAAACTTGACGGTAATCAGTTTGGGGTTTCAGCTGATGATTTACTGATTCCTTTAAAAGACTCATCTTTGTTTAAGATAATGTGGTTTTTATTTGACCATGAACCATTTAAAACAGTTGTAGGAATACTTCAAATTATTACAGGGATACTTTTGCTGTTTGAAGCGACCGCTATTTTGGGTGTGGTTTTCTTTATTCCTGTTGCTGCAAATATTGTACTGATGGACATTAGTTTTATGGATAGTGCGATGGGAACTGCATTTACTTATAGATTTATTTTCTACTTTTTTCTATGTTTTTTGATTTTGTGGAATGACAGAGAAAGAGTAAAAATAATTTGGAATGCAATGATTAAAAAGATTTCTACTAAACGAAAATTTCCGGTAATTTTATATTTATTGCTTCCTTTATTTGCATTGTCATTAGAAATTTTGCATGGAATTCCTTATGCTATCTTTTATTATATAAATAATCCTGAGAAAATTTCTGAAAGTATTAAATTAGTTCAAAGCCTTTTTAAATAAACTTAGTTATATATTTTTTTTAAAATGTTTTTGTAATCATTTTTAATGTAGATTTGAGAAACTAAACTAAATATAAAAACTATGGTGCAAATTAATTTTCTGGCAATACTTTTTGCAGCTTTGATTCCCTTAGTAATGGGATTTATCTGGTACAATCCTAAAGTTTTCGGAAGTGTATGGATGAAAGAATCCGGCTTAACGGAGGAAAAAATGAAATCTGCAAACATGGGTGTAGTGTTTATTTTGTCGATTATTTTATCAGTCTTGATTGGAATGTTTCTTCAGTTTGTAACGATTCATCAGTTTGGAGCTTTGGGAATGATCGGAGGTGATGAAACCTTGGCAAAGCCTTCTTATACAGCTTTTATGCATGATTACGGAAATGCTTACCGTTCTTTTGGTCATGGTGCTTTGCATTCTTTTATGACAGGAATCTTTTTTGTGTTTCCTTTAATTGCAATCAATGCGATGTTTGAAAGAAAATCCTGGAAATATGTTTTTATCAATACTGGCTACTGGACAATCACCATAACTTTAATGGGCGGTATGATCTGCGGTTGGTATGCAATGGACGGATTCAACTGGGTAACTCAGAAATAATTTCACATTATAAATTATAAGGCTACATTTGTGGCCTTTTTTATGTCTTATACCTTTCAAATTTTCAGTTCTGTAAAAGAACTTCCAACAGATTGGAACAAAGTCATCGGGCAGCAGAATATTATGTTGTCTGTAGAATATTTTCATGTTTTGGAAGAATCAAAACCAAAGAATATGAAATGTTTTTTTGTCGGTTTTTATTCAGGTAAAGATTTGATTGGCGGAGCTTTGTTTCAATATTTAAGCTTTATTGAACATAAAACGTTTCAGAAAGATGATGTCTTGTGCAGCTTCAGAAATTTTTTATCCAAAAAATTTTCGAAAGACGTGATGATTCTAGGAAATAATATGTTGACCGGACAAAACGGATTTTATTTCGATACCTCAAAAGTTCCTACCGACAAAGCGATTCTTTTATTAAATGAGGCAGCTAAAAATCTTCAGGAAAAATATAGAAAATCTTCTTTAATTATTTTTAAAGATTATCAGAAAGCGTTTTTAAAGAATTTTGAAGAAGAAAAGTTTAAGGCATTTTTCAGATTTTCAGTTCAGCCAAATATGATTTTAAATATAAAGCCTGAATGGATAACTTTTAAAAATTATGCTGATGATTTTTCCAAAAAGTACCAAGCAAGACTGAAATCTGCAAAGAGAAAGCTGGAAGGAATTCAGAAAATTGAACTTGATCTTGATGATGTAAAAACGTATCAGAAAGAAATGAATATTTTATATCAGAATGTTGCTGAAAATGCCCCTTTCAATACTTTTTTCCTTACTGACTACCATTTTAAATATATGAAAATGTATCTTGCTGAAAACTTTAAAGTTTTCGGATATTTTTTGAATGAAAAACTGATTGGCTTCTATACCCTGATTCTCAATAATCAAGATATTGATACTTATTTTTTAGGTTATGATAAAGAAATTCAGAAAGAAAAACAGATATATCTGAATATGCTTTTTGATATGACCGAATTTGGAATTTCCAATCATTTCAAACGGATTATTTTTGGAAGAACCGCTTTAGAGATAAAATCTACGATCGGTGCTGAGCCTGTTGAAATTTTTGGACTCATCAAACACAGCAATAAAGCAGTTAATCTTTTTACGGGAAAGATTTTCTCATCGCTAAACCCTAAATATGATTGGGTTCAGAGAAAACCTTTTAAATGAAATTAAGATTTTGGGGTCACTTCGTTGTGATTTTTTAAATAATATTTAACGGTTTCAGTTTTAAATTTAATAGGATTTTAAGAGCTTATCATGTGAATATTAATGAATTTTGCTTCAAAATTATATCATGAAAAAACTTAATCTTCTTTTGTGTGTTTTTACCGCAGGCTTATACTTTTCTCAAACCATCTCCGGAACTATTCTCTCCAAAGACGAAAATCATCCGATTGCTTATGCTAAAATAGGTGTTGATAAAGAAAATGTCGGTGTCATTACCGATGAGAACGGAAATTTTAGCATTGACCTGTCCAATACGAACACTTCAGGTAAAATTAAAGTTGAGGTAGCGGGCTATGAACCTTTTACTGAAACCATTTCTGATTTTATCAAACAAAATTCTCAAAAAATCTATTTGAAAGGAAAGGTTAAAAATATTCAGGAAGTTAAACTAAAACCTAAAAAATTAGTCGATAAAAACTGGGGTGTAAATACAAAAACCAAAACTGTGATGTATTCGGTAAATCCGGCATTTAAAAAAGAAGATTTTTTAGGAGAAACCGCATTAGAATTTAAGGCAAGCAGGAGATCAAAAATAAAAACCATCAATCTGAATATTGCAAGTACAACAGCAGACCGTCCTGTAGTGATGCGTTATACGATTTATAACGAAAAAAACGGTTTTCCTAATGAAAGTATTCTGGATGAAGAAATAACCGTTGAGCTAACAAAAGATAAAATTATTGATCAGACCTTCAGTTTGGATGTGAATGATAAAAATATTTGGGTTCAGGGTAAATTTTTTGTCGGAATTCAGTTTTTAAAAGAATTTGAAGGCAGATTGAATATCAGTGCGGCACTTTTCAGAACAGGATACATCCGGAAGTTTTATAGTGATTGGAAAAAGATGACAATTGCCGCTCCTGCTATTAATATTGATGTGAAACTAGATAAAAATGCTAAAGATGAAGAGAAGCAGGAAGAATTTAATGATCAGGCTCTTGCCTATGATTTTGGAGATGTAAGTAAATATATTGAAGAATCAAATAAAGAGATTTACGGAAAAAATGATAGAGTCGGGAAGTTTTTAAACCTGAAAGATGCAGACCTGTATTATGAGGTTTACGGAGAAGGTGAGCCCCTTTTTTTATTACACGGAAATTCTGGGAGTATAAAAGATTTTTATCAGCAGATTCCTGAGCTTTCAAAACAATACCAAGTGATTGTGATGGATACAAGATCGCAGGGAAAAAGCACGGATAAAACGAAAAAAGATTTTAATTATAAGATTTTTGCCGATGATGTAAAAGCGCTTGCAAGCCATTTAAATTTAAAAAAAATCAATATTGCAGGCTGGAGTGATGGCGGAAATACAGGATTAGAATTTGCTTTAAAATATCCCGAAAGTCTTAATCAGTTGATTACTATTGGTGCAAATGCTTTTCCTGAGGGAGTTGATAAAGATTTGACCGAAAATTTTATGATTAAATATAAAGTTTCACAGCTTGAAAATAAACCTGAAAGTTTCAACCAGGGCAGACTGCTGAAATTAATGCTCAAAGAACCGAAAATCACTGATAAGCAGTTAAATAAAATTCAGAATAAAGTTTTGGTAATTGCCGGAGAAAAAGATGTCATTACTCAGGAACACACTCAGTTTTTGGCCAAGCAAATGCCTAATTCCGAATTGAAAATCTACAAAGATGCAACGCACATGATTCCTTTTGAAAATGCAGAGCAGCTTAATCAGGATATTTTAGATTTCATGAAAAAATAACCTAATTATTCTTTCAAAAACTTCTCGTAGTAAACATTGTCTTTTGCCTGGACTTTTAGATAGTAAGTTCCTTTGGCAAAGTCTTCTACTTTGATTGATTTTTGAGATGATTTTAAAATCAGTCTTCCTAAATTATCGTAAACTTCAACTGAAATTACCTGCGCTTCAGTAGCAATATTCAGAATACTTTTTACGGGATTTGGGAAGATGGCTAAATTTTTCTTTTTTACAAGCTCAGAAGTATTTAAAGTTGAATTATAGAAATTTCCGAAATTCAGAATTCCATACCCCATCTGATTAGTATGGGAAGGAAACAGAGAGGCTGTCTGTCTAAGATTTGTTCTCATCAAATCTCTGTTCATTGCAGGAAAAGCCTGAATTAAACAGGCTACTCCTCCTGCAGCAATCGGAGTAGCAATCGAGGTTCCCGAAACAGAAACTGTAGCATTATCATCAACGGTTGTTGAAAAGCTTCCTCTTGTACTTGCATCAGGTTTTATAGCTCCTAAAGAATTCGGACCATACGATGAAAATGCTGACGAACTTCCTGCAGCATCTACTGAGCCAATGGTAAAAACCTTCACATTATCAGCTGGAGTTGTAATATAATGCCAAGGAACTTCTCCCGAATTTCCGGCAGCAATTAAAACGAAAATTCCTTTATTTACGGCAATTTCACTTGCTCTCGCGATAAACGATTTCGAACCGTTCATATCAGCATATGTATAGTTATATTTCGGATCATCAAAATTATTATATCCTAATGAGGTGGTGATAATATCAACACCTTTTCTGTCGGCTTCTTCGGCAGCTTCAATCCAATATAATTCTTCTTCAGGAATTTCGGCGGTTGTGGTTTCACTTCTGTAAAGATAGAAATCAGCATCAGGAGCGGAACCGACAAAAGAATCGGTAAGAAATCCTCCAATGGCTCCCAAAACTACCGTACCATGATGATTTAATGAAGCATTATAAATATCGGAACTTTTTGATACAAAATCATAGCCGCCTTTTATTTTATTATTGGTCCATAATCTGGAAAAAGCAGCTCCTGTATTTACTGTTGGAAATCCCGTGTCAATAACGGCGATTGTTACGCCTGTTCCTGTATAGCCGGCAAGGTGAAGCGGTCTCAAATTAATTTGGTCTATTTGAGCTGAACCTGAACCATAATCGAATACGGTCATATTTTTCTGAGCCAGTTCAAAGTCAGCCCACTTATTAGTTTGCTGAGCTTTTAAAACTAATGAAGAGTTTTTAGCAAAACTTTCAACCGATTGTACAAAAGGTTGAGCTTTAATAAGATTTGCCTGTGTCTGATTTACATTTACAGCCACGCCATTTAACCATTTAGAATAATCGGTAATGGTAAATCCTAAATTCTGTAAGCTTTGAATATACGATTGTTCGATCGGGGCATCCTGATCGTTTAATGCAATTCCCAATGCAGTACGTCTGTCAAGTGACTTTTGTGTAAGTTCAGAAAGCGGATTTGCATAAAATGCTGCTTTGTTGGGTTTATCTGTAAAATATACAAAGACAAGCTCTGTTTGTGCAAAAGTTGTAGAGTAACCTGCTAAAAAACAAAAGAGTAAAAATTTTTTCATCCAATAATTTTGTATAAAGATAAAACAAAATCAATAAAATTTTTGATAGCACTTTAAATTCCTTATTTTTACGAAAATATTCGTTTAGGAAATCGCTGAATTTAATCAAGCGCCAGACTAAAACTTAAAAATAAAATTTACGTATGAAAAAGATACAGATGGTAGACTTGCAAAGTCAGTATTACAAAATTAAAAATGATGTAGACAATGCGGTATTAAATGTGATGGATTCTGCTGCTTTTATCAATGGACCTGAAGTAAAATCTTTCCAGAACGAAATGGAAGCTTATCTTGATGTAAAACACGTTATTCCTTGTGCAAACGGAACTGATGCTTTACAGATCGCTCTAATGGCTTTGGATTTACAGGAAGGTGATGAAATTATTACTGCTGATTTCACTTTTGCAGCCACAGTAGAAGTTATTCATTTATTAAAATTAAAATCTGTACTGGTAGATGTGGATTATGATACCTTCACGATTTCTACCGAAGCAATAAAGAAAGCAATTACACCCAAAACAAAAGCAATTATTCCGGTACATATTTTCGGACAGTGCGCCAATATGGAGGAAATTTTGAAAATTGCCGAAGAGCATAATTTATTTGTAATCGAAGATAATGCGCAGGCAATTGGTTCGCAATTTACTTTTTCAAGTGGTGAAGTAAGACATGCAGGAACAATGTCTACAGTGGGAACCACTTCTTTTTTTCCGTCCAAAAATTTAGGATGTTATGGAGATGGCGGAGCAATCTTTACCAATAATGATGAACTGGCTCACCGTTTACGTGGAATCGTAAACCATGGAATGTACGAAAGATATTATCATGACGAAGTAGGAGTAAATTCCAGATTAGACAGTATTCAGGCTGCTATTTTAAGAAAAAAACTTCCGAATCTTGATTCATACAACGATGCAAGAAGAAAAGCAGCAGATTATTATGATGAGGCTTTTGCAGCAAACGAAAATATTTTGACACCAAAAAGAGCTGAATATTCAACACACGTATTTCATCAGTATACATTAAGAATTCTAAACGGAAAGCGTAACGAATTGCAAAAATTTCTGGCTGAAAAAGAAATTCCGGCAATGATCTATTATCCTGTTGCTTTAAGAAAACAAAAAGCTTATTATCAGGAAAGTAATGATGCTGATTTTGTGAATACCGATAAGCTTTTGGATCAGGTAATTTCTCTTCCGATGCATACCGAACTGGATGAAGAGCAGCTGAAGTATATTACGGATGCTGTATTGGAGTTTATGGGATAAAGTGAAAAAGCGGGTTTTTAAATATAGATTTGTTTATTGGCTGATTATTTCATTAAACTTTTTTTTATTCATATCTTTTTCAATAGGTTTAATTAATAGAATAGAGACTGATAATTTTGATAATTCAATAGATGTGTTTTCATTTACTGCTATTATTATGATATGTATTTTATCTCTCTCTTCTCTTATAATGTTTATTGTAAAGAATAAAAACTCAATTATTACTTTTTCAGCAGTATTGTTTCTAATACTGCTGATCATATCTTTTTTTCTCTTTTATTCAATATTTATCATTAAAGATTTTGGTGAAAATGTTACAGATTTTTACACAGTACCATTAGTGTATGGGATAATTTTAGGCATTCTATTTATTACTAATTACTTCAAGTTTAAAAAAAATATTAATGAACTTGAAATAGAGGAAATTGGACAAAAGCAAAATTAAAAAACATAAATAAAAAATGGCAATACTCGTAACAGGAGGGTTAGGTTATATTGGTTCTCACACTGTGGTAGAACTTATTAATAGCGGATATGAAGTAGTCATCGTAGATGATTTATCGCATTCAGAAAAGTTTATTTTAAATAATATTGAAGAAATTACAGGTAAAAGACCAATCTTTTATCCTTTCGATTTAAAGAGAAAAGAACTTCTTACTCAGGTTTTTCAGGCACATCGGATCGATGGGTGTATCAATTTCGCTGCGTTCAAAGCGGTTGGTGAAAGTCAGGAAAAACCGGTAGATTACTATGAAAATAATTTATTTTCTTTAATTAATATTTTGCAGGAATTTAAATCAAGAAATATTTCTAACTTTATCTTTAGTTCCTCATGTACTGTTTACGGACAAGCGGACGAAATGCCTATCGACGAAAACACACCACTGAAAATGCCTGAAAGTGTTTACGGAAAGACAAAACAGATGGGAGAGGAGATTTTAAAAGATTTCGCTAAAGGGTATAAAAGAAAAGTAAGTCTTTTGAGATATTTTAACCCGATTGGCGCACACCCTTCGGCTTTATTGGGAGAATTGCCGATCGGAGTTCCTAATAATCTGGTTCCTTATGTGATGCAGACTGCTGCAGGAATTCGTGAGAAATTGAATGTCTGGGGAAATGATTATCCAACGGAAGACGGTACGGCGGTTAGAGATTATATTTATGTAGTAGATTTGGCGAAAGCTCACGTTGCGGCTTTAAAAAACTTAATGAGTATACCTAATGATGAAGCTGTAATTGATGTTTATAATTTAGGAACAGGAAAAGGATCATCTGTTTTGGAGGTTGTAAAAGCTTTTGAAACGGCAAATAATGTAGCAGTTCCTTATCAGATTTGTGACAGAAGGGAAGGCGATATTACAATTGCATATGCCAATGCTGACAAAGCGGAACGAAATTTGAATTGGAAGTCTGAGACTTCTTTGGAAGAAGCGTTGAAAACTGTCTGGGAATGGCAGAAATATTTAGAATCAAGAAAAAATTAAATTAACTATAAATAAAACACATGAAAAACGAAAGAATAGGAATCACATTTTCTTCATTTGATTTGCTGCATGCAGGACATATTAAAATGTTGGAAGAAGCAAAAACAGTTTGTGATTACCTGATTGTAGGATTGCAGATTGATCCGTCACACGACCGTCCAAACAAAAATAAACCAACACAGACTATTGTGGAAAGATATATTCAGTTGAAAGCCGTAAATGCAGTGGATGAAATTATTCCTTACTACACGGAAGAAGACCTTGAAGATATTTTGAAATCTTTTGTAATCGATGTAAGAATTATAGGTGATGATTATCTTGACAGAGATTTTACGGGTAAAAAGTATTGTGAAGAGAAGGGAATTGAAATTTTTTATAACAAAAGAGATCACAGGTTTTCTTCAAGTGATTTGAGAAGAAGAATTTATGAAGCAGAAGCGGCTAAAGCTTTAGTAAAATAAATGAAAATCCCGAAATAAAATTTCGGGATTTTTTTATGATAAATAATCTGATTACATTGGTCCGCCTTGCTGGTCGTCTCCTGTTGCATTAGAATTAATATCTTTTTTACGCTTAGGCTGCTCAATTTTTTCGCCCTGTTTAAATCTGTAAGTTAATGATAAAGCAAATTGTCTAGGTTGCCACTGCATATAAGAATCTCTTACGAAATTTGATCCGTATGCGGTTGATTCCATCGCTCTTGTATTAAAAATGTCCTGAATATTAAAGCTCAACGTGCCATCTCCTTTCCAGATTGTTTTTGAAGCACCAAGATTTAAGGCATACATATCTTTTCTGTCGATACTTTGTGTTTTCTGACCTCCTCTGTAAAACCCTTGAATCTGAAAGCTGAATGTTTTATCAATTTTAATAGTTGAAGTTAAACGTGCTCTTGTTGCAAAACCGCTTCCTTCAAAAGAGAAAGGTTCTGGAACAACAGAAAGGTCGTTATAGGTTCCGTTCGTTTTATAACCAAATAAATCTACGTTTCCTAAGAATTTAAGCCATTTTGTTGCATCCCAGTTAAAGTTTAAGTCTAAACCATAACGGTCGTCTGTTCCTAAATTAATAGGTTTAGTTTTAAAAACTCCATCATCAGAGTAAACCAGCATTTTTACATCATCAGTTGTATGTCTGAAGTAAATCGTCGGGTTGATGGTGAACTTTCCTTTTGAAATGCTGTAACCCAGTTCATACGAATCTACGTAAGAAGGATTCAGATCAATATTCCCTTCAAAGATATTCTGATTATCTGTATAGCTTGGATTAGGAATTAAAAACCACGATCTCGGTCTGTCTATTCTTCTTGAATAGTTTACCAAAAACTGATTGTCTTTTGCAATTTCATAGCTTAAGAAAACAGTCGGGAATAGATTGTTATAGCTTTTTTTGTTGTCAATATTTTTTGAATCAGGATTTAAGTTTGAATATTGAATGTCCACATTAGAATATTCATTTCTTACACCAACCTGATAGCCTAATTTTCCGATTTTGCTCTTAAACTGTACATATCCTGCATTAAACATTTCTCGGTAGTTAGCATTGTATGTAAAGTTATTTAAATAATGGAAATCTGCATCAGATGCATAACGCTCTAATACATCATTATCATAATTGTTGTTATTGATGTCGATTCTATAGCCCGCTTCAATTTTTGAGTTTTCACCTATAGGAAGCTCATAATCAGCCTTACCTACCAACGTTTTATTTCTTGTATTTTGGTTGATAGAGTTTTGTAATTCAAAGATATTACTGGTAACCTGATTTACGTTGGTGTCATTATATGATCTGTTACTTTGCAGACTTACAGATAATGAAATGTTTTGTCCCTTATCGTCAAATTTATGGTCTAAACCAAAATCTCCCTGAAAAGCAAGGTTATTATTAGAACCTGTATTCATTCTTTCTGTAAACAGGCTCGGAGCATTTAAGAAACGATAATCATAAGTAATATTTCCCAGGTTGTCACTTTCAAATGTTCTCACCGTTCCGGATGCATTTACTGATGTTTTATCTGAAATATCATAGACCAATCCCGAAGAAACATTATAGTTATTGTTCTTGTTTTTAGTAATAGATTCCTGATCGGTCTGCGTTCTTCCGCCATCGGCTGCATTGAAGAAAGTTGCGTTATTTCTGTTTGTATTTTTAGATTCACGGTAACCGCCTCCACCATTCAAAAACCAGGTTAGATTACCTTTTCTCCAGCTTAAATTGGTATTGAGGTTGGTTTGAGGTAAATATCCTAAAGTTCCGATCACACTACCGTTAAAGCCGGTTTTTTTCGATTTTTTAAGAATAATATTTAAAATACCGGCAGTTCCGCTTGCCTCAAATTTAGAAGAAGGATTGGTAATCACTTCAATTCTTTCAATCTGATCAGCAGGAATACTTTGTAAAGCATTAGCTCCGTCATCAATTCCTAAAAGAGCTGAAGGCTTTCCATTAATTAAAAACCGTACATTTGAGCTACCTCTCATCGAAACAGTACCGTCTGTATCTACCGAAACTGAAGGAACATTTGATAAAACATCCTGTAAGCTACCTCCTTTACTTACAATATCCTGAGAAGGATCGTATGTTCTTTTATCAAGCTCAACTTTATATGGCTTTGCAGTTGCCGTAATGACTACACCCTGAATATCCTGAGTTTTCATATTGGTAGCGGTTGCTTCCGGTTCAATAGATAGTGCAGCTATACTTCCTGCAGTAGTAATCTGTTTGTTGACAACACTTTTCTTGTAATCGATTGCTTCAATGGTAATATCATAATTTCCAGGAGTAAGATCCAGTTTATAATTTCCTTTTTCGTCGGTAAGCGTTGCATCGCTCAAAAGTTTGCTTTGTTTATTGCTGAATGTTACAGAAGCATAAGGAACAGGCTGGTTGCTTTTATCTACAACCGTTCCCGAAATTCCTACTTTATCCTGAGCAAAAGCAAGAGCTGCTGCAGACAATACGAAGGTAAGCCCCAAGGTTTTCTTTGTGAAAATACTGATTATTTCCGTTTGATTCATAAGGTATTCTTTAGATAAAACTGTAATAAATTGTCATAAATTTTTAAAATTTATTAAAGAAGAAAATTACAGCTTTACGATTCGTTTATTTTTATTTTTAATAGATCAGTCGTTTTATAGGCTGATTTGTTAATTATTAATTTGTTAAATTAAAGTTAAATATTTTTATTATTTGATATTCTTTGAGTTTAACCAATCCTGATATGCTTTTGCATTGATAGCATGCTCTTCTGCACTGGCTGTGAACTTATGATATCCGAACCTTGCGGGATCCGCACACATGAAAATATAGCCATTCTGTTCAGGACTCAATACTGCATCTACTGAATTTTTATCAACAACACAGATAGGTCCCGGAGGAATTCCTGTGTTTGCATAGGTATTGTAAGGAGATGGAGTAGTAAGGTGTTTGTAGAAAACTCTTTTAATAGGTTCTTTAAAGTTGGTCTGTTTATTTATTGCATAAATTACCGTCGGGTCAGATTGTAGTTTCATCCCTTTTTTGAAACGGTTTAAGTATAATCCAGCAATGGTCTTCATTTCGTCTGGTTTTCCACCGGACTCTTTATAAACAATAGATGCTAATGCATAAATCTGATCTCTCGTTAAGCCGGATTGTTGCTCTTTAGCTTTTCTATCAGAATTCCAGAAATCATTATACTGATCTTCAAATTTTTTGAAAAATTCTTTAGGCGTAACGGTCCAGAAAAAATTGTAAGTATCGATGAAGAAATATTTTTTAAGGTCTTCTGCATTTTTGTAGCCTTTTTCAGAAGCAATTTGATCAAGATCATTTACAAATCTCAAAGAATCGAGTTCTGTTTTTTTACTTACTCTTCCAACCATCTGATACATATCTCCGAAATCTCCGATTCTGAAAGAATTTTCAGACTGATTTCCTGCTTTAATCATATTCACAAGACTTGTATTGCTTGCTCCTTTCGCAAAATGATAACGACCCGGTTTGAAATACTCATCCATATTCTTATCTTTTGCAACTTCTGTGAAAGATTCTTTATTTTTAACGTAAGGTGTAATCGAATCTAAAATCTGATCGAATTTTGCACCGTGTGGAATTAGAACATATCCGTCTTTTGAGATATTGTTCCCGTAATATTTATTGTAAAATTTAAAACCAAAAAATCCTGCCACGGCAAGAATAAGAAGTACGATAATGAGAATAGCTTTTTTCATTACTTACAAGAGATTAAAAGTTTTGTTTTTTAAATAAGATCTATCTTACCTCTGAAAACCTGTTTTGCAGGACCTTCAAGCCAGATTTCACGGAATGATTCTCCATTTTTCTCGGCATAAACTTTCAGGTTTCCGCCCAACGTTTTAACTTTTACAGAGGTTAGATTGTTTTTTTGCAGAAAAGTTAAAGCAGAGGCCGTAACTCCGGTCCCGCAACTGAAAGTTTCATCTTCAACGCCTCGTTCATAGGTTCTTACAAAAATTTCATCATCAGAAATATTTTCCACAAAGTTTACGTTGATGCCTTTCTCCTTATAATTTTCAGAATTTCTGATGCTGTTTCCTTCCGCAAAAACCTTGTAATTTACAATGTCTTCGACATATTTTACGTAATGTGGTGAACCAGTATTTAAAATCGAGTCATTGCCGTCGTTGGAAATTGTATCGACGTCAATCATCTTCAGTTTTACGATTCCATTGTGGATTTCAGCTTCATGTTCTCCATCGATAGCGATAAATTTACATTTGCGCTCAAAAATATCGAGAAAAAACGCAAAAGCAACCAGACATCTTCCGCCATTTCCGCACATCGTACTTTCTCCGCCGTCAGAATTGTAATAAACCATTTTAAAATCGTACTGCTCGTCATTTTCTAATAGAATTAAGCCATCTGCTCCTATCCCAAAACGTCTGTCACACAATTTTTCAATGATGTTTTTGTCTTTAGGGAACTGTAAGTCACGATTGTCGACCATAACGAAGTCATTTCCTGTACCCTGATATTTATAAAAGTCCATACTTTCTGTTTTTCTAAAATCAACCTGCAAAATTACTGTATTTTATACAAAAAACGAACAGGTCTTCCTGCTCGTTTTATTATTTAGAATACTTATTTATTATCTGAAACCACCTGAGCGATTTTCTGTGTTCTGACGTGGCTGACTGTTGTTTTGTGGTGCTTCAGTTCTGTTTCCGCTGGAATTGTTATTTCTGAAACCACTGTTGCCATTATTTCTGGGAGCCTGTTGTGAGTTATTTTGTTGATTATTTCTGAAACCGCTATTACTATTGTTGCTGTTTCTCGGTGGCTTCTGATTATTGTTCTGTCTGTTATTATTTCTAAATCCGCTATTATTGCTGTTATTTCTCGGAGTAGAAGATGTATTGTTTCTGAAGCCACTGTTTCCTGTAGCTCCACTACGTCTTTCTACGTAAACTTTTGTTCTGTTGTTTCCGTAATAATAAGGTATCCCATTGTCGTAATAATAATTCAGATCATTTCTGTAATAATATCCGTCATTTCCCCAATATCCGCCGTTTCCGTAATACGCCTGCGGAGCATAATAATATCCGTTGTCATAATAAGGATCTCCATAAGCTGAATAGTTGCCGCCATATGCGGTACAAGATGTCAAACTTAAACCTATGAAAATTCCGAATCCTATTTTTATTAAATTTTTCATGACTTTGCTGTATTTTTTACTTTAAAACTTTTTATCCATGTAACATATCCCATGATAGCCATAATTGTAAATACCAAATATTGAACCGAAGTGATTCCGAGACCTTTATAAATAAACATGGGCATACAGATTAAATCACCAATTATCCAGAAAATCCAGTTCTCTATACGTCTTTTGGCCATTAACCACATTGCTACCAAAAATATAGAAGTTGTTAAAACATCAAGCCAGTTTGCCCAATCTAGATGGTTTAAACCAAGACTTGCACCTTCCATCAAAAACTGATTATCTATGTACGGTTTGTAATAATAGATAACCGTTACAAGAATAATACTTAAAATAAACAATGCAAAAGAGTAGATCCATTCTTTGCGAGTTGCATAAGTAACATCTACGTGGATGTGATCTTCAGAATTTTTATGCCATAAAATCCAGCCATAAATACTCATGATCGTGTAATAAACATTAATCATGCAATCACCTAATAATCCGAAATTGAAGAGTATGTAGACATATATAAATGTAGAAATGATTCCGGTGGGATAAAGCCAGATATTTTTTTTAATAGAAAAGAAAACACTGAGAATACCAAAAACGGCAGCAGTGGCTTCTAAAAGAATTTGAACATTTGTGTAGGCTTCATATGGTTTTATGAAGAGATCATATAGATTCATGAGTTCAAAAATAAATAAAAAGTATGGTATTTAAAAATGCATTAAAATAAGTGTGAATCAGTTTTTTATAATTTAAAATTAAAATAATTAGATTAAAATGTGTCAATAAATGTTAAGGTCTCTAAAATTTTTATATTTTCGTAAATCTTTAATAAATAAAAAATATGTCTAAAATTTGGGTTAAAAAACCAATGAGCGCTTATGAAGCTGATATTCAAAAGAGCGAACTGAAGCGCGTTTTAGGAAAATGGAGTCTTACTGCCATCGGAATCGGGGCAATTATCGGGGGCGGAATTTTTGTTCTTACCGGAACCGGGGCTTACTACAATGCAGGACCTGCATTGGCATTATCATTTGTAATTGCTGGGATTGCCTGCGTTTTTGCAGCATTATGTTATGCAGAATTTGCATCAATATTGCCTGTAGAAGGCTCAGCTTATGCTTATGCTTATGGTACAGTAGGTGAAATTTTTGCCTGGATCATTGGTTGGGGTCTAATTTTAGAATATGCAATGGGATCGATGACGGTTGCCGTTTCCTGGTCCGGATATTTTGGTAAACTGTTGAAAATGTTTGGTCTGCATCTCCCTTACTGGATGACAACCGATCCGGGAACTGCAAACAAAGCATTTGGTGAAGCAACAAAACAGATTGCAACAGGAAATTTACCGGCAGAAAAATTGGCTGATTTTCAACAAACAATAAGCAACTTCAATGCAGCACCTGAGCTTTTCGATATGAAAATATTTTTCAATCTTCCTGCTTTGGCAATTGTACTGTTGGTAATTTCAATTTTGATCAGAGGTACAAAAGGTGCAGCAAAGGCGAATAATTTTATTGTTATTTTGAAAGTTTCTGCGATCATTTTCGTAATTATTGCCGGATTATTCTTTATTGACACCAATAACTGGTCACCATTTATTCCTGAACCGACTACCATTACCGAAAACGGAGTTTCCCATTCTGCTTATGGCGTTGCCGGGATTGTAGCCGGAGCTTCTGCAATTTTCTTTGCTTATGTAGGTTTCGATGCGGTTTCTACACAGGCAGGTGAAGCCATTAATCCTAAAAAAGATGTGCCTTTTGCAATTATCACATCGTTGGTAATCTGTACACTTTTATATATATTGGTTTCATTGGTTCTTACAGGGATGATGAAATATACCGATTTTAACCCACTTGGAAAATATCCTGATGCCATCAAAGCACCTGTAGCATACGCATTTGATATTGCAGGTCAGGCTTGGGCAGGCTATATTATCACGATTGCAGCAACAGTAGGATTAATTTCTGTATTAATGGTAATGATTATGGGGCAATCAAGAATTTTTCTCGGGATGTCTAAGGATGGTTTAATTCCTTCTACTTTCTCTAAAGTAAATCCTACAACGGGAGTACCTACGAAAAACCTTATTATTTTAGGAGCTGTTATTTCTGTAATTGCATCTCTTACACCGATAAATGATCTTGCACACATGACAAGTTTCGGAACTCTATTCGCCTTTACTATGGTTTGTGTGGCAGTTTGGGTTTTGAGAGTAAAAGAACCGAACCTTCAGAGAAACTTCAAAGTTCCGGCTTTACCGGTAATTGCTTGTCTGGGAATTGCAATCAATGTGTATTTGATTATTAACCTAAGTAAAGAAGCACAGATGTATTCTCTTGCATGGCTGCTTATCGGATTTGTTATTTACTTCCTTTACAGCAGGAGACATTCCAAGCTTCAGAATGGCGGCTACGGCGAAACATTTAAGGCAGAACAGGAGCCTTTAGAAAAACCAGATTTGGATTTATAAATAATACTATAGAAGTAAGCTATCTGATGAAGATAGCTTATTTTTTTAATGATAATTCAATTCTCTTCAACGGGATAAAATGTATATTTGTACTTTAAAAAAACAAGTATGAAATTAAAATTATTCCTCTTTTGTTCATTATTTATCTACTCGTTTATATTTTCTCAGAATAGCAACTCAAAAATCGACAGTGTTTTTGATGCCTTTGAAAAATATGAAAAAGGAATGTTCTCGGTAAGTGTTTCTAAAAATGGTAGAAAACAATATTTCAGAACCGTTGGTTTTGCCAATTTAGAAGCCGAGAAAAGAGCAGATCTTAATACGAAATACAGAATCGCATCAATTTCGAAAGTATTTACAGCGATACTGATTTTCAAAGCAATTGAAGAAGGAAAACTTAAACAAAATACCAAAGTTTCAACCTTTTTTCCAAAAATCAGAAATGCAAAAGATATTACCATTAGCAATCTTTTGGATCACACCAGCGGAATGAAGAACATATCAGAATTAAAAAACTTTCAAACCATAAAAGCAGCGAATCTCAGTAAAGAACAATTGTTGGATGTTATGTTTAAACTTCCGTCAGATTTTCCTCCCGGATTCAAATATTCATACAGCAATAGCGGTTATTCTGTTTTAGGTTTTATTTTAGAAAAGATATACGGCAAAAGTTATGATGAATTGCTGGCCGAAAAAATTACTGTTCCGTTGAATATGACCAATACAGAAATCGGAAAGACGATAAAACCTGAAAATAATGAGGCAAAGTCTTATCGTTTTTTTAAAGACTGGAGAAAGGCAGACGACGCAAACCTGAGTTTCTTTTTCGGTTCTGCAGATATCGTTTCTACAACGGGAGATCTGAATTTATTCTTTGATGCGATTTTCTCAGGAAAATTGGTCTCGGATAAATCTTTAGTACAAATGAAAAATCTTAATCAAGGCCTAAAATATTATGTTTTTGATGAATATAACGGATACGGCCATACGGGTTCTATGACAGGTTTTTTATCTTTTTCACTGTATTTTCCGTCTCAAAAACTGGCGATCTCAATTACCGAAAATGGCATTCGCTATGATATTCATGACATTGCAGAATATGTGATAAAACATTTTTTACATAAAAACTACGATTATCCTGATTTTTCGGTTGTAAAACTGAGCGATGAAGAATTGTCTAGGTTTACAGGTGAATACGAATCTAAAAACGATAAAACCAAAATGTTGAACATCTATTTAGAAAAAAATAAGCTTTACTTACAGTCGCCGGGTGAAGATTTGTCGTCTATTTATCTGGAACCGAAAGCCAACAACACATTTAGATACGATATAGGCAAAATGGATGCTGTTTTTGATGAGAAGAAAGGTAAAATGACTTTAATTAACAGCAGAAACGTAAAATACGAATACAAACGAAAGACTAAAATTTAATCGTCTAAAAATCCACAGAATTCTGTGGATTTTTTATTTTTGTTGGCATGAAAAAGATTTTTACACTTTTGTTTTTAGCTTTAAACCTGATGTTGTTTTCTCAACAAATTGAAAGCTTTGAAACAATTCTAAATGATAGAATAAGCATTAGAGCAATAGAATTGTATGATAATAAAGTCTGGTATAGCGGAACAGATTCTAAATTTGGTTTTGTTGATTTAAAAAATAATACAAATCAAAAGCAGATAAAACTATCTGAGAAGAAACTGCAGTTTAGAACATTAACACAAAATAAAGATGCTTTTTATGCCATCAATATTGAAAGTCCGGCTCATTTTTTTAGAATAGATAAAAAAGATCTTTCAGTTATCAATATTTATACAGATACTTTGAAAACTGCATTCTATGATGCATTAATTTTTGTAAACGATGAACATGCTGTTGCTTTCAGCGATCCTGCAAAAGATTTGAATCTGAAATTATCTTTTATAATGCCAAAATTGAATTCTATTTTAGATTTCAATACCCTCACCAAAAGAGAAGGATTTAACAGTATAAAACTTAACGAAGGTGAAGCTGCTTTTGCAGCAAGCAACACCAATATTGCTCATCAAGGAACCAATATCTGGATTGCAACAGGAGGCAAAAGTTCGAGAATTATTAAGATAGATTACACGACTTTAGAATCGAATATCTATAAAACACCTTTTGTTCAGGGAGAATCTGCACAAGGTATGTACTCAATTGATTTTGCCAACCAGAATTTCGGAGTTGCTGTTGGTGGTGATTATACCAAACAGGAAGCAAATATCAATAATATTGCAACTACAAATGATGGCGGTAAAACGTGGAAAGTTCAGGCTTCGGGAAAAAATGCCGGCTATATGACCTGTGTGAAAATTAAACCTGATTCAAAAGGAAAAGAAGTGATTGCTGTTGGAGATCAGCACATCAGTTATTCATCAGATTTTGGAAAAACCTGGAAGAAAATATCAGATGAAAAAGGTTTTTATGTCTGCAAATGGATTGATAAAAATACGGTTGTTCTTGCCGGAAAAGATAAAATATCTCTTTTGAAATTAAAATTTTAGTTTCGTACAGGATATTTAACTTTTAAAATAAATTTTCTGTGTTTCTTTAACTGTAATAGTTTATAGTCCATAAGATTTAATTTAAACCAGATTTAAGTATTTAGACTCATTATAAATTTTAAAAAGAAAGACTAATATATTTCATAATCTCTAATTCAGAACTTATGGTTAATTTTGCAGTATGAAATTCCTTTGGAATTCCATTTGACCTAGAAAAAATTTAAAGTCCAAAATGAGCTCTTTAATCGATAAATATAATATTCCCGGCCCGCGTTACACCTCTTATCCTACCGTTCCTTATTGGGACGAGTATACTTTTTCCCCGGAAAAATGGAAATCAAGTGTGATTAAATCTTTTAATGAAAGCAATTCGGCTGAAGGAATTTCAATATACATACACCTTCCGTTTTGTGAAGCATTGTGTACGTTTTGTGCCTGTCATAAACGTATTACCAAACAGCATACTGTAGAAATTCCGTATCTGGAAAGTGTTTTGAAAGAATGGATGCTTTATCTTAAATTATTTAATGAAAAGCCGAAGCTTAAAGAATTGCATTTAGGTGGCGGAACTCCGACATTTTTTTCTCCAGAGAATTTAAAAACTTTACTTCAGGGGATTTTTGATACGGTTGAAATTGCCGAACATCCCGAATTTTCTTTTGAAGGACATCCGAATAATACAACCAGAGAGCATTTACAGACTTTGTTTGATCTTGGTTTCAGAAGAGCCAGTTTTGGGGTGCAGGATTATGATTTGAAAGTGCAGAAAGCTATCAATAGAATTCAGCCTTTCGAAAATGTAAAAAATGTCACAGAATGGGCCAGAGAAATTGGTTATACAAGTATTTCTCATGATTTGGTTTATGGTTTACCGCACTCCAATTGGGAAAGTATGGCTCTTACCATTCATAAAACTTTGGAGCTGAAACCGGATCGCTTGGCTTATTATTCTTATGCTCATGTTCCTTGGATAAAAGGAGTAGGACAAAGAGGTTTTGATGAAAGTGATCTGCCAAGCGGTGAAGAAAAGAGGAGATTGTATGAAGACGGTAAAAAATTATTAGAAGAATTAGGGTATAAAGAAGTGGGTATGGATCATTTTTCTCTTGAGGACGATGAGTTATACAAATCTATGATTTCAGGAAATATTCATCGTAATTTCATGGGATATTCTTCAAGCAAAACTCAGCTTATGATTGGTTTAGGGATGAGTTCTATATCAGATTCGTGGTATGCTTTTGCGCAGAATGTAAAAACTGTTGAAGAATATCAGAAAATTGTTGAAACTGGTGAAATTCCTGTAGTAAAAGGTCATATTTTGAATGAAGAAGATTTGTCAATCAGAAGACATATTCTTAATCTGATGTGCCAATTGGAAACTACTTTTGAAGATAAAAACGCTATTCCTGAGCTTGAAAATGCTTTCGATATGCTTTCGGAAATGGAACGTGATGAATTGGTTGAAATTCACGATAATCAGATAAAAATTACTGAAAAAGGCAGAGCTTTTACAAGAAACGTTGCGATGGTTTTTGATCTCAGAATGTTGAGAAATAAACCTGAAACGAGAATTTTCTCAATGACGATATAAAACAAAAGCGATTCAGATCTGAATCGCTTTATTTTTGCTAATTGCTATTTAATAATCAATTTCTGACTGTAAGATCTCAAATCTCCCGATTTAATATTGATGTAATACGCTCCTGCGGGAATTCCTGTAATATTAATGCTGTTTTCGCTGTCAAATTTTGTTTCCTCCAAAACTTTTTTACCATCTGTACTAATGATTTCTGCGGTGCTTTGGCTGTCTTTCAATCCGTCTACAAATATTCTTTCATGAGCAGGATTAGGATAGATTCTGATTCCGTTAAACATATTATCATCCTGAACGCCTAAAGTTGAAGTCGTAATCTTATAAATTTTGCCATTGTTTACTGCAGCAACATAAAGATTTTTTTGGCTATCCTCACCAAAAGTAGAAAAATTGTTGCCTGTATATGCTGTCGTCCAAGTGATTGCATTGTTAGAATCCATTACGCCGATTTGGGAAGAACAATAATCTGCGAAGAAATATTTTCCCTGTAAGCTTGGATATTGCGCTCCTCTGTAAACATAGCCTCCCGTAACTGAACATTTATTACCGGAATGATCATAAACAGCCACAGGAAAGGTCATTGTTGTAGAAGCGGCACAACCTGTTGTATTGTAATTGTTGTTTCCTTCGTAGCATCTCCATCCGTAATTGATTCCGGCTTGAGAAATTGGCATTCTGTTGATTTCTTCAATTTGTCCTTGTCCAACATCGGCAATCATAGCATTTCCTGTGGTAAGGTCAAAAGAAAATTTCCATGCATTTCGTAATCCGTAAGACCAGACTTCATCGGCTCCATCAACTCCGGATCCGACAAAAGGATTTCCTGCAGGGATATTGTATGGTCCGGTAGAATTAATATCAATTCTGAGCATTTTACCTAAAAGCGAATTTTTATTCTGAGCATTATTGTTGGGATCACCACCATTTCCACCGTCTCCGGTTACAATCCATAAATTCCCGTCCGGCGCAAAATGAATACTTCCCCCATTATGATTGTCAAATGGTTTAGGAATATTTAAAATAATTTTTTCAGAATTGACATCAGCAACATTTGCGTTTGAGCTACTTACGGTATATCTTGCTACAATAATATTTCCGTTTGAACTATTATTATAATACACGAAAAAATACCCGTTTGTTGCGTATTGAGGGTGAAAAGCCAAACCTAAAAGACCTCTTTCGCCTCCAAACAATACTTTACTGCTAATATTCAAAAAGTCTGCAGCGTTCACAGTCCCGTTAGGCTGAATAATTTTGATGATTCCGTTCTGCTGTACCACAAAAAGCCTGTTGTCATTAGCATTTATGATTTCTACGGGACTTGAAAGCCCAGTCGCAAATTCTTCCAGATTAAAACTTTGAGCTTGAAAAATAAGGGAAGAAAACATACCGATAGAAAATAGTAGTTTTTTCATAATATTTTGATGTTTAAGGTGTTGTAAGGTAGTAAGTGAAAATTTCATACCAATAGAAGTGAAATAAGTCGAATAGATTTGAAATAAATGTTTTGCAGAAATTTTAACAAAAAATTAATTGCCGATATATCTGAAAATAAACCATTTCTGTTGTTAAAAATTCATAAAATATCAATAAAATCATTATATTTGCCGACTTAATTTAACGTAGTTATAACAAAATGCAAGGAAAAGGACTTATTACAATTGTTGCTATTGTACTAGGGTTAATTTGCTTAAATGAGCTATTACCAACATGGTACGCCGGCAAAATTGAAAAGCAGGCGACTGCTATTGCAGGAGACAATCCGGAAAAGTATCAGAAAGAAATAGAAAGACTTTCTAAGGATACACTGAATTTAGGTTTCACAGAACTTTATTATTCTAAAGCGAAAGACAAGGAAATGAAACTTGGTCTTGACCTTAAAGGAGGAATCAACGTTCTTTTGGAGATCAACCAGAGAGACTTGGTGAATGATTTAACGAATTATTCTACCAATCCTATTCTTATTGAGGCTTTAAACAGAACAGACGAAGTTCAGAAAAATTCTACAAAATCTTATATTGATAATTTCTTTGTGGAATTTGATGCTGTAAATAAAGCTAAAGGTGCAAACCTTAAACTTGCAGATCCTGAGATCTTCGGAAATACCAATCTTTCTGAAATTAAATTCAATACTACTGATGAGCAGGTAAAAAGCATCGTTAAGAAAAGAATTGATCTTTCTGTAGGAACAGCTTTCGAAGTAATCAGAACGAGAATCGATAAACTTGGAGCCATCCAGCCAAACGTACAGAGAGTTCCGGGAACGGCAAGAATTTCTGTAGAAATGCCGGGTATGAAAGATATCGACAAAGTGAAGAAAATGCTTCAGACTTCTGCAAAACTTCAGTTTTGGGAAGTACAGCAGGTTCCGGAAGTATTGCCTTATTTCCAAACTTTAACATCTACTGTTTCTGCTAAAGGAGATTCTATGGGCGTGAAGAAAAACGTGAATTTCATGAACCTTCTTCAGCTTGATAAATTGAGAACAAACGGTGTTGCTTCTGTAAAACTATCTGATACTGCTGCTGTGAATAAAATCATCAACAGCAAAATTGGTCAGTCTTTACGTCCGGCAAACATTAAATATACCCAGTTCATGTGGGGTTATAAGCCTGAATCTACAGATCCGAACAGCTTGGTATTGTATGCTATAAGAGGAAATATCAACCAAAAAGCTCCGGTAGATGGTGCCGTAGAAACTGCTAACATCAGCTATGATGAATTGAGCAGAGTAGTGGTAGATATGCAGATGGATTCTAAAGGTGCAAAAGACTGGAAAACGCTAACGGAGAAAAACGTTGGTAAACCGGTTGCTGTAACTTTGGATAACAGAGTGTATACTGCTCCAAATGTTGTAGGTGCAATTCCTAACGGTAGAACCCAAATCTCTGGTAACTTCTCTCAGGAAGAAGCTAAAGAATTGGTAGACGTTTTAGGAGCTGGTAAGTTACCTGCAGGTGCAAAAGTGGTTCAGGCTACACAAGTTGGTCCGTCTTTAGGGCAGGAATCAATTGATGCAGGGGTAATTTCATTTGCAATCGCATTCTTAATTATTATTGCATATATCATTTTCTATTACGGTGGAGCGGGAGTTTACGCTGTAATTGCAATGATTATCAACTTATTCTATATTTTCGGAATTATGGATTCCGGAGACTTTACGCTTACTCTTCCTGGTATCGCAGGTATTGTACTTTCGATGGCAATGGCGGTAGATACAAACGTAATTATTTACGAAAGAACAAAAGAAGAATTGTTTGCAGGTAAAGGTATCTTAGAAGCTTATAAAGATGGTTTCAAACATGCATTGAACGCAATTATCGATGGTCACTTAACGATGATCTTAACGGCGATCGTATTGTTCTTCTTCGGAACAGGACCTATTAAAGGTTTCGCACTGACGTTGTTAATTGGTGCGGTAATGACTTTATTCACTTCTATCTTGCTTTCAAGAGTAATGATTTTCAACAGACTGAATAAAGGTAAAGGACTTTCTGTATGGACTTCTCCTACAAAAAACCTTTTCAGAAATACGTGGATCGACTTCATCGGAAAGAGAAAATATTCTTATATCATTTCTGCAATCCTTACCGTTATTTCCCTGGGTTCGATTTTCGTAAACGGATTTAAATACGGTATCGACTTTACGGGTGGTAGAAACTATGTTGTAAGATTTGATAAGGATGTAAATGCTGAAGACGTTGAACATAATTTGGTGAAAATGTTTACTACTGAAGACGGTAAAAACTCTTCTGTAGAAGCTAAAACTTTCGGTAACGATAAGCAATTGAAAATCTCTACAGATTATCTTATCGATGACGAATCTTTGAAAGCTGACCAAACCATTGAGCAGAAATTATATGAAGGTTTAAAACCAAATTTACCTTCAAACCTTACTTTAGAAGATTTCAAATCTGCAGACAAAGATCACGCTGGAATTATCTCTTCGGAAAAAGTAGGACCTACTGTTGCGGATGATATCCAGACACATGGTATTCTTGCAGTTGTAGCTGCTTTGGCGGGAATCTTTATCTATATCTTATTCAGATTTAGAAAATGGCAGTTCTCTTTGGGTGCGGTTGCAGCATTGTTCCACGATGCGATTATCATTTTGGGAGCATATTCTTTACTTCATAAAGTGATGCCTTTCAATATGGAGATCAACCAGGATTTCATTGCGGCGATTCTTACCGTATTGGGTTACTCAATCAATGATACCGTAATTATCTTCGACAGAATCAGAGAATATTTAAGAGAGAAAAAAGCATTGACGTTATCAGGTTTATTTGATGATGCAATCTCAAGTACATTAGGTAGAACATTCAACACGACGTTCACTACATTGCTGGTAATTCTTGCAATTTTCATCTTCGGTGGAGACAACTTGAGAGGATTTATGTTTGCCTTGTTGATCGGTATCGGATTTGGTGCTTATTCATCTATCTTTATTGCGTCGGCAATTGCTTACGATTTCCTTAGAACAGGGAAAGAAGAAGAAGTACACGGTAAATCTTCTTCAAATAAAGAAGTTCTTGCAACAAAATAATTTAAACTACATTAAATAAAAAAAAGAGTCTTTCAAAATGGAAGACTCTTTTTTTATTCAAAATTTCAAGCAAAAAATAATTATAAAATTCCAGACATCCGTCATGCAACAACTATCAACCAATTTAGAATCATTATTTTTTCTTATTTGAGTATTTTTGCACCGTTATGGAGAATTCAAAAAAACAGGCAGCCATTGGCTTTATATTTATTACGCTTCTGATTGATATTACAGGATGGGGAATCATCATTCCTGTTGTTCCGGATCTGATCAAAGAACTGATTCATGCAGACATCAGCGAAGCCGCAAAATACGGAGGCTGGCTTGGTTTTGCCTATGCTTTTACGCAGTTTGTTTTTTCGCCTGTTGTCGGAAATCTCAGTGATAAATTCGGAAGAAGACCCATTATTCTGATTTCACTTTTCGGTTTTGCGATAGATTATATTTTCCTTGCTTTAGCTCCGACAATTGTCTGGCTTTTTGCAGGAAGAGTGATTGCAGGAATTACAGGTGCAAGCGTGACAACGGCAAGTGCGTATATTGCAGATATTTCAACAGATAAAGACAGAGCAAAGAATTTTGGTTTAATCGGTGCTGCTTTTGGTTTAGGATTTATTATCGGGCCTGTTTTGGGGGGACTTTTAGGACATTACGGTTCAAGAGTTCCGTTTTATGCAGCAGCTGCTTTATGTCTTTTAAATTTCCTTTATGGATATTTTATTCTTCCCGAGAGCTTAGATAAAGGCAAAAGAAGAGAATTCAGCTGGAAAAGAGCAAATCCTATAGGTTCATTTAAATTTTTAGGTAAACACCGAGAGATTTCAGGTTTAATTTTCGCTTTAATTTTAATTTATATTGCAGGTCACGCTGTTCAGAGCAACTGGAATTTCTTTACCATGTATGAATTCAATTGGGATGAAAGAATGGTAGGAATTTCTCTTGGGGTAGTTGGGCTTTTGGTAGGCTTGGTTCAGGGTGTTTTAATCCGATGGACAACCCCGAAATTAGGTGAACAAAAAAGTATTTATTATGGCTTGACTTTGTACGCGATAGGAATGTTGCTATTTGCGTTTGCAACCGAAGGTTGGATGATGTTTGTATTTTTAATTCCTTATTGCTTAGGTGGAATCTGCGGTCCTGCTTTGCAGTCGGTGATTACGAAATCGGTTCCAAGCAATGAACAGGGTGAATTGCAGGGAGCTTTAACGAGTTTGATGAGCGCTACTTCGATTATTGGTCCGCCAATGATGACGAATTTATTCTATTATTTCACCCATGATGAAGCACCATTTGAATTTCCTGGAGCCCCATTCTTTCTGGCCTTTGTGATGATGACTGTAAGCGTAGTTGTTACTTACTTTGCTTTTCAGAAGAAGAAATCTTAAAATTAGTTTAAAATTAAATGAAATCTAAATTAATTCTACAATCTTTTGTAATTTAGCGCCATGGAATTAAGCATTGGAGAAATGGCACTCATTGCCATTGCAATCGTGGTTTTATTCGGTCCGGATAAGCTGCCTCAAATTGCCCGTGATCTTGGATCAGGGGTAAGAAAAATGCGTGGTGCAGTAGAAGATATCAAAACCGAAATTTTAAAGGAAACAGATAATCCTGTCTCGGAAATTAAAAAAGAGATTGAAAAGGTAAAAGATGCTGCGAAAGATTTCAATCCCATGAAAAATATTGAAGAAAACATTTTGAACGAGCCATCTTCGGCACCGGAAGCTCCAAAGATCAAACCTGCAGATGACGATTCTTACGAAGGACCGGTAAGCCGATAAATACAATATGGAAGAAATCATTCAGGAAGATAAAAATCTGTTTCTTTATCTCAATAATTTAGGAGATACTCCTTTTGATCAGTTTTGGATCATAATTTCAGAAAAGTGGATATGGATTCCTCTTTACATTATTTTCCTTTATTTTCTGTATAAAAATTACAAACTTAGATCTCTTCTGTACATTCTTTTGTTTACTGGAATTGGCATTACTGTTTCAGATCAGATTTCAGGAATTTTCAAATACGGTGTTGCCAGATTAAGGCCTTGTCACGATCCCACACTTCAGAATGCAATGCGCATTGTGAAATGTGGCGGGCAGTTTGGTTTTTATTCTGCACATGCGTCTAATACGTTCTTTTTGGCGAGTTACCTTACTTTTTTATTAAAAGATAAGCTTAAATTGTTTCCTTATGCTATATTTGTATGGGCGGCTATTGTTGCTTATAGCCGTATTTATTTAGGAGTTCATTTCCCAATAGATATTTTGGTGGGGGCGTTTGTTGGAACTTTATTGGGAGGGCTTTTTGCTATGCTCGCAAAAAAAGTAATCAACAAACAAACTATAAATACATGAAAAAACATCTACTTCTTATTTTAGCTTTTACATCTTTCAATTTTATCTCTGCACAGGACAAAAAAATTGCAGAAGAATGTTTTAAAAAAGCAGATTACAAATGTGCGGAAGAGCAATATTCGAAACTGGTGCTTACGGAAAATATTCAGAGATATCAATCAGATTATTATGTTAATCTAGGAATTGCACAGAAAAGATTGGGAAAACCGGCCATGGCTTTTAAGTCTTTCGAATCTGCTTTAAAATCAAACCCTAAATCTATTTCGGTTTACGAAAATTTAGCTTCATTGCACAATCAGAAAGGAAATCGTACCAAAGCGTTGGAGTATGCGAATACCGGGGTAAAACTTGAACCCGAGAATGCCGAAATTTATCTTATCCGTTCCAAGATTTATAATAATTTAGGAAAAAAAGATCTTGCCATGGTAGATTTAAACCAGATTTTGACCTTTGCCCCCGATAATATTTTTGCAAGAACTGGCTTGGCAACTCTTAAAAAGAACAACGGAGATCTTGAAGGTGCTTTAAAAGATTACAACCAAATGCTTACCGAAAAACCCGAATCTTTACTTTATAACGGAAGAGCAGAAGTTTATCTGAAATTGAAAAAATCTAAAGAAGCTTTGGCAGATATTAACAAAGCGATCTCCATTGATCCTAAATTTTCTCAATCTTATGTAACAAAAGCCGCAGTTTTATTTGAATCTCAAAAAGATAAAGAAGCTTGTGAAAATTTGGAGAAAGCAGTTGCTTTAGGGCACGAAAAAGCTTTAATAAACGAACTTACAACAAAGTGTCTGAAAAAATAAGAATTTTAGTAAATAAAATTTTATCATCAACAATGTCATCGTAAAAGATGGCATTTATATTTATAAACAAATAAAAAATTCATGTTGAATATTGTTCTTGTAGAACCGGAAATCCCCAATAATACCGGAAATATCGGCAGATTATGTGTAGGAACCGAAAGCCGATTACACCTCATTCATCCTTTCGGATTTGTGATTAACGATAAAAATCTGAAGCGTTCCGGTCTGGATTACTGGGTTCATCTTGATGTCACTGAATACGAAAATGTAGATGAATGGATGAAAGTTATTCCCGATGTATCGCGTGTATTTTTAATGAGTTCACATGCGGAAAAATCCTATCTCGAAATCGAATTTCAGGATGGTGACTGGCTTGTTTTCGGAAAAGAGAGTAAAGGTTTGAGTAAAGATGTTTTAGACCGTTTTGAAAATCATTTGACCATTCCGATGTCGAAACTAATCAGAAGTTTTAATATTGCGAATTCTGTTGCTTTTGTTGTAGGTGAAGCAAAAAGACAAATTAGTTTAAAAGGTTAATTCTCGAAAATGGGAATTAATAAATGCTAAAAACTGTTAAATAAGATGAATGGTTAAAATTTATTGAATGTCTTTCGTATATTTGAAAAATATCACTAATTAAAGATTTATTTAAATTATGAAAATACTTTCCAGACTGGTTTTATCAGCAGCTTTTGTAATGACTTTAGCAATTTCTAACAATGCTTTTGCTCAGGAAACTAAAAATACTCTTGCGATAGAAACCAATTCATTATTAGGAAATACAGTCAAAAGACATGAAGCATCTCCTGAATTAAAAGCAACGACCTTAATCTTAATCGATAAAGTTGAAAGCTCGCTAAGTGACCTTAAAGGATTAAAAGGAGATGATGTGAAAAACATAAAAGTTTTGATGAATGACTCTGTAAAAAAGAAGTACAAAGAAAAAGGGATTAAAGAACTTATTTCAGTTACTACAAAATAATTTAATCGTTGTGATACGGCTTTCCCTGTAAAATCTGGTCAGCTCTGTAAAGCTGCTCTACGATAAAAAGTCGGATCATCTGATGAGTAAATGTCATTTTAGATAATGACATTTTTTCGTTGGCTCTTGTATAGATTTCATCCGAAAAGCCGTAAGCTCCGCCAATCAGAATATGAACTTTTTTAACAGAAGAATTCATCCAAAAATCGATTTTTGCTGAAAATTCACGGCTTGTAAACTGTTTTCCTTTTTCATCCAGAAGAATGACGAGGTCATTTTTATCAATCTGATTTAAAAATAGTTTGGCTTCTTCCTTTTTTAAAAGATCAGAAGAAAGGTTTTTGGCATTTTTTACATCAGGAATTTCGGTAATTTCAAAATTCCAGTGTTTGGGAAGGCGTTGGAGGTAATAATTGATTAATGACGTAATTTCTTTATCATCTGTCTTCCCGATACAAACTAAACTGATTCGCATTTCTTATATTTGCTGAGCACAAATATACTTTATGGCTATAAAAATTCCTAAGTTTATATTAAAAATTCAAGAATTTCTGGACGATATTCATCTTCCTGTATTGGGAATATCGCTCTGGCAGATGTTTCAGATCTATATTTCGGGAATTTTTAAAGATAAAATCGGAAGAAAAGCGGCAGCAATTTCCTGGAGTTTTACTTTAAGTCTGTTTCCTTTTTTGTTGTTCCTGCTGTCGGTAATTCCATATATGCCGCACTACGACAAACTTCAGTTTTATATTTTTGAGGTATTGATGCATAATATTTTCCCTTCGAATATTGAAGGGGATGTACGAAGCTATATTCAGGATAATATTATTCCCAATATGAAGGGAATCAGTAATTTGACGATTCTTATTGCGCTTGTTTTTGCCACAAACGGTACTTTTTCATTAATTAATGGTTTTAATGAAAATTCAGAAGAGAAACTAACTGATGTAAAAGAATTCATCCTTTCTTTTTTTATCACAATAGGCTTCGTGAGTATTATATTCTTAGCGCTTTTCGGGGTATATTACACCGAAGTTGTTTTAAAAGATTTTTCCCCGGGGTATAATCTTTCCTGGCTGGTAAGAAATTTATCTAAGATAATTGGTTTTTTCTCTTTTCCTTTTTTCTATTTTATACTTTTAGCTTTGTTTTACTGGTTGGGAACTGTGAAGATTATCAGATTCAGGCAGGCAATTCCGGGAGCCATTTTAACGACGGTCTTGTTTGTGGTAACTACTTATTTTTTTGCATTGTATGTGAAAAATATAGCTCGTTACAACGTACTTTACGGGTCGATTGGAAGTATGATTTTATTAATGGTCTGGGTGAATGTAAATGTGTATTTACTGCTTTTCGGAAATGAATTAAACATGGCTTTAAGAAAATTAAGAATTGAAAAATTACTTTCAGACGAGATTAAGAGAGAAGCGAAAAATTATCATTCAGAACAATCGGAACCCAATCTCGATAGTGATGATGAACACAAAAGACCCTATATTAACAATAAAAAAGATGAATAAATTAAAGATTTTACCAAAAGCTTTATTATTAGCGTTTGTAATCGTATTACAATCTTGTGATCATGTGATTGATCAGATTCATGAAAACGAGCAAGAGCAAAATTATATATCACCGTACCGAGGAAACTATACAGGAACTTATACGGGCGATCTTAACGGGAATATAGTTATTAAAGTAAGTGATAAAGGTAGCGTTGAAATTACAAGGATTGCTGTAAATGCTCAGGAAAGTTATATGACAGGATTGATCAATTCGTCTTTCAGCACTGCGAATAAAGCCCCTTCAGGTTTTATTTTGCTGGGAAATCTTGAATCGAAAGCAGGAACCTGGGAAATGGGTAACTTGAAAGGAACCTGGAATGTCACGAAGAACTAATCGTCTTCCTCTTCTATAATTTCGTTATTTTTTGAGCTTAAATTTAAAACCAAAAATCCTGTAACCGCTGCAATTACCGAGGCTATTAAAATGGCAAACTTGGCTTCATCCTGAAAATCGATTTCATTTTTAAAGGAAAGCAATGCTATGAAAATGGACATTGTAAAACCAATTCCGGCTAAAAGTCCAACACCCATCATTTGCTTCCATGAAGAATTTTGTGGAAGCGAACTTATTTTTAGCTTAACAGCAATCCATGAGAAAAGATTAATTCCTATCAATTTTCCTAAGACTAGTCCACCAATTATTCCTAAGCCTAGGCTGCTGAATAAACCGTCGATCATGCTGTTTTTAAACGCAATATTGGTATTTGTTAAAGCAAAAATCGGCATGATAATAAAGCTTACAGGATAGTGTAAAGAATGTTCAAGTTTTTCTAAAGGAGAAATGATGGTAGTCGATTCGTTTGTTGGAATGCTAAAAGCGAGTAAAACTCCTGCAATCGTGGCATGAATTCCGGAATGATGTAAGAAATACCATAAAAATAATCCCGGAATAATATAGAAAACGATTTTTTTAATCTTTAAATAGTTTAGAATAAATAAGAAGGCAACAATTCCAAATGACAAAAGAAGATAGTTCCAGTGGATCTGATCCGTATAAAAAATCGCAATCACTAAAATAGCTCCCAGATCATCGACAATCGCCAAGGCTGCCAGGAAAATTTTGAGCGATGCGGGAACTTTTTTTCCGAGCATTGAAATGATTGCCAAAGAAAATGCAATATCTGTCGCCATTGGAATTCCCCAACCGTTGCTGTAATCAGTTCCTGAATTAAAACCTGCATAAATAACCGCAGGAATCAGCATCCCGCCAATTGCAGCGAAAATAGGCAAAGAAGCATTTTTAAAGGATGACAGTTCGCCTTCTAAAAGTTCTCTTTTAATTTCCAATCCAACCAAAAGAAAGAAAATAGCCATCAATCCGTCATTAATCCAAATGCTTACAGAATAATCCAAATGTAAGCTTTCAAAACCTATTTTTGAACCTAATAAAGCCTGGAAGCCGTTTCCTAAAGATGAATTAGCAATAATTAAGGCGAAAATAACACAGAAGATCAGTAAAATTCCTGATGCCTGGCTGCTTTGAAAGAATTTTTTAAAGTATACAGATAGCTTCATTATTTTCTTTTAAATTCTTCTTATTTTTGACACTCCATTTATTGCCTTTAATTTTTTAAAGGTTTCTTCAAGCTGACCTTTGTGCTTAACTTCTAAGTTGATATTTCCTGTAAAAATACCGTTATTCGATTCGATCGACATACTTTTCATATCCATTCCCATAGCGCCGCTGATGACAGTAGTGATATCGTTAATCATTCCCATTCTATCAAGACCTTCAATTTCAATCTTAATACGGTTTTTAAAGCTTTCCTCATTTACCCATTTAGCAGGAATTACCCTGTAATCATACTGAGCACGAAGATTTATTGCATTCGGACAGGTATCGCTGTGAACTTTAATGCCTTCTGAAATCGTAATAAAACCAAAGATTTTGTCGCCCGGAATTACAGTACAGCATTTTGCGTACGTATAATTCAGCTTTTCTTCATCTTTTCCGAACACAATCATGTCAAGATTCTGCTCTTTTGGTTCTTCGTAATGCTGGTTCTTGCTTGGACTTCTTTTAAATCTCGAAAGCAAATTGTTGAATACGTTTTTACTCTCGATATATTTTCTCAGGCTGCTTGCATCAAGCTCGTTGGTCTGGAATTTTAAAAATAATTCCTGTGAAGTTTTAAGATTAAAGAACTTCTGAAGTTTGGTGATTTCTTCATCGTTAAAATTAATTTTGGCATGACGAAGTTTTCGTTGTAAAATTTCTTTACCTTCCTGTACGTAAGAGTTTTTCTCAGAATTCAGGAAGCTTTTGATTTTAGATTTTGCTTTTGAAGTAACCACAAAATCAAGCCAGTCAAACTTTGGTCTTTGGTTTTGCGAAGAAAGAATATCTACCTGATCCCCGTTTTGCAGAACATACGAAATAGGAACCAATTTTCCGTTGATTTTTGCTCCCAAACATTTCATTCCCAAATCGGTATGAACTGAAAATGCAAAATCCAAAGCGGTTGCATTGGTAGGAAGGATTTTAATTTCGCCTTTTGGCGTAAACACAAAAACTTCTTTTGAATAAAGATTAAGTTTAATATTATCCAAAAGCTCAGAAGTAGAAAGATTCTGCTGTTGTTCAAGTACATCACGGATTTCAGTCACCCATTTTTCGAAATTTCTGTCGTCGCTGCTTTGCTTGTAACCTTCTTTGTATTTATAATGAGCGGCAACACCTTTTTCTGCAATATCATCCATTCTTTCAGAACGAATCTGTACTTCGATCCACTTTCTGTCGGGACCGAGAACGGTTAAATGTAAACTTTCATAACCTGTTGAACGGGGTTGAGTAATCCAGTCACGCATCCTTGAAGGATTGCTATGGTAAACATCCGTTACAATAGAGTAGATTTTCCACGCTAAAAACTTTTCGTTCTTTGCATCCGATTTATAAATAATTCTGATGGCATAATTATCAAAAACTTCTTCAAAAGGAACACCCTGTTTCAGCATTTTTCTGTAAATGGAAGAAATTGCTTTGGCACGTCCTTTAATGCTTACATTTAGACCTTCTTCTTTTAACCTTTCCGAAACTTCTTTGGTGAATTCTTCAATGTAACGTATTCTGTTATCTTTTGCAAGCTCAAGTTTTTCTGTGATTTCATTATAAACTTCAGGATTGTTATATTTTAAAGATAAATCTTCAAGCTCAGATTTAATATTGTACAACCCAAGTCGGTGAGCCATAGGCGCATAAATATACACCGTTTCCGATGCAATTTTTTTCTGCTTGTCGGGAGCCATGCTTTCCAGAGTACGCATATTGTGAAGTCGGTCTGCAATTTTGATCAAAATCACACGGAAATCTTCAGAAAGTGTCAGCAACAATTTTCTGTAATTTTCAGACTGCACAGAAATATTCTGATGATTCATAATTGAAATCTTGGTAAGCCCATTGACGATTTCGGCAATTCTTTCCCCAAAGATTTTTTTAAGATCCTCATAAGTGTAATCTGAATCTTCAATCACATCATGCAAAAGTGCGCAAGCAATAGAGGTAGCACCCAAGCCAATTTCTGTAGCAACAATTTTGGCTACGGCAATAGGATGGTAGATGTAAGGTTCTCCTGATTTCCTTCTTTGATCTTTATGAGCATCGAGAGCAATATCAAAAGCCTTCCGGATGAGTTTGTTATTTTCTTCATCCAAAGTTCTGTATGTGTTAGAAATCAGGTCTTTATATCGCGCTAAGATCTCTTTGTTTTCTTGTTCTAAGTCGTAACTCATCTGTGTAAAAGGCTTTATTTAAACGAAAATACGAAAAAAAATACGATTTGTCAATTGATAAAATCAAAAATCCGCAGAAAGAAATCTGCGGATTACGGTTAATTAGTTTTTATTTAGTTTTAAGCTTTTACTTCAGAATTGATTCCGTCATGCTGAACTTTTATTCTCACATCCGGGCTGCTGTGAATTTCTGCTTTAGATCTTGCATCTATCAGCCGTTTCAGGTTACTATAAGAAGCCTGGTTAATGCTCATGTTTTCAAAAAGATAAGTTTTAAGAACATTGTTTTCATCAAAGATTTGTCTTGTTTTATCAGTCAGATCCCTGTTTTTTATTTCTACACTCACCATATATTGGGAGTTATGATGGTCATCACTTAGATACACAATGTACTCAGAATCTAAATAACCTGAAGCTTCCAAATCATTTTCAAGCTTTTTATAGTCACTGTGCTTGGCAAATATTCCTGCTAAAATGTTTGACATAGTAATATTGTTTTGGTTATTTAAAGTTAGAATTATTTTTAATATAATTAATAAAAATTTAATAAAATTTTATATTTATTATTTTATCTATAATTAATTAATATAAATTATGAATCTGTCTATTTTATTAAAAACATTAAACTCTGCACAATGTACAGAGTTAATGTATAATTGGTGATTTTTAACCTAATCTATCATTTTTAATCTCTTCAACAATTTCAGGATTTAATAAAGTGGTAATATCTCCGAAATTACTGAAATCTCCTTCTGCAATTTTTCTCAGAATTCTACGCATGATTTTCCCCGAACGTGTCTTCGGAAGCCCTGAAACAAACTGAATTTTGTCTAATTTAGCAATCGGTCCGATCTGATCTGAAATCAGCTGATTAATTTCTTTTACCAAATTTTCCTGCTTTCTGTCTGCTCCGGTATCTTTTAAAATGACAAAACCGTACAAAGCATTTCCTTTGATATCATGAGGATAACCGACAATTGCGGATTCTGCCACAGCCGGGTGTTCGTTGATGCTGTCTTCAATTGGCGCAGTTCCCAGATTATGTCCTGAAACGATAATTACATCATCAACACGGCCTGTAATTCTGTAATATCCAACTTCATCCCTCAATGCACCGTCTCCTGTGAAGTATTTTCCGGGGAAAGCCGAGAAATAGGTTTCTTTATATCTTTGGTGATCCCCCCAAATCGTTCTTGCGATTCCCGGCCAAGGAAAACGGATACAAAGGTTTCCTGTTACTTGGTTTCCTGAGATTTCATTACGCTTGTCATCCATTAAAACAGGCTGAATTCCCGGCAAGGGCAGGGTAGCGTAGGTAGGTTTGGTCGGAGTGACAAAAGGTAGCGGCGAAATCATAATTCCTCCGGTTTCTGTCTGCCACCAGGTATCTACAATCGGACATTTTTTCTTTCCGACATGATCGTTGAACCAATGCCATGCTTCATCATTAATCGGTTCTCCAACCGATCCGATAACTTTTAATGAACTTAGGTCATGTTTATCAACCCATTCCGCACTTTCTTTCGCTAAAGAACGGATGGCTGTCGGAGCAGTGTAGAATTGGGTAACTTTATGCTTGTCAATAACTTCCCAGAATCTGTCTGGTTGAGGATAGGTAGGGACCCCTTCAAAAATTACGGTGGTTGCACCATTTAAAAGTGGCCCGTACAAAATATATGAATGCCCTGTAATCCAACCGATATCGGCAGTACACCAATAAATATCATTTTCCTTATAATTGAACACATTTTTAAAAGTATAAGCAGTATACACCATGTATCCGGCAGAAGTATGAAGCATTCCTTTCGGTTTCCCTGTCGATCCGGAAGTGTAGAGGATGAATAGCGGATCTTCGGCATCCATTATGATGGTGACAAAATCGGCAGAGGCTTTTTCATATAAATCTGCCAACCAATGATCTCTTCCTTCTTTCATCTTGATTTCGTTGTGTGTTCTCTTCACCACCAAAACCGATTCTACAGAAGGTGTTTTTTCTAAAGCTTCATCAACAATGCTTTTCAGGTCTAAAACTTTGCTTCCTCTGTAACTTCCGTCTGAAGTAATCACCATTTTCGCTCCACAGTCGTTCACTCTCGAAGAAACTGCTGATGCAGAAAACCCAGCAAAAATAACGGAGTGAACAGCCCCTAATTTTGCACAGGCCAGCATGGTAATTGCCAGTTCCGGAATCATCGGAAGATAGATGCAGACTCTGTCTCCTTTCTCGATGCCCATGTCTTTTAAAACATTAGCTGTTTTGTTGACTCTTGTATATAATTCGCTGTAAGAAATATGTTGTGCTTCTTCTTTCGGATCGTTGGGTTCCCAGATGATTGCTGTTTTTTCGCCTCTTACGGAAAGGTGTCTGTCTAAACAGTTTTTGGTGATATTCAGTTTTGCATTTTTAAACCATGTAATTTTTGCTTCATTCATATCATATTTCACCACCTTGCTCCATCTCTGGTACCATACAAAATTTTGGTCGGCAATCTTGTCCCAGAATTTTTTAGGATTTTTGATAGATTTTTTGTACTCTTCAAAATAGTGTGGCAAATCTTCTATTAAGTAATTTCTCATATCCTTTTCCTTTTTTGAAATTTGAATTTTTTATTATTTAAATTTATAGTTAATTTCTTGTTTAAACCCTATATTCCCTGATTTTTTGCTGGATTTCCTCAATAATTTTTTCATCATCAATCGTCGATGGAATCTGAAATTCTTTACCATCAATAATGGTCCGTATTAATTTTCTTAAAATTTTTCCGGAACGCGTTTTAGGTAATCTTTTCACAACCATCACAGATTTGAGAAAAGCTACCGCTCCGATTTTTTCTCTGACGTTTTGAATGATTTCTTTTTCGACGTTTTCCTCTGAAATTTCAGAACCGTTTTTCAAAACGATGGTTGCGAAAGGAACCTGTCCGCGCAAATCATCATCGATTCCTACGACGGCACATTCTGCAACATCGGGATGTGAAGAAACGATTTCCTCCATTTCGGAAGTTGAAAGCCGGTGACCAGCAACATTAATCACATCATCAACTCTTCCCGTGATGAAAATATAGCCATCTTCATCTTTGATCGCTCCGTCTCCAGAAAAATAGTAACCTTTATATTGTGACAGGTAGCTTTTTTCAAATCTTTCGTAATCATTCCAGATGCCTAAAAGAGCTCCGGGAGGAAGCGGAAGTTTGATGACCAAATATCCTTCTTTATGTTCGTTTAATTCCAATCCGTTTTCATCAAAAATTTTAATGTCATAACCCGGAATTGGTTTTCCTGCAGAAGCCCTTTTTATTTGATAGTTTTCATTAAAAGTCATTAAGCCTAACATTGGTGAACCGGATTCTGTCTGCCACCAATGGTCGATTGCAGGAACTCCGATGTGTTCTGCAAACCAATCCAACGTTGCCACGTCGCATCTTTCACCTGCTAAAAACTGTTTTTTGAAATGACTTAAATCGTATTTTTTTACCAATTCTCCATTCGGATCTTCTTTTTTAATTGCACGAATCGCAGTCGGAGCTGTAAACATCGCCGAAACTTTATGTTCAGAAATAATTCTCCAGAAAGTCCCTGCATCAGGAGTCATAATCGGTTTTCCTTCAAAAATAATGGTTGTATTTCTGTTAATTAAAGGTCCGTAAACTGTGTAACTGTGACCAACCGCCCAGCCAAAGTCTGAAGCCGCCCAAAAAGTTTCACCCTGTTCAATTCCGTAAATGTATTTCATAGAGAATTTCAAAGCGGTTGCGTAACCTCCTGTATCCCTTGTAATTCCTTTAGGTTTTCCGGTGGTTCCTGAAGTATATAAAAGATAAAGCGGATGACTGGATTCCACCGAAACACAATCTATTGGCTCTGATTTGGAAACCAACTCTTCGTAATCAATAATTCCATCAAACATTTCATGCTGATTATCAACTAGTTTTCTGTTGAAAACGATAATGTTTTCGACTTTATCGTGCGCCAATTCGATGGCCTTTTCAACCAATGGTAAATAAGGGATTCTTTTGGCAATTTCAATTCCTGCGGTGGCTGTGATTAAAGCTTTTGGTTTACAGTCATCGATTCTTACCACCAATTCGTGTGGTGCAAAACCTCCAAAAACCACGTTGTGAATCACACCGATTCTTGCGCAGGCCAGCATTGCAAAAAGTGTCTGCGGAATCATTGGCATATAAATCACCGCGGTGTCGCCTTTTTTTAATCCTAAGGAGACCAGGCCGCCTGCTAATTTTGAAATTTCTGATTTTGCCTGATTATAAGTGTACTTTATTTTCTGATCAGTAACCGGAGAGTCATAAATAATCGCAATTTCTTCTCCGAAGCCGTCTTCAATATGTTTGTCAATGCACAAATAAGATATATTCAGCTTTCCGTCTGCAAACCACTGTGTATAATTGTTTTCATCCTGCGAAATAATCGTTTTCGGGAATTCAAACCATGAGATTTCCTGAGCCTGTTCTTTCCAGAACTGCTCTTTGTTTTCTATGCTTTGTTTAAATAAGTTATCTGTGTTCATATAAGTTTTGTGTTTTAGGTCATTGTTAGAAGCGAAGCAATCTTTTATCTGTTATTTTTTAATTTATTCCAGCATTTCTTCAATTTGTTGAATCAGTTTTTTAATGGAATATGGTTTCGTTACATACGCGTCGGCTCCCATTTCAAGTCCTTTCTCAATATCTTTTGGATTGTTTTTGGCACTCAGGAAAAGGACTTTTGTGTTTTCAAGCGCTTTATTTTTTTTGATTTCTTCTAATGTGCTGTACCCGTCAAGGTTTGGCATCATGATATCGAGTAAAATCACATCAGGAGTCAGTATTTTCAGAAATTCCAGTACTTCTGTTCCGTCTCGGGCAATAAAAACTTCATACCCGATTTTTCTGAAACTGTATTCTAACGACATTAGTATTTTGTGTTCGTCATCCGCAATTACTATCTTTTTCATTGTGTATTTTCTGCTTTAAAGTTCAACTTCATTGTTTTTATATTTTTTCTTTGGGGGAACCCGAAGGGTTCAATTGTAATAGCCGTAGGTGAAACCTATGACATTACGTATTATGATTGGGATCAGATCAACCCGTAGGGTTGAATATATTATTTTCATCAAAGTCAATTCCATGTTCAGCTAAAAACTTTTTAAATTCATCTTCAAACGTTTCCGTTTTATGATATTCTTTTTGATTTTTTATATAATTTATAATTGTTTCTTTGTCTTTAAATGAAACAGTAAAAGCGCCATAACCTTCCTGCCATCCAATGAATTCAGGGAATAATCCCGATTCTTTCATCCATAAATTTGTAGCAACTTTAATATCTTTTACCAAATTGCTGAGATTTATATTTGGATGAAGATCGCAAAAAATATGAATATGATCGGGCATTCCATTTATTCTGTATAATTTACATGTTTTATTGTTTAAAATACCCCAAATGTATTTATAGAGTTCTGATTCATGTTCTTCATTAATTGTTGGTTCTCTGTGTTTTGTTCCGAAAACAATATGATAAAATATTTGTCGATAGGTTCCCATTTTTCATTTGTGTTTTTTGTTGTTGAACCCTTCGGGTTCTAATGGTGTTTTGCTTATCCGTTCCCATAGGTTTCACCTACGGCTACTGTTATTGAACCCTTCGGGTTCGCCGTCCTCAACATCAATCCTTCTTGGCAAAGTAACTGTAAAAGTCACTCCCAATCCGCTGTTTTCTGCTTTTATTTTTCCGTGGTGGGCTTCGACAATCCTTTTTGAAATGGCCAATCCGAGTCCGCTTCCGGTGGGTTTTAAGATGTTTTGATTTTTCGACTGGTAAAACTTATCGAAAATCATTTCCAAATCTTCTTCAGGTATATTTTTTCCGGTATTAAATATTTTAATAATTAAATCATTTTCTTTTTCCAAAAATTTAGTTTGAATAGTTCCTTGTTCATCGGTGAATTTTAAGGCATTTCCTATAACATTCTGAAACAACTGAATCATTCTCGCTTCATCATATCTCGAAATATGATTGTTTAATAAATCGACTTCACTGATGTGAATAAACTTTTGCTGAATTAAATGCAGAATCGGATTTAATGCCTTTTTATAAGTCTCAATAATGTTATTTTCCTGAATATTTAAGGCGATTTCACCATGCTGGAGCTTATCCAGATATAAAATATCGTTGATGATCTCACTTAGGCGGTCAGATTCCGTGATGATGTTGTTTAAAAATTCTCTTTTAATTTCTAATGGAATATCGTCGTCATCGGCTAAAATTTCTCCTGCCGAACGGATTGCTGTGATCGGTGTTCTTAGTTCATGCGCAACAGAATCCAGGAAATCATCTTTCTGTCGGTCTTTTACAATTAAATTTTCATTGGCAATTGTAAGGTCGTTGGAAAGCTGCTTTAACTCTTCAGACTTTTCAGTTAGTTTTTTATTTAATGAAATATTTTCCTTTGATTCCTCTAGAATATTTAATACTTCTTTCAATGAAATTTTATCTTCTTTCGTCACACCTTCAATTAAAATCTTCGCAGAAGCGGTACCGATTCTTCCTGCCAAAAGGTTTTCCGAGAACTTAATGAATCTTGAATCTGCGGTTTCGGTCTGAGAATCAATATTGTATTTAATATTAAAAATCCTCATGGCCTGTTCGGTTTTCTTTTTACCTAAAAAACGTTCCAGAATATTTTGAATATCAGAAACATAAGCGGTTCCTCTCCAGATGAAAGCATTCTCGTGATTTTGAATATATTTGTCGATGTCAACATACAGTTCGGCAAAGTTTCTTTCGCGATAATTTCCTTTCATGCTTACAGAAAGAATGCTGAACAAACCTGTATTTACCAAAATAGACCAAAAGAAAATTTCAGGAATTCTGGTTAAAAATGGAATATCAAAAAACTGAAAAGTATTGTACATATCACGCAAAGCTCCTTTCAATTCCTGATTGTAAGAAAAATAGTATTGGGGAATAATTAAACCGAAATAGCAGATGATTAAACCGGCTAAAAGTCCGATTACCGCACCATTGTAACTTCCTCTTCTCCAAAAAATGGCTCCGAAAAACGATGGTGCAAGTTGGGTAATAACTACAAAGGAAATGAGTCCTACAGAATCGAGTGAAGTTTTCAGAATAAAATATTTATAAAACCCAAAGGCTAAAATAACCAATCCAAAAATCGAAAACTTCCGGATATTGGTAATATTTCTGGTGTTCTGAATTTCATTTTCAGCTTTAAATTTTCCCAGTAATCCGTAAGGAATAATCAGGTTGTTGGAAAGCATGATGGATAAGGTGATTGCAGAAATAATAATCATCGAAATGCATGAACTTAAACCTCCCAAAAATACCAAGACGGTAATCAGAGCATTGTTAAAATATTGCGGAATTAAGATAGAGTAGAACTCGGGATTCACATTCTGACCCTGAAAAATCAATCTTCCGCCCCAGGCAATCGGGAAAATAAAGACTGTAAAAATCAATAAATAAAGAGGAAAAAACCAAATGGCTGTTTTGATGTGTCTTTCCTGTCTGTTCTCAACAATGGCGGTGTGAAACTGTCTCGGCAAAATACAGATGGCGGTTCCGGAAATCATGCAGAGAACCATCCAGTTCATCGCACCCTCAATTCCGTTGAATGTATTTTTAGCTTTAAAATCAGAAAATTTACTTGCTTTCTGATACAAATCCGAAAATCCGTCAAATGCGAAATAAATCACGAATAATCCCAAAATGATAATGAAGAACAATTTAAGAAAGCTTTCTAATGCGATTGCCGAGATAATTCCTAATCGTTTTTCAGAAGCGTCTACATATTTTGTCCCGTAATAAGAGGAAAATACGGCGATTAAAACAACTACAAAAGTGGCATTATCCGTTAAAATATTTTTAGACATCGGAGTTTCCGTGACCAAATGAAAAGTTTCGGAAATTGCTTTGATCTGCAATCCAATGTAAGGAACGATGGCAAAAACGCAAACCAAAGTAATGATGGCGCTGAAACTTCTGCTGTTTCCGTAGCGTAAAGAAATAAAATCTGCAAGACTGCTGATTTTGTTAACTCTGGAAATTCGGACAATTCTTGTATTAATGTAAATCCATGCAGGAATGATTATAATCGGTCCGATGTAGATCGGTAAATAATTCAGTCCGCTTGTCGCTGCAACCCCGATACTTCCATAATACGTCCAGGCTGTGCAATAAACAGCTAATGACAAAGCATAGATATACGGATTGTTAATCCAGAACTTACTTTTTTTCTTCTCTGCCAAATGGGCAACTAAGAACAAAAGTGCGAGATAGATTAAAACAACGATAAATAATGCGAAACTACTCACCATATTTTTTTACGATTACAAAAGAAATAATGATGGAAATCATCCAGACAGCAAACAAATACACCAAAATCATCGGATAACCCAAAACTTCTCTTTCACTGTTAAAAAGCAGTGATACCGGAATGCTGAAGGCGATCAGCAAACCTATGCTTAAAATAATCAGTTTTTGTTCGTGCCTTTTTTTCATAAATGATGAATGATTATTGGTAATTGATTGATTCGAATGTTTATTTCCTGATTCAATTTTTCCTTAAAAACGATAATTGATGAACAGACCGAAATCATTCATCAATTATCATCTATCATTTATAATTACTTGTCGTCAGAATATTCTCCTGTCAAAGAATAGTATCCGAAAATTGCCATTCCGCCGGAAACAATCGGTACCAGTACGAAAAGAATGATGATTCCGAATACGAGGTCTTCCTGTTTTCCTGAGGTGAGTTTTGGGATTCCCATCACGGTTATTCCGAAGTAGGCAACAACCAGGGCAATTAAAATCCAAACGATGCCTAATATTTTTTTTAATCCGTCCATTTTTGTTAGATTTAAAATTAATAAATTTTTAAGTGATTACGCCTATTAATCGTGGATATTTTGATTCTTATTTTTAAGATAAATCAATCCGATAAGCAAGCAGACCGCGGCAACTCCAATCGGATACCAAAGTCCTTCCAGATACCACTTTGCATGACCTGCATCTTTTCCTTGAGTTACAAGATAGGTTGCCACCGCAGGAAGTAATCCTCCAAACACGCCGTTACCAATGTGGTATGGTAAGGACATCGATGTATAACGGATTCTCACCGGGAACATTTCAACTAAGAACGCCGCAATCGGACCGTAAACCATCGTTACAAAAATCACCTGAATGAAAACTAAAAATACCAAATACCATCTCGTATCGCTGTTCAGTGTAATTGATTTTGAAACTTTGGGTTCTTCCGCTTTTCCGTCTTTCATTACAGGACCTGTTGCAGACCAATGAACAATACTGTCTTTTTTGATTAAAGTGCCGTCTGTGTAAGCAGTTTCTTTGTGGAAAGTAATTAAACTGTCGGTTGTAATCGTTTTGTGAATTGCTGCAGTTCTTGTTTCTTTAATTCCGTTTTCGGCAACGGTTTTTGCTTCTATGTTAACGCTTTTATACATGCTGTCGTAGATGGGTCGGTAGGCTAAAATTGCTACCAACATTCCCGTCATCATAATCGCTTTTCTTCCGATTTTATCCGAAAGCCAACCGAAAAATACGAAGAACGGTGTTCCCATCAATAATGCAGTTGCCATTAAATAATCGACTTGCATCGAATCAATATTCATTACTTTTTGAAGGAAACTCATGGCGTAAAATTGTCCAGTGTACCAGATTACACCCTGTCCCATCGCAGCTCCGAATAATGCCAATAAGACAAATTTGAAGTTGAATTTATTCCCGAAGCTTTCTTTTAAAGGATTTTTTGAAGTTTTACCTTCACTTTTAGCTTTAGCAAACAAAGGAGACTCTTTCATATTTTTTCTGATGAAATAAGAAACTCCCACCATTAAAATGGATATCCAGAACGGAACCCTCCATCCCCAAGCATCAAATTCTGCTGCTGAAAGTGAGTTTTTGGTAATTAAAATCACAATTAATGAAATGAAAAGTCCTGCTGTAGCGGTTGTCTGAATCCATGAAGTCCAGTAACCTCTTCGGTGGGGTTGGGAGTATTCTGCCACGTAAGTTGCTGCTCCGCCGTACTCTCCACCTAAAGCTAAGCCCTGTAAAAGTCTTAAAATTAAAACTAAAACAGGGGCCATGAATCCAATCGTTTCATATCCCGGAATACATCCAATCAGGAATGTGGAGAAACCCATGATTAGTAACGTTACCAAAAACGTGTATTTTCTTCCGATGATGTCCCCCAATCTTCCGAAAAATAAAGCTCCGAAAGGTCTTACGACAAATCCTGCGGCAAAAGTTGCCAGCGTAGATAAAAATGCTGCGGTAGGATTATCAGCAGGGAAGAATTTGGTTGCCAAAACAATGGCCAAACTTCCGAAAATATAGAAATCATACCATTCTATCAGAGTTCCGAGTGATGACGCAGTAATGACGCTCCAGATGGTGCGGTTTTTCTGCTTATCTGTCATATTATCGTAGGCATCGTGGTGTTGTTCGCTCATATCACTAGATTTTTTTTGTTTAAATTATTATAATGGAATTAGTCTTTTTTATAAATAAATCTGAAGCTGTACAATAAATTCTCCTTTAGATTTCGGACTTTCTGTTGCACTCGTGTAAACGGGTCTTGTAGAATATTGTGTAGTAATTTTTGCGTGATGACCGTCCAAAAACCAGTTGGCTCCCACATCAAATTGTGAAGAAGGTTTGTCGAATGCTTCAAAATCTTTATAAGTATACGCCGCAAAAGGCTGGATTCTGATTTTCGGTTTCTCTGCCTGACTTGGTAATAATAATCCGGCTTGAGCATAAACCACATTTCCGGTCCCTATCATCGGTTGAAGATTTCCTGGCCCTGCTAAAGCTCTCTGTCCTACAAAATTCGGGTCATTTGCTGCAATGTTCATAGTTCCTAAATTTCTCACGTAATTCGGACCGAAATTGTAGTTGAAATAGCCTGCATATGCAGAAACTGCCATTTTATTTTTAGCTTCACCTAATGGAATATCTGCAAAAGCATCTACAGAAAGCAAAGTAATGTCGTGTTTTTCGATATTTGAATTAACTGAAGTTCTTGTTCCCTCTGCCTGATGATAAAAACCCGCTCCTACATTGAAAACTTTTTTAGTCCCCAAATAAGAACCCACCTTGAAAGGAAGAAGATTAGATTCTGTGTCTAAGAATTGATATTCAAAATAACCTGCTTTAGACCAGTTCGGGTTTCCGTTGTTGTCTACGGCTACTTCATTTCCGGGAACTAAAGTGTTTGCCGGAGTTAAATCGGTTGCGAATGGTTTGTTTAAACTCATTCGGTATTCAAATTTTCCGTATTTCCCTTTTGCGAAAACACCCATTTGCCTTGCAAACTGATCAGAATTATCAATTAAAGGCCAGCTGAAAATAGGAGAGTCTACCGTAAGGAAATTAAGCGTAGAAGCCATTGTCATACGGGAAAGCCCCATGTAATAATGAAGACCGCCTCCCAAAGTCAAACTGAATTTTCCTGCTTCACCCGGCATTAAAACTGCATATTCATTCCACGCATCATGAAAGAAAAGCTGAGGTTTTTTTCCGTTTCCATAGCCACCAGTGCCTGTAGAGCCTGTTGCGCCGCCATTAATAAAAGTTTGATTATTGATCCCAAAATGAGCGAGAATCATGTATCGTTTCGTAACCTGTGCATAGGCTAAAATACGTGCTCTTCGGTTTCCTAAGTTCCAGGTGTTGTCGGTGGGTTCGCCTCCGACCATACTTCCGGGGTTCATTTCTGTATTCCTGATCCAGAACTGATCCCATAAAATAAATCTGATATATTTATCTCCTTCAGGATTTAAATTTATTTTTAAACCATTTCCGTAATCGGGAGACCCTTGTGAATATACAGAACTGCTGATTAAAGCTAATCCAATAAAACTTAATACTTTCTTCATAAATTATTAATTTTTTGGCTGTTATTTTGTGAAAGCCAAATTGTAATTAATAATTTGTTTGAAGAAATTTAATATATATTAATGGTAATACTATAGTTATAAAGTATGAATGATGGATGATGAGTTGCTGAAATGTGTAAATTATTGAATGATTTTTGATATTTAATATTCTGGATTTAAGTTGTTTATTTATTTTGATTATGCATGGTAAAAACTCATAATTAATAACTTATAACTCACAATTCCTAAAAAGTCTATTTTTTAAACCGTTCCCATTTTATCAACATATATTTGTCGGCAAACTGGGTGATAATCAATCCGGAATTTTTAATATTTTCTTCCTTACTCATGTATTCAATCAGTTCATTTTGTTTTAAAACTTTATACACCGGATGGAATTCTGAATGGGGAGGTCGTGTAATATTGTATTTCTTAATCCATGAACTGATCGTAACATGAGAAACGCCTATAATTCTTTCTATTTCACGAAAACTCAAGCCTTCAAGGTAAAGTTGTAAAGCTTTGGTTACATAGTAATCATCAATCTGTTTTCCGAGTTTTTTTACGGTAAAATAATAGTTGCAGTCTTTGCAATGGAATCTTTGTTTTTCATTGATGATTCCACTTTTTACGACCTTGGTACTATTGCATTTAGGACATTGATTTTCCATGTCTATATCTTTTTAGCAAATATATAATAATTTAGCAAAATGTTAATTCATTATAAAGATAAAATTACCTGTGTATTAATTTAATTCAATAAAATTATCTTTTTTATTTGGTTTTAAAAGAAATTATATTTTAAATTTGCCGAAAAATTTAGATAAATAAATGGAAATAGAAATTTCCTCATCCATGCATCTGATGTATGTGAGTGAAATACAGCAGGAAATGTACGATTCTGCACAGCGTAGAGGGACGGGTATTGCCAAACGTTCCATAGAATATTTAAGTAAGAAGATTTCAGAAGGCAATGCTGTGGTGGCTACTGAAAATGAGGAGTGGGTAGGCTTCTGTTATATAGAAACCTGGTCGCACGGTCAGTTTGTGGCCAACTCCGGGTTGATTGTTTCACCGAAATTCAGGGAAAGGGGTGCTGCGACTTTAATTAAGAATAAAGTTTTCCAATTATCTAGAGATAAATATCCAAATGCGAAAGTTTTTGGGCTTACGACAGGTCTTGCCGTAATGAAGATCAACAGTGATTTAGGTTACAAACCGGTAATTTATTCTGAACTCACTCAGGATGAAGAGTTCTGGAACGGTTGTAAAAACTGTGTGAACTATGAAATTTTAATGAAAAAAGAACGTAAAAACTGCCTTTGTACGGCTATGCTTTTCGTTCCGGAAAATATAACAAAAAATGGAGCTGCCCATACGCAGCCGGAAATTAAATATAGCAATGAACAAGAAAGTCGTCTTAGCGTTTAGCGGAGGTTTAGATACCTCTTACTGTGCTAAATATCTTAGTGAAACACTAGGATATGATGTGTATGCAGTTACTGTAAATACCGGAGGTTTTTCTAAAGAAGAGGAAAAAGAACTGGGGAAAAAAGCCTTGAATCTTGGGGTAAAAGAATACAGGTGCGTAGATGCTCAGGAAGATTATTACAATTCTTGCGTGAAGTATTTGATTTTTGGAAATGTGCTGAAAAACAATACCTATCCATTATCTGTAAGTGCAGAACGTACGATTCAGGCGCAGGAAATTGCAAAATTTGCGATTGAAGTTGGAGCAGATGCAATTGCTCACGGAAGTACAGGTGCAGGAAACGATCAGGTTCGTTTTGATTTGATTTTCCAGGTAATGTGTCCGAATGTAGAAATCATTACGCCGATTCGTGATATGGCTTTGTCCCGTGAAGAGGAAATCGAGTTTTTGAAAAGTCACAGTTACGAAATGGAATTCCATAAAGCACAATATTCTGTGAATAAAGGACTTTGGGGAACTTCGGTTGGTGGAAAAGAAACATTGACATCAAGAAATTATCTACCCGAAGAAGCTTTTCCTTCTCAAATTAAAGAAACTCAGCCTTCAGAACTGGAAATTGAGTTTAAAAATGGAGAAGTCGTAGCAGTGAACGGCGAAAATTTTGAACATTTCGTTTATGCGATTCAAAAAATTGAAGAATTAGCTTCTGCTTATGGAATTGGTAGAGATATTCACGTTGGAGATACGATTGTTGGGATTAAAGGAAGAGTTGGTTTCGAAGCAGCTGCGGCATCCGTAATAATCAAAGCTCATCATTTATTGGAAAAACATACACTTTCAAAATATCAGCAGATGATGAAGTCTCAATTATCCGATTGGTACGGAAACTGGCTTCACGAAGCACTTTTTTTAGATCCTGTCATGAGAAATATCGAGTCTTTCTTGGTAGATTCTCAAAAAACGGTCAGCGGAAAAGTTTTTGTAACGCTTCATCCTTACCGATTTATTTTGAATGGAATTGAATCTCAACACGATCTAATGTCCGATAAATTCGGAAGCTACGGCGAAGCAAACAGAGCCTGGACAGGCGAAGATGTGAAAGGCTACACCAAAATTGTAAGCAATTCTTTAAATATATATCATCAGATTAATTCAGCATTATGAAGATGAACCCGAAGGGTTCAATATGAATAGCCGTAGGTGAAATCGAGGAACGAGATTCGGTGAAGCCAAACCTATGGATTAAAAAAGATCAACATAAACAAAGAACCCGAAGGGTTCAATAATAATAGTCATAGGTGAAACCTGTGGAAAAAATAAAATGATTGAGATTAATCAAAAAGAGATAAAAACAACAGGAATCATCGGAGCCAACGGTTATACGGGCAGCGAATTGGTTAGACTGCTGGCTTTTCATCCTCATGTGTCTTTGAGTTTTTTATATAGTCGATCGAATTCGGGAACAAAGATTTCAGATTTGTACCCGGATTTAGCGACAGTTTGTGAAATGGTCTTGACAGATAAATCTGAAGAGGTAGATATTTTATTTTTGTGTCTTCCTCACAAAGAAAGTCAGAATTGGCTGACCCAAAATCCAGTAAAAGATTCAACATTGGTCATTGATTTAGGAAATGATTTTCGTTTAGATGGAAATTTCGGAAACAGAAATTTTATCTACGGTTTGCCTGAAATCAACAAAAAACAACTTTCTGGAGCGAAAAGCATTGCGAATCCGGGATGTTTTGCAACGGCAATTCAATTGGCTTTGCTTCCTTTAGCTCAAAAAGGTTTGTTAAATGAAGTGTACACAACAGGAATTACAGGTTCAACAGGTGCTGGTCAGTCTTTGCAGGCAACAACACATTTCACTTGGAGGAACGATAATATTTCGGCTTATAAAACATTGACACATCAGCATGTGGGTGAGATTTTACAGCAGTTAGTTTCTTTTAATACGAATGAAATCAATCTAAATTTTGTTCCATGGAGAGGGGATTTTGCGAGAGGTATTTTTACAAGTTCCACAGTGAAAACAGATTTAGAACTTTCAGATATAGAGCGGTTGTTTAAGGATTTTTATGCAGATGAACCTTTTGTAAAAGTAAGCGAAAAAGCAATTGATCTAAAGCAGGTTGTCAACACGAATCGCTGTGTGATACAGATTGAAAAGAGTGGAAATGTTGCGGTTATTCACTCAGCGATTGACAATTTGTTAAAAGGAGCTTCCGGACAGGCTGTTCAAAATATGAATATTGCCATGGATTGGAAAGAAAATTTAGGATTGAACTTAAAACCGATTGCATTTTAAAAGTCAATTGTCAAATAGTCAATTGTAAATATTACAACTCTATTTAAAAACGGCTTAGGAAAATGGAGCGTTAAGAAAAATAGTTTTGTGAACGTAAAAAAAATTCTACTGTTCGAAGCGCGACACGAAAGTCTAACCGAAGAACAAATACTGATTTCGCGCAAGTTTTAGAATTTTTAGAGAACAAAAATATTTTTTAGCGGAAGTTTCCAAGTCTTGAACTTTTGTTTCTTTTGTTTCAAGACAAAAGAAAATAATAAAAAACAAAAAATGAATTTATTCAACGTATATCCACTATTCAACATAAATCCTGTAAAAGCTCAGGGATCATTTCTTTGGGATGATAAAGGAGAAAAATATCTTGATTTTTATGGAGGTCACGCAGTGATTTCTATCGGGCACAATCATCCGCATTATCAGAATAAATTAAAAAACCAGTTAGATAAAATATCTTTCTATTCAAACTCGGTTCAAAATGAATTACAAACTGAACTGGCTGAAAAATTAGGAAAACTTTCAGGCTTGGAAGATTATAATCTGTTTCTGTGTAATTCAGGAGCTGAAGCGAATGAAAATGCTTTGAAACTGGCTTCTTTTCATAACGGAAAAAACAAAGTGCTGTATTTTTCAGGTTCATTCCACGGAAGAACTTCGGCAGCAGTTTCGGTTACAGATAATCCAAAAATTGTAGCTCCGGTAAACTATGATGAAAGATTCATCAAATCAGAATGGAATAATATCGAGCAGCTTGAACAAATCTTTGAAGAACAAGGAAACGAAATTTCATCTGTAATAATAGAAGGAATCCAAGGAGTTGGAGGAATTATGATTCCAACCGTTGAATTTATAACTAAAATTAAAGAATTATGTGAAAAACATGATGCGGTTTTGATTTTGGATGAAGTTCAGTCAGGCTACGGAAGAAGCGGATATTTCTTTGCCCATCAGGAATTTGAAATTGAAGCGGATATCATTACCACAGCAAAAGGAATGGGGAACGGTTTCCCGATTGGCGGTGTTTTGATTCACCCGAAATTTCAGGCAAGCAATGGTTTGTTGGGAACAACTTTCGGAGGAAATCATTTAGCTTGTGTTGCAGCGATTGCTGTATTGGACGTCATGAAAGATGAAAATCTCATCGAAAATGCTCAGCAAATGGGCGTTTATATTGAAAATGAAATTAAAGATTTTCCACATATTAAAACCATCCGAAGGAAAGGCTTGATGATTGGAATTGAACTCGACAGGGATTGCTCAGAAATGAGGAACAGCCTGTTGTACAATCATCATATTTTCACAGGGAACTCTAATGATAAAGCTGTATTGAGGATTCTTCCGGCGCTTACCATTAAAAAAGAAGAAACTGATGTATTCATCAGTGCTTTGAAAAATGTTTTAGAAAATCTTTAAATTTTAATTAACCACAAAAGTCACAAAAGTTTTAAATACTATAAATAAAGAAAATATAAATCTGTGATAAGAGCAAAAAAGGACTGCCGGTAATCAAAGATTTTAGCTTATGTGAACTTATATTTTTAAAATATTAAACTTAAAATTGATAATAGTCTTTTGTGACTTTTGTGGTAAAACAAATCAATTCAAAATGAAAAAATTCACCTCTGTAAGCGATGTTGAAAACTTACAGGAAATTATAAAAAAAGCGTTACACATTAAAGAAAATCCTCTTTCGGAAACCGGGAAAGGAAAAGGAAAAACTATCGGACTTGTATTTTTAAATTCAAGTTTGAGAACCCGTTTAAGCAGCCAGATTGCGGCTCAAAATTTAGGTTTAAATGTATTAACGTTAAATGCTGCTCAGGAAGCATGGAATTTAGAATTTGCAGATGGTGCGGTAATGAACGGCGATACGGTTGAACATATTAAAGATGCGATTGAAGTATTAAATCAATATTGTGATATTATCGCGGTTCGTTGTTTTGCAGGAATGAAGAGTAAAGAAGATGATGTTAATGAAAGTATCTTAAGCCAGTTCGAGCAACATGCAAAAGTTCCGGTGATTTCACTGGAATCGGCTATACGTCACCCTTTGCAAAGTTTGGCAGACTGTATTACAATTACAGAAAACTGGAAAGAAAAACGTAAGCCGAAAGTGGTTTTAACTTGGGCGCCTCACATCAAACCGATTGCTCACGCAGTAGGAAATTCTTTCGCAGAATGGATGCAGGAAATGGATGTGGATTTTGTTATCGCCAATCCTGAAGGATATGATTTGGATAAAAAATTCACAAAAGATGTGCAAGTAATCCATAATCAGGATGAAGCGTTGAAAGATGCAGATTTTATCTATGTGAAAAACTGGTCGTCTTTTGATGATTATGCGGCAATGCCCGAGGTAAAAGAAAGCTGGATGCTGACGAATGAAAAATTAGAAAATACCAATCAGGCAAAAGTAATGCACTGCCTTCCTGTTCGTCGAAATGTAGAATTGAGTGACGAAGTAATGGATGGTGGAAATTCTATTATTTATCAGCAGGCAAAAAACCGAATTTTCTCGGCTCAGGCTGTTTTCTCTGAAATTTTAGAAGAAATTAATTCAAAATAATCAAATCATGCAAGAAAAGCTTTTCGTCATAAAAATAGGAGGTGCTTTGATTGATGATGAAGAATTATTAGAGCAATTTCTGGAGCAGTTTGCTGAAATTCCAGAAAAGAAGATCCTTGTTCATGGTGGTGGAAAATTAGCAACGACTTTAGCGGATAAATTGGGTATTGAGCAAAAGCTGATCAACGGACGAAGAATTACGGATAAAGATACCTTGGATATTGTAGCGATGGTGTATGCAGGAGGTATCAATAAAAATATTGTGGCTAAACTTCAACAGAAGAAATGTAAAGCCATAGGATTTTCCGGTGCAGATGCCAATTTAATTAAAGCTAAAAAACGGGAACATGCCGAAATAGATTTCGGGTTTGTGGGAGATATTACCGAAAAAAGTGTGAACAGGAAATTGATTTCAAAGTTGCTTAAATTGGAGTTGGTTCCTGTTTTTTCGGCGATTACTCACGATAAAAAAGGACATCTTTTCAATACCAATGCAGATACGATTGCTTCGGTAATTGCGCAGGCTTTATCAGTGAAATATGATGTAGAGTTATTGTATTGTTTTGATAAAAAAGGTGTTTTGGAAGATGTAAACAACCCAGAATCTGTTATTAAAAATATTTCTGAAGAAGAATTTTCAGCCTTAAAAAACGAAGGAAAACTTCACAAAGGAATTCTTCCCAAACTGGAAAATGCTCTTGGAGCAGTAAAAAATAATGTAAATAAAGTCTTCTTAATTAAAGAAACCGAACTAAAAAACCATATAGAAAACCATCATGCAGGAACTGAAATCTGTTTATAGTAAAGAAGAATTACTGAATAACGCAGTAGAATTGTTGAAAAAACTGATTGAAATTCCGTCATTCAGCAAAGATGAATTTAATACGTCGGTGGAAATTGAAAATTTTTTCAAAAAACATCAGATTCCTACCAAACGTTTTAAAAATAACATCTGGGCGGTGAACAAAAATTTTGATGTTTTCAAGCCGTCGATTTTGCTGAATACGCATCATGATACGGTAAAACCGAATAAAGCGTATACATTGGATCCGTTTTTACCCATAGAAAAAGACGGGAAATTATTCGGACTGGGAAGTAATGATGCGGGAGCTTCTTTGGTTTCGATGGCGCAGGTTTTTTTGCATTTTTTCGAAAAAGAAGATTTACAATATAATTTAGTGATTGCTTTGACGGCAGAGGAGGAAATTTCAGGGTTTGACGGTATTGAAGCTTTATTCCCACAGTTACCCAATATCGAGCTCGCCATTGTAGGAGAACCAACGCAGATGAATCTGGCGATCGCAGAAAAAGGATTGTTGGTGATAGACGGGGAAATGAAAGGTACTCCTTCTCACGCCGCTCATCCGAACAACGATAATTCAATTGTGAAATGTATGGAAGATCTGCAGCATATTCTGAGCTTCAAATTTCCAAAAGTTTCGGATTATTTGGGTGAGGTAAAAATAACGCTGTCGGGAATTCACGCCGGAGTTCAGCATAATGTGGTTCCGGAATCGTGTACTTTTACTTTAGATGTGAGAGTTACCGATGAATATTCCAACAAAGAAGTATTTGAAATCATCCAATCGCAGATGAAATCTACGTTGACGGCGAGATCTTTCAGATTGAATTCTTCAAAAATCGAAGTAGATCATCCGTTTGTACAGGCAGGCCTGGAAATCGGAAGGACAACTTACGGTTCGCCAACTTCATCCGATCAGGCCATTATTCCTTGTACTTCTGTAAAGATCGGTCCGGGCGACAGCAGGCGCTCTCACACTGCGGATGAATTTATTTTCATCGATGAAATTGCGGAGGGAATTGAAATTTATATTAAGATTTTAGAGAAAATTTTATAGGCTGGAAGTATGGAAGATGGGTGATGGAAGTCTAAAAGTTGTGTATTAATGACTTAGGAAAATGGAGCGTTAAGAAAAATAGTTTTATGAACGTTAAGAAAATCCCACTGTTTGAGTGCGAGACAAATATCGAATCGAAGAACCAATATTCAATTCGCACGAGTTTTGGGATTTTTAGAGAATGAAAATATTTTTTAGCGGAAGTTTCCAGTCTTGAATTTTTGTTTCTTTTGTTTCAAGACAAAAGAAAGTATAAAAGGAAAATATTCACTTTGTCATTCAGAACGAAACGAAGTGGAGTGAAGAATCTTTTAAAATATAAAGATAGATTCCTCCTTCGTCGGAATGACAAAATTGTGTTTAATAGTTAATGAAAAAGAAGATAAAGCAGTTGGTAGTAAACTTCCATCACCTGGCTTCAATCTTCCAACAAAAAAGAAATTTTATGAAAAAAATATGGCAAAAAGACGATAATGCCACCAATATATTAGTAAATAAATTCACAGTCGGGAAGGATCTTGACTTTGATGAGCGTTTGGCAAAATACGATGTCAAAGGTTCGATGGCGCACTGTACAATGTTAGCAGAAGTTGAGATTATTTCCAATGAAGAATCGAAGCAGATGCTGTCTGTTATGGCAGAGATTTTAGAAGATATCGAAAATGGAACTTTTGAGATCGATAAAAATGCGGAAGATATTCATTCGCAAGTGGAATCTATTTTAATTGAAAAATTAGGAGACACTGGAAAAAAAATCCATACAGCAAGATCCCGTAATGATCAGGTTTTGTTGGATATTAAATTGTATTTAGTTGATGAAATCCGGGAAATTACAGCTTTGACAGATGAATTCTTTCAAATATTAATTAAATTGGCAGAACAGCACAAAAATGTTTTGCTTCCGGGATATACCCATTTACAGATTGCGATGCCATCCTCATTTGGATTATGGTTTGGTGCGTATGCAGAAGCGTTGTTGGATGATGTTGAACTATTGTTTTCAGTAAAAAATATCATTAATAAAAATCCACTGGGTTCGGCAGCAGGTTATGGTTCATCTTTTCCGATCGATCGTGAGAGTACGACGTATAATTTAGGATTTCAGTTTATGAATTATAATTCTGTTTATGCTCAAATGACGCGTGGAAAATCAGAGAAAATGTTGTCAATGGCAATGGCGACTTTGGCAGGAACTTTAGGCAAATTTTCTTATGATGTTTGTCTTTATTTAAGTCAGAATTTTGATTTTATCAGTTTTCCTAAAGAATTTACCACGGGAAGCAGCATTATGCCGCACAAGAAAAATCCGGATATTTTTGAATTGGTTCGTGCGCGTTGCAACAGAATCCAATCGTTGCCGAATGAATTTATTTTATTGACCAATAATCTTCCTTCAGGCTATCACCGGGATATGCAATTGACAAAGGAAATTCTTTTCCCTGCCATTGATTCTTTAAAGGAATGTTTGGTGATTTTAAATTATACGCTACCCAATATTCAGGTGAAAGATGGGATTCTTGAAGATGAAAAATATAAATATCTTTTCAGCGTAGAGAAAATCAATGAAGAAGTGAAAAACGGAAGTTCATTCCGTGATGCTTATGTAAAAATAGGACAAGAGATTGAAACTAATGCGTTTGATTTTGAAATCGGCAATTTGAATCATACCCACCACGGAAGTATTGGAAATCTTTGTCTGGACAAAATAGAATATCAGTTTAATAAACTGAAGAATAAATTATTGGGTTGATTTATTTCGAACCATTAAGATCTTAATTAAGGGGTTAAGTTTAATTGAGAAAATTTAGCATTATTGCGAAAAACTTAATGCCCTAAACTTCTTAACTAAAGCTTAATGGTTCAATTCATTTTAATCCAGATCAATCTTAAACTTAGTAGATTTTTTTACTTCATGAAGCACGATAGAACTATGGTATTGCCCGATATTAGGAATATTTGAAATTACATTGACGGCGAATTCATTGTAAGAATTGATGTCCTTTGCAATGATCTTCAACATATAGTCGTATTCACCGGAAAGACTGATGATTTCCTGAACTTCATCATGTTTACCAATGTTTTTCTCGAATGTTTCTAAAACCTTCTGAGATTGTTCTTTTAAACGGACATTGCAATAGACCACGATATTCAAACCTAATTTTTCACGGTTTAAAAGACCGACATATTTCTCAATAATCCCGTTTTTCTCCAATTGCTTGATTCTTTCATAGGTTGGAGTAAAGGTAAGACCGATCTTTTCCGAAATTTCTTTCACGGATAAAGTGGAGTCTTCCTGAATAATACTGAGAATCATTCTGTCTTTTAAATCCATATCATAATGTTGAGTTGTAACAAAAATAATATTTAAAAATGAAAATAACGAGAGATTATCATTTTTTAATCTAAATCAAATTTTAGTTTTGTCAGTTTGTAAAATTGTTGTATCTTTGCACCTAATGAATAACACAGTATTTATATCATTAGAATTACCGGGCGTAGACGCCCTTTACGATATTTATTTATTTTAAGCGAAGATATTTTCTTCGCTTTTTTTTTGTGAAAATTTGAAAATATTATGTTTACAATTACAGAACTAAGCACCGAGAGAATCAACAGTATAGTAACAGAAGCACTGGCTTTTGCCAACGGAAAAACTGCCAAAATAGAAGGCGAAGTTTTTTGTTCAAACCTTTTCTTCGAAGACAGTACAAGAACAAAGACAAGTTTTGATATTGCCGAAAGAAAATTAGGATTACAGGTTGTTCCTTTTGATGCTTCTCACAGTTCGGTAAACAAAGGGGAAAGTCTTTATGACACGGTAAAAACCATCGAGAGTCTTGGAGTAAATCTTGTGGTAATAAGAGATAAGAAAGACAGATATTTTGATGAACTGAATAATATTAAAATTCCTGTAATTAACGGAGGAGACGGAACAGGAAACCACCCATCTCAATGTATGCTGGATCTACTAACGATTTATCAGGAATTTGAAAAATTTGAAGGTTTAAAAATAGGAATTGTAGGAGATGTAAAACACAGCCGGGTTGCCAATTCTAATGCAGAAGCATTGAGAAGATTAGGCGCAAAAGTTTATTTCTCAGGACCTGAACAATGGTTTGATGAAGGGGCTTTAATTAATGGAACTTATCTTTCAGTAGATGAATTAATTAATGAAGTTGATGTTTTAATGCTTTTAAGAATTCAACACGAAAGACACGATGCAAAAATGAGCTTCTCAGCTTCAGATTACCACAGAAAATATGGTTTGACGAAAGAAAGAGAAAAAGCAATGAAAAAAGAAGCAATCATCATGCATCCGGCTCCAATCAACAGAGGAGTGGAAATTGATACAGATTTGGTGGAATGCGAACGCTCAAGAGTTTTCAAACAAATGCAGAATGGCGTTTTCGCAAGAATGGCAATTTTAAAAGAAGCCTTAGAGAAAGAAGGATATACTTTTAAATAAAAAGAGCCAAGCTAAAAGAAATAAGTAAAAAGTTAGTGAGCCCCGAAGGGGCGAAATATCAATAGCCGCGGGTGAAACCCGTGTGAAACAAAAAGAGAGAAAGATTATCCAAGCCCCAGAGGGGCGACCTATTAATAGCCATGGGTGAAACTCATGTAACAAAGATAGAGATTAAAAGAGCTCCGTAGGAGCGATCTGTTAATGAAGATCAATAAAATAAATAATAAGAGATAAAAGTTTAAAATGAAGAAAAAATTAATACTGGAGTCCGGTGAAGTGTTTCATGGAGAAGGTTTCGGAGCAGAATTGGAAACGGCAGGAGAAGTGGTTTTCAATACCGGAATGACAGGGTATCAGGAACTGATTTCTGACCCGTCTTATTGCGGTCAGATTGTGTGTATGACCTATCCATTAATCGGAAACTATGGGATTAATAGAGATGATTATGAGAGTATCGAACCGGCTATCAAAGGTCTTATCGTAAAAGAACTTTGTGATTTGCCGTCGAATTTCCGTACTCAGATTACTTTAGATGAATTATTTAAAAAGAAAAACCTTTCAGGAATTTCAGGAATCGATACCAGAAGACTGACAAGAATTCTTCGTAACCAAGGAGTTGTGAAAGGAAAAATCGTAAACACTGATGCAGACGAAAGCGCAGTGGTTGCAGAATTAAAATCAACAAACTTCCCTACCAATCAGGTGGAGCAGGTTTCTACAAAAACGCCTTATGCGAATCCGGGAAGAGGTTTAAAAGTAGTATTGGTAGATTTTGGTTCTAAATTAGGAATTATCAGAGAATTATCTCAAAGAAACTGCGATATCACGGTAGTTTCTCAGGATGTAACGGCAGAAGAAATTTTACTGATGAATCCGGACGGAGTAATGTTGTCAAACGGTCCCGGTGATCCTGAAGATAACCAACAAGCTCTTGAAATGATTAACGGAATTCTAGGAAAAGTTCCGATTTTCGGAATCTGTTTAGGACACCAGTTGATCGGTTTGGCTTGTGGAGCAAAAACGTTCAAATTAAAATTCGGACACAGAGGAGGAAATCACCCGGTACTGGATTTAGAGAAAAACAAAGTGGCCATCACTTCTCAGAACCACGGTTATGCAGTGGATCAGGAAAGTTTAAAAGGAACAGATTTAATTGAAACGCACATCGCCTTGAACGACAGAACAAACGAAGGTCTGAAACACAAAATTCACCCTTGTTTCTCCGTTCAATATCACCCGGAAGCAAGTCCAGGCCCTGAAGATGCGAACTATTTATTTGATGAGTTTATCCAGTTAATGGAAGATTTTAAAAAATAATTTAGATTTCAGATATTAGACATCAGATAACAGACTTACCATGCATAATTTTGAGAAACTACTTTTCTGGCAAAAATCAATACAACTTGCAAAAGAAGTTTATGTTATTTGTGCAGATTTACCAAAAGATGAAAAATTTGGTTTGATTTCTCAAATTAAAAGATCAGTTATTTCAATTCCTTCTAATATTGCGGAAGGCGCTGGAAGAAACAATGACAGAGAGTTTTATCATTTTCTAGGAATTGCAAATGCTTCCTCTTTTGAACTGCAAACTCAATTAATTCTGACAAGAGAATTAAATTTATTAGATGTAGAAAAAGTCAACAGTTTAATATCAAATCTGAATGAAATTCAAAAAATGATTTATTCATTTAAATCTAATTTAAAAAAGTAAAACACCATGCTGGACAGTCTGAAATCTGACATCTGGCATCTCATATCTAAAATAAAAAATGGCAAAACGTACAGATATAAAAACAATTTTAGTAATCGGTTCAGGTCCAATCATCATCGGTCAGGCGGCAGAATTTGATTACGCAGGAACGCAGGCTTGTCTGTCTTTAAAGGAAGAAGGCTACAAGGTAATTTTGATCAACTCAAACCCTGCAACGATTATGACGGATGTTGAAATTGCAGATAAAGTATACATCGAGCCGATTTCACTTCAGTTTGTAAGTCATATCATCAGAAAAGAGCGTCCGGATGCGCTTTTACCTACTTTGGGAGGACAAACAGGTCTGAACATGGCGGTAGAATTAGAGAAATCAGGAATTCTTGAAGAATGTAAAGTAGAAGTTTTAGGAACAAAACTTTCAGCGATCAACAGAGCGGAAGACAGAGATTTGTTCCGTGAATTGATGAGAGAATTGAACGAACCGGTTCCTGAATCAGACATTGTAAATACGGTAGAAGGAGCTTTAAATTTTGCTAACGAAATCGGTTATCCTGTAATTGTTCGTCCTGCCTTCACAATGGGAGGAACAGGTGGTGGAATCGCTGCCACTGAAGCAGAATTGAAAGAAATTGCTGAATTAGGATTAAAGCACAGTCCAGTTACACAGTGTTTGATTGAAAGATCTATCGCAGGTTTCAAAGAAATCGAATATGAAGTAATGCGTGATGCAAACGACAACGCAATTGTGGTTTGTAATATGGAAAATATAGATCCGGTTGGAGTTCACACAGGAGATTCAATCGTTGTGGCGCCTTCTCAAACGCTTTCAGACAGAGAGTATCAGATGTTGAGAAACGCTTCACTTAAAATCATCAGAGCATTAGGAATCGAAGGGGGATGTAACGTACAGTTGGCATTAGACCCGCATTCATTCAACTATTATATCATCGAGGTAAACCCGAGAGTTTCCCGTTCATCAGCTTTAGCATCAAAAGCAACTGGATATCCGATTGCTAAAATTGCTGCAAAAATCGCAGTAGGATTAACGCTTGATGAAATCATGAATCCTGTTACAGGAAAGACTTACGCTTGTTTCGAACCAGCTTTGGATTATGTGGTAACTAAATTCCCAAGATTCCCGTTCGATAAATTCGAAACAGCCGATAGAAGATTATCAACGCAGATGAAAGCAACAGGTGAAGTAATGGCCATCGGAAGAAATTTCGAAGAATCTTTACAGAAAGCCATCCGTTCATTAGAAACAGGAATCAGACATATCGGTTTAAAAACGAAACAAGCTACAGCTTTAACGGCTGAAGAAATCGAAAGAAGAATCAGGGTTTGTGACGACGAAAGATTGTTCATCATCGGCGATGCTTTAAGAAGAGGGTACGATTGGGAACAAATTGTAGAATGGAGCAAAATCGATAAATTCTTCATCTGGAAAATCAAGAAATTAATTGATTTCGAAAAAGTTATCGCTGAAAATAAATTCAACAAAGACACTTTATTAGAAGCTAAAAAATTAGGTTTCGCAGATGTAAACATTGCAGTTCTTTGGAACGTAACGGAACGTGAAGTTTTCAATTTCAGAAAAGAAAACGGGGTAATGCCGGTTTACAAAATGGTAGACACTTGTGCAGCAGAATTCGAATCTGAAACACCATATTTCTACGGAACGTACGAAGAAGAAAACGAAAGTGTTGCTTCTGATAAAGAAAAAATCATCGTTCTAGGTTCTGGACCCATCAGAATTGGGCAAGGGGTTGAGTTTGATTATGCGACAGTTCACTCAGTTTGGGCAATCAAAGAAATGGGTTATGAAGCGATTATCATCAACAATAACCCAGAAACAGTTTCTACAGACTTCTCAATTTCAGATAAATTATACTTCGAACCTTTAACGGAAGAAGATGTAATGAACATCATCGAATTGGAAAAACCAAAAGGTGTAGTTGTACAGTTTGGTGGACAAACAGCGATCAACTTAGCTGATAAATTGGCAGGTCATGGAGTTCAGATTTTAGGAACTTCTCTGGAGGATCTTGATAGAGCTGAAAACAGAGATAAGTTTGAAAAAGCCCTTCAGGAAATGGGAATTCCTCAACCTTTAGGAAAAACTTCAACTTCAAAAGAAGAAGCTATAAAAATTGCTAACGAAATCGGTTATCCTGTTCTGGTTCGTCCAAGCTATGTTTTGGGAGGTAGAGCCATGGAAATTGTGTATTCAGAAAGCGAATTGGCTCATTACATGGAGTTTGCGGTAGATGCAAGTCCTGAACACCCAGTTTTGGTCGACAGATACATGGTTGGAAAAGAAATCGAAGTCGATGCTATCTGTGATGGTGAAACGGTAATCATTCCGGGAATTATGGAGCACATCGAAAGAGCGGGAGTTCACTCCGGAGACTCGATTGCGGTGTATCCTCCACAAAATATCTCACAAAGTGAGGTTGAGACTTTGGTAGATTATACGCAAAGATTAGCAAAAGGATTGAATGTAGTTGGTTTAATGAACATTCAGTACGTTCTTTTCGAAGGAAATGTATATGTGATCGAGGTAAATCCACGTTCATCAAGAACAGTCCCTTTCTTGTCTAAAATCACGGATGTTCCGATGGCAAACTTGGCTACAAAAGCAATTTTAGGTCAAAAACTGACAGATTTAGGCTACAAAAACGGATTGGTTCCAAATAAAGAAGGTGTTTTCGTAAAAGTTCCTGTGTTCTCTTTCTCTAAATTAACGAAAGTTGACATCTCTTTAGGCCCAGAAATGAAGTCTACGGGAGAGGTTATGGGTAAAGATACAACACTTGAAAAAGCTCTTTACAAAGGATTGGTTGCAGCAGGAAGAAAAGTTCCGATGCACGGTTCGATCTTGTTTACAGTAGCTGATAAGCACAAGCAGGAAGCGGCTGATTTGGCTGCGAGATTCCATGAAGTTGGTTTCAGAATCTGGGCTACGGAAGGTACGGCAAAATTCTTCGAAGAAAAAGGAATTCCTTGTAAAATAGGATACAAAATCGGAGAAGAAGATGTAAACCTAATCGATTTGATTCAAAAAGGAAAAGTTCAGTATGTTGTCAACACGACTACAAAAGGAAAACAAGCTGAAAGAGACGGTTTCCAGATCAGAAGAATGAGTGTGGAAAATGGTGTTCCTTGTTTAACATCAATGGATACAGTTGAAGCGATCTTGAAAGTAATCGAAAGTATGAGTTTCAAAATGGAAACGATGTAGTTTTCGGATTAAGATATTTTTAAACCTCGTAAGTTTTCTTGCGAGGTTTTTTTGTTTTACAGGTACAGAAGTTATATATTTTTTAATTTTACATCACAAATACATTTCAATGATTGAATTTTTACAAACTTTATCAACTAGAGAAATATCAATATTAGTCTGGTCAAATTTATTTTTCTCAATTTTTATATTTATTGCTAGGAGAGAATTTCTAAGTGTTTTAAAAGCTTTATTTAACTATAAAATTATTTTTTCACTTATTATTTTTTTATGTTATTGTTCATTTGCTGTATATCTTTTATATCAAATAAATTTCTGGGACTTGACATTTCTTAAAGATACATTGTTTTGGTTCTTCACAGCTGGAATGGTCGTTTTTTTCAATATAAATAAAGTGAATAGTACAAATTATTTTGTTGAAATATTAAAAGATAATTTAAAAGTTATTCTTTTTTTAGAATTTGTAATAAATTTTTACACATTTGGAATAATTACAGAATTAATATTAGTTCCAATCATCAGTTTGATAACTATATTATTTGAATATTCGAAAAATAGTATGCAAAAAAATCCAAAACATATTAAGGCAAATAAATTTTTACAATCTATCCTTTCAATATTCGGAATAGCAATTTTGATTTATATTTCCTATAAAACATTTAGTGATTATAGAAATTTATTAACCGAGACAAATTTAAAGTCATTCTACTTACCAATTATATTAACATTAATAAGTTTTCCGTTTTATTACTTTTTAGCAATCATAATAATTTATGAAGACTTTTTTATTCGAATAAATTTTATGTTTATTGATAAAAGGAAAGTAAAAGAAGTTAAAAAAAGCATTTTACTTATTGCAAATATTAATTTGAATAAACTCACTAAAATTAAGAATTCATTTGAAAAAAAATTCGTTTATGAACAATCGATTAAATCTTATATTAGATCCATATCAAAATAAATCAAAGAAACTATTATCCATTAAAACATATTAGATAATTTAAGGCTATTTTCAATATTTTACGACATAGGAAAATGGAGCGTTAAGAAAATTAAAAATTAATCCGTTAAAAAATTCCCACTGTTTGAAGCGCGAGACAAATTTTCAACCGAAGAACAAATCTTGAATTCGCGCAAGTTTTTGGAATTTTAGGATTAAATTTTAATTTTTAGCGGAAGTTTCCAAGTCTTGAATTTTTGGTTCCTTTGTTTCAAGACAAAAGAATTTGATTGAAATCTAAATAGAATATTTTGAGCTCATTTCATTTAGAAAAGCATCAATTTCTGTATGTTGCTCGTAATATTTTGAATGTTATGGAGACTGTTCAAGCGCTTGGATGCAATATTTGGAAAAGCTGGAAAAAAACCTGAATTAAAATGTAATTAAAATTCACTTCTTTTCCAAAATTCATCCATAAACTCCGGTCGAGATACACATGCTATTAGAATAATCTTATAGGACATTTAATTAAATTAACATTACTGTATTAATTATAGTGGTAATTTTAATCAGAATTTTATCATATGATTTCATAGTATGGTTCATTAAAATACTTACTCGCTTTTATGTAGACCGTTTTCCTGTCCTTATCAAAGATCCAGTTGAATCTGCGCATCACATCGGCAGCAAGATAATTGGTCTTCTGATTTTTAATTTCTCCTATGAAAAATCCGGCTGTAACGTTTCTTAAAACAATATCACCAAGCTTGAAAAATGGTAAAATTGCCTGTTTGGAAATCATGGTCTTTCCTGAAGAATTTTTGAGCTCTTTTTCTCCGATTATTTTTAGTTTTTTATCTAACTGATTGTCTTCTGCAAATTGGTCACTATAAATTAAACCACCTGAATATCCTGACTGTAAAAGAAAATAGGCTTCCTGCTATTTGTCTTCAACCACATTATCTGCGGCGATAAAATATTGTCCGTTTTTTTCCAAAAGATTTATGGCTTGATAACCTTTTAAATCAGGCTCCTTATCGTAGGTTACAAATTGGCTATGATCATAGTCGATTTTGAAATATTTATCTTTAAAAATTCCGGTTCCTATCTTACCGTCAGATTCATGTCCAGAAAATTCATTATCAAAAAACAGGATATTTTCGTATTTTTTGTTTCCGATTTGAACGACATTTCCGTTACTCATTTCATTGGTGAATTTTATGTGGTCTGCTTTCCGGGTTCTCTGTGGAGAGATAGAACATTCTTCCATTGCAATCTGAAACATCAGATGAAGCGAATCTTTATTATTTACCAGGGTTTTTACAATGATGTTATTGTGCTTGGTCAATCTGAAAGGAATAATTTCCTGAGCAGTAACCGTAATAAAACCTACAATAAATGATAAACCGAAGACTGATTTTGTAAACATTTTTAAAAGACAAATTTCATCAAATATAATCAATAAATTTATCTCTATAAATTGACATAAATTATTCTTGAATTTTATTTATATTAGATTTATTAAATAAAACAAATGACCAAACATCAACATCGTGTGAACGAAGTTCATCGTTTCTTCGACAATAGAGATACCGTTCTGGGATTCAGAAAACTGCTCGATTGTGCTATGGATACACAAGATATGGCTATTTATAAGGAAGCGATTGAATTGACAGACTGGAAAGAAAAGTATCCTGTATATACCGAAGAGTTGATTGAAAAATCAAAAAATCTTCTTCAGAAAATTGAAAAAATTCCCGTTCAGGAACATTCTTTGGAGAAATCTGTACTGCGGGCAAGAAATATTCTGAAATCTTACGGAAGCAACCGTTTTTCGTTAGGGCCGGTTTCCGTGGAAATCAATAAAGGGCAGGTTTATGGTTTGGTAGGAGAGAACGGAAATGGGAAAACAACACTTTTAAGAATTTTAGCTAAAGAAATTTCTTTTAACGAAGGTGAACTTAATTATTCTTTCAATACTGAACCAAAAGATGAATACAATCTGCGTACAAAATTGGTTTATATTCCGCAACGTACCGAAAAATGGTATGGAAGTCTGAAGGATAATCTTAAGTTTGTTCTTGCAAATTACGCCGTAAAACCTGAAGAAAATGAAATCAGAACTTTAATGATGATTGCCCGGCTCGGATTGTGGAATTACAAACATCTGAAATGGAATGAACTTTCTTCCGGGTACAAAATGCGTTTTGAACTGGCAAGAACACTTCTCCGAAAGCCTGAAATTTTGTTACTGGATGAACCGTTGGCGAATCTGGATGTTCTGGCACAACAGGTGATTCTGGAAGATTTGAAATCAATCGCCAATTCAGTCAACAACCCGATTGCTTTGATTTTGAGTTCACAACAATTATATGAAGTGGAAAAGATTTCTGATAAAGTAATTTTCCTTAAAAATGGGCAGTACAAAGATAATTCCGAGCTTCAGAATACGGAAAACGGGCATTTAATTATAGAAATTGATACGGCTGAATCGCGTGAAAAATTACTGGAAGTTTTCAAAGATTTCAATCTCGAAAAACTGAATTTCAACGGTGGAGTTTATGTTGCTTATTTTTCGCCAGAAACTGCATTTTATGATGTGATTTCTGCTTTGGGAAGTGCCAAAACAGAGATGGTGTATATCCGGAATATTTCGTCTTCCACAAGAAGGTTTTTCGTTAATTAATCTTCATTAATTCAATTAAAATGCAAAAACTCAATAAATTCAATCAATTTCTGCTTGAAAAATATCCTACCATCTGGAATACCAAAATTGTATGGATGCTTTTGGCTGCTTTAGCGGCACACATTATCTTTTTTGTGATTGGTTATCTTTCTCACATTGACCCGATTTCGCTTCAGAAATATAGTGTAAAAAATGATTATTTTCAGGATGGTGTCATCTTTATTCATCTTATTATTTCAATCTTATTGCTTGTAGGATGGCTTTTGATGATGTTTAAGAACAATGCGTTCAAAAATTTTTATCCCTCTTCAAAAGGAAAGCTGTTTGGTCAGTTTGTACAGTATTTTATAATTATCTTTTCTTGTACGACATTTTATTTTTCTTACATGACGGGTTTCAGAATGTTTATCAACAATAAATATTCAGATAAAGAAATGGCAAAAAATATAGATGTCATTAACCGTGCAATACCTTTTCTCTCTCAAAATATTGAAGATTACACGCTGGAAAACAGATTATATCCTAAACCTTTTTATGATCTTTATTGCGAAACAAATGTTGACCATGCGGTACGGGATAAGAAGTATTTTGTGTATTATAACCGTGTTTATCAGTTTTATACAATATATTCTAAAACTTCATACAAAAAGGATAAAAAGAATCAGTTTATAGTACCTGAACCTGAAAGGTCGGCAAAAACACCGGAAGCCTACAGTGAACAGACAGAAAATTCTAAAGTTTTTTACTTCAAAAAAGATGTTGTAGATCTTTCACCTTATATTAAAACTACAAAACCGAGTTATTACAATTTCTCAAACTTGTTTTACGATTATGATTTTTCAAATCAATATTCGTATACAGATATTGATTATGATAAGGATTATCCTGATTTTGTATTAAAAAAGAGAAAAGCAATTATCAATGAAAAAACGGCAAAGCTTTTAAATAAGAAAAATCCTGCTGAACTTGAAAAACTTCTGACAGACTTTATCAATATTTCAAAAGAATTTAAAGTTAAGAATAATCTGGATGCAAAAATCTGGACAAAAATGATTTATACGCCGAATAATTCTGATTTTGAGGTAAGATATTTTTTTAAGGATTACGAACCGGGAAAAGATACTGATGATGGTTATTCTGCTGTTGATGAAGTTCAGACAGCTGCAGTGTACGCGGATTCTGCTGCTGCAACAGTGGACGGTGACGGAAGAATTGTGGATGACAGCATCAAAATAAAAGCTTTCAACCCGGAAATCAACAAACAGCTTTCGCCGGATCAGTACTTTAAAAATAATCTTACGAACTATTATTATAAAACTGAGAGCATGAAAGATTTGCTGAAAAATGTTGATTCTGTGAAGAAAGAAGACTTTTTTTCTGAGAATATTCATATATATCTATGGATCGCATTCTTTTTATCAACCTTCATTTTCAGCTTCAGAATTACTGGGTTGAAATCTTTGCTTTTCAGCGTAATCAGCGCGGGGATTTTGGTGCTGTCTGTTGTTTTACTTACTGTTTTCTATTCATTTTCTTTAAGCGGAAAAGAAGAATATTTTGCTTCTCATCTTACCCTTTTAGTAGGCCTTATCATATTACTGATTCCATTAACGATGATAAACAGATTCAGAAAACTGATCTCTTCTATCTTTGTTAATATTTCAATGAATGGTTTTGTACTTTTTGTATTTTTAATATTTGCCATTATTACAATGTATCAGAGAGATGCTTGTGGCGGAACAGTTTACAACCCTGAGACAGGAGAGGCATACGAAAACTGTAGTACAATTATGGAATCTCTTGGTTTTGGCCTGAGTTATATTATTTTAATTTTAGGGTTTATTTTTATGTATTTCTATACTGCCATCCTTCAGAAATGGAAAGCATTGCCGGAATAGATTTCTTTTATAATTTTCAAGCCTCATATATTTTTATGAGGTTTTTATTTAATTTAAAATTCAGATTGTGAATATTATTCAGACTCTGCTTAATGCAGATTTGTTTCAAAAGAAGAAAGTCATCAACAGACATCATTTTCTTACGCTGGAAGGCGATATCGATAGCAATATTTATTTTATTGAAAAAGGAAGTTTACGGATTTTTATCAGAGATGAAGATCAGGAAAGAGTCATCCGTTTTGGTTATAAAGAGAATATCATTGTATGTCTTGACTCGTTTTTATCTGAAAAACCAACTGATTTTTATATTCAGGCAATTAAGAAAACCGAAATAAAAGTTGCCTCAAAAAAGGACTTCTACAAATTCATTACTTCTTCAAATGAGAATTTAAATTTATGGACGGCTATTTTGGAAGATTTAGTTTTGCAACAGATTGAAAGAGAAAAAGACTTATTAGTCAATTCTCCGAAAGAACGTTACGACAGAGTCTTAAAAAGAAGCCCGCAGCTATTTCAGGAAATTCCAAATAAACATATTGCCAATTATTTAAGGATGAGTCCGGAAACTTTATCAAGGCTTAAAAAATCTTGACTCTAATCAATATTTATTGTTTTTTGAAACAGGAAATTTGCCATAAAAATAAATATGAAGATCGCAACAAAGCAATTGATATATGATTTGAAAAAGATAACAGAAGAAAATCTACATTTTGCTGAAAATCTTTTAAATAAATCGGATGAGATGCTCAATTTCAGACTTTCAGAAAAAAGTTGGAGCATTTTGGAGTGTCTGGAACATCTGAATCGTTACGGTAAATTTTACATTCCTGAAATAAGTAAACGATTACAAAATTCCAATATCAAACCAACAGAAATCTTCAGTTCGGGAACTTTAGGAAATTATTTTGCAAACAGTATGCTGCCAAAAGAAAATTTTAAAAAAATGAAAACCTTTAAATCAATGAATCCCATTCACAGCAATCTGGATAGAAGTATTTTAAATGAATTTATTTCTCAGCAGAAGCAAATGATCCATCTTTTGAATAATGCTGAAAATGTTGATTTAAATAAAACAAAAACAAGCATTACTATTTCTAATTTCATTAAATTAAAACTTGGTGATACCTTCCGTTTTGTAGTTTACCATAACCTGAGACACATTGAACAGGCAAAAAGAAATCTTTAATTTTATGAACTTTGCTGAGTAAAATCGAAGATTCGACGGACTCAAACACCTCAGCGAACAAAAATATACAGAACAATATTAAAAAAAGTTTTTGCGAGCATTACGTTAAAATAAAAATCAGCATTTTAATTTAACAAAATTTATCAAAGTCGAAAAGTGATTTTTGAACTCGATTTTGTAATTTTAGGCAAAATTTAAAAAAAGTGAAAAAATTATTATTCGCAGTTTGCATATCGGTTTCGGCTTTAAGTTTTGCACAGGATTATTCGGTACCGGCAGCAAGTCCGCGTCAGAAAGTAGAGCAGCAGTTTTCAATGTCGAAAATCACTGTCGATTATGGTAGACCAGGAGTAAAAGGTCGTAAAATCTTCGGAGAACTGGTTCCTTACGGACAGGTTTGGAGAGCGGGAGCAAATTCATCAACAAAAATTACATTTGGTCAGTCTGTAAATTTCGGTGGAAAAGTGGTTCCTGCGGGAACTTACGGTTTGTTTATTGTACCGACAGAAAAAGAATGGAAAGTAATTCTAAATAAAGATTTTCAGCAGTGGGGAGCTTATACATACGATCCAAAACAAGATGTGGTTGATGTAACGGTTCCTGTAAATAAATTAGCTGACAAGCAGGAGTGGTTTGAAATTACTTTGAATCCTACAGACGAAAATTCCGGTAATTTGGTTATCAAATGGGATATGGCTCAAGCTGAAGTTGCTTTGAAACCGGCAAAACTGGACGCGGTAAATAAGATTTCTGAAAAATTAAAAGAAATCAAAAAAATCGAATCAGATTCTAATAAAAAAGGATAAAAATGAATTTTTCAATTCAACCTGAATTAGAAAACGAAAAATATCAATTAATCCCCTTATCACAAGGGGATTTTGAGTCTTTATACGAAGTGGCCTCCGATCCGAAAGTTTGGGAACAACATCCGAATAAAGACCGATATAAAAGAGAGGTTTTTGAAAACTTTTTTAAAGGTGCGGTTGAAAGCAAAGGTGCTTTTAAAATTGTTGAAAAAGAAACCGGAGAGGTTTTGGGAAGCACCCGTTTTTATGATTTTGATGAAAATAAGAACAGTATTTTCATCGGATATACGTTTTACGGAACAAAATCTTGGGGGAAAGGAATTAATCCTCAGATCAAAAAAATGATGCTCGATTATATTTTTCAGTTCGTTGATACGGTTCATTTTCACATCGGAAAAGAAAATTATCGTTCCCAAATTGCATTAGAAAGGCTAGGCGGAAAAAAGATTGCGGAAGAAGAAGTAGCTTATTTCGGTGAACCGACAAGAACTAATTTTGTGTACGAAATCAAAAATGAGGATTATTTTAATTAAATATTTCTCGCAGATTTTGCTGATTGAGCAGACTGTAAAATATCTGTATTGAAAAAAAAACTTTTTAAGCTCATATAAGTAAAACGGCTCTGTGAAACTTAAAAAAAGTTAGTAGTCAAAAAACTCTGTGAACTTTGTGTTCAAAAATATTTAAATTAAACATGAAAAAATATAAAATCCAAAAATCACCATTTTTCGTTCCCACCACAGATGGAAAATTAATAGAAGAGCACTGGGGAAATTCTACCCAGAATTCAAATATTTCTATTGCTCATATGGTTGCTCCGCCAAATTGGAGCGAACCGCATCAGACTCCCGAATTTGATGAATTTACCATCATTATTTCAGGTAAAAAGCAATTTGAGATTGACGGCGAAAATGTTGTTTTAGAAGAAGGACAAAGTATTTTAATTGAAAAAGGAGCCAGAATCCGTTACAGCAATCCGTTTTCAGAACCTTGCGAATATCTTGCGATTTGTCTTCCTGCTTTTTCGATGGAATTGGTCAACAGAGAATCAGAAAATAATTAAAAATATGGGATTATTAGTCTGTCCGAAATGTAAAGAACGTTCATTTACCTGGTTCGTCGGTGGGAAATATGGTCTCACAATCTGGAGCTGTTTCGATTGTGATTATGATGCAAAAGAAGTCGAGAACAATAAGTCTATTTGTGAAAACTGTGAAGAGGTTGCAAAAATCAAGTTAAAAGATAAAGAAAAGGAATATTGCTGGTGTTTTAGTTGTAATACAATCAACGATATAAAAAAATAACCTCAATCATTTGAGGCTATTTTTATTTTATTTCAAAATTTCTTTTAAGAACAAGAGGGTGTGATTCCACGCTCTTTTTGCCATCACTTCATTATAGTCAGGAGATTTTGGGTCTGTAAAGGTATGCTTTGAATTGGCATAAGTAATAATTTGCCAGTCTGCTTTACCATCATTCATTTCTTTGATCAGATTATTGTAATCTTCAGGCGTCACACTTTTATCTTCTGCAGGATTTTCTACTAAAATTTTAGTTGAAATAACTTCATTTGGTCTTGACTGGTCTTTCCCGATACTTCCATGGATAGAAACAACACCGGCAACAGGCAATTTTCCTCTTGCTGATTCCAAAGCACCGGTTCCGCCAAAACAATATCCGATAACCGCAATTTTATCTGAAATTGCCCCGTTTTTCTTTAATTGTTCTAAAGCTAATGAAATTCTTTTCTGATAAGCTGCATAATCTTTTTTATAAAACCCAGCGGTTTTTGCCGCTGAAGCATTGTCGGCCGGAATATTTCCCTCTCCATAAATGTCTGCAATAAATGCGATATACCCTTGCTTTTCCAAATCGGCAGCTGCTGTTTTTGCTTCGTCGTCAATTCCTTTCCATGCAGGAAGAATAAGAACTCCGGGAAGTTTTTTTCCGGCATTCGATGTAACCAATCCGTTAAGTTTTTGCGAACCGTCCTGATAAGAAACAGGTTTTAATTTCTGACTGAAAACTGTTGCCGAAGAAAATAAAAGTGTGGATAATAATATTGAACGTATCATATTTTGTTATTTAATTGAACACAAATTTCACTAATGCTTTTCACAAGTCACACCGACAATTATTGTGAAATTCGGGTGAAAAATTTGTGTTTTTTGTGGTTAAGTAACGAAGTTAATAAAATAACTCAAAATGAGTATGAATAGAATGTTATTTATCTTTTATAAAAAATTCTCAACTTAGGTCTTAACCCTAATCTGGTTTATAAAACTGATACTGCCCATCTTCATAAAAAGCATTAATATGCTGCAAACCATTCGTCAAAATAATCTCTGTTGCTCCGATAATGGAATTGTATCTCGCTGTCTGTTCAAATGTTTTTTCCGTTAATTTAATTTGTGGAGCTTTGCATTCAATCAGAATTTTAGGCTGTGCTTTTTCGGTAATTAAAAGATCAATTCTTTTTGTTAAACCATTTAAAACAATCTTTTTTTCAGTAATTAAAGCAGATGTAGAGTATGATTTTACAGTAAGATAATAGTGAATCCAATGCTGTCTTACCCATTCTTCAGGCGTGAGCAAAAGGTAAGTTTTACGAACCAAATCATAAATAAAAAACTTATCTTTGTCTTTCTTGAATTTAAAATCAAAAGTTTCCTGAAAGTTCAGTTTTGGAAGTTCCATTTATACGATGAAAGAATTAGATTTAATCCTCAAAAATATTAAAAATAAAGAAGTTTTACCGATTTATTTTTTCCACGGAGAAGAACCTTACTTTATTGATGTTGCTGTAAAAGCCCTTGAATACGATTTTTTAGAAGAAGACGAAAAAGCTTTCAACCAAACGGTAACCTACGGAAAAGATACAACCTATCAGGAAATTCTTTCTTTGGCTCGACAGTTTCCGATGATGGGCGACAAACAGGTGATTATCGTAAAAGAAGCACAGGATTTAAAGCTGAATGACGATGAAAGCAAAGCTTTGGAAGCCTATGTTGAAAATCCTGTTCCGTCCACTGTTTTGGTTTTTGCACACAAACACAAGAAATTAGATAGCCGTAAAAAGGTAACAAAGTCTTTAGATAAAGCCAATGCACTTTTTCTGAGTGAATCGATAAGAGATAATAACCTCCCGAAATGGATTGCCGATGAATGTATTAAATTAAACATCAAAACCGCACCGAATATTTCTCATCTTCTTGCTGAGTATCTTGGAAACGACCTGTCCAGAATTGCCAACGAGCTCGGAAAACTGAAAATCATCCTTAAAGAAGGACAAATCTTAGACGGAACCGTGGTTGAAAACCACATCGGAATCAGTAAGGAATACAATGTTTTTGAGCTTCAAAAAGCTTTAGGAACAAAAAATGCTAATGCAGCATTCAGAATTGCTCATTTTATGGGTAAAAATCCTAAAAACAACCCGTTTGTAATGATGATGGCGAGTCTGTACAGCTATTTCTCAAATATCATTATTTACAATACGATGATTAATCAACCGCCGCAGGTTATTGCTTCCCAGATGGGTGTCAATCCTTATTTTATAAAAGATTATGCGGAGGCAGCGCGATTATATCCTTTAAAACATGCAACCCGAGTGATTTCTATTTTAAGGGAATTTGATATGAAAGGTAAGGGGTTGGGTGCAGTAAATATGGATGATTCTGAACTAATTAAAGAATTGGTTTACAAAATTATCAATGTGGATAAGATTAAGATGAAAGTGTAAAAGTAAATCGTGACAAGGTCAATTTTGCTTAGCAAGTGAATTTTTCATTGAGGTGAAAATTTGATTACTTCGAAAGTTATTTTAAACTTCTGTTTTGGCAACAATTTGACTACGTCGAAAGTCATTTTTTATATATTTTTACAATGGCGACTTTTCCGCCCTCCGTTCCCGCTTTTTTGCTTCCACTGCGTTGCAGCAAAAAGAGCTCCACTCAGGTCGGGCCGCAATGTTGTGATCATTTAAAAGTTTCGTTTAATATTGATAGGTTTTAGTTGTAAAAAATTAAATATGAGAAGTCTATATACACTGGTTTTAGTTCTATTATTTCATTTTTCTTATTCACAATTCAGAATAAAATCAATTTCTCCTGCCATAAATCAGCAAGATTCATTCAATGCTAAAATTATTGAAACTCTTGAAGAATTTTTAGAAACAAAAGATCCTAAATTTTGGCTTGATTCAGACTTTAAAAGATTCAAATCTCCTTACTACGAAATTATCGGTATTGAGAGCGGAAAATTAGGAAATAATTTTTATCAACCGTCAGTTATGGAAATAATCCCAACAGACGAAAATGATAAAAGAATTGTAAAAATAGCTTTTATCGGATATAACTCGGAAACAAGATCCAATCTTATAAAAGCAATCTATAATGTAATCGCTGTAAAAAAAGGAGACAGAGTTTTCTTTAGTAAATATATTGATTACGCAACAAAAAACTGGAAAATTAAAAATGAGGATAATGTAACTTATTATATTTCACCAAATAAAAATTATAATATTGCCGAAGCTGAAGCACAAAAAAAAGACATTCATATGCTTTCAGACTTTTTCGGAGCTGAAAAATTTCCTATTACATATTATTCAACAATTTCTCCCGAAGAAGTGTTTAAATTGAAAGGTTTTGATTATCATCCGATGATGTATGCTGATAAATCTGGCGGATTTGCAGAAGGTTATAACATTATTTTTTCAGGAAATAACTCAGAATATTATACCCACGAACTTGTTCATTTATTTACATCAAAACTCTTCCCTAAAATAAATCCCTATTTTGATGAAGGAATTGCCACTTATTTTGGAGGAAGCGGAAAGTTTGATTATAAATGGCAGAAAGAAAAATTGAAAAATTTTCTGACAGAAAATCCTGGTTTTGATGCTTTTGAACACTTAGACATCTACGAAAGATTATTTTTTGAAAAGGAAACACCAATTCCTTATGTAATTTCAGCTGTTTTGTGTGAAATGATCATTTCTAAATTTGGTAAAGAAAAATTGTTTATGGTTTTAAAAAGTGGAAATTCAGTAGAAGAGGATCTCAAAATTTTGAATTTGAATAAAAATAATATGAATTATGAATTGAGGAAGTTTCTAGAAAATTAAAAACGGTTAAATCGTTCATTGACATTCGACATATTAAATATTGACAACTATCATTAAATTTACTTTAATTAAACATTAAAAATTACGAAATTAGCACCCTTGAAATTGATTAATAAATTATGGAGCAAAATATTTTAGATTGTGTGATCGTTGGATCGGGACCCTCAGGTTTTACAGCGGCAATTTACGCAGCAAGAGCAGACTTAAAACCTGAATTATATACAGGTCTTGAACCGGGAGGACAATTAACAACAACAACAGAAGTTGATAATTTTCCGGGTTATCCTGCAGGAATTACAGGTCCTGAAATGATGATGGATCTTCAGAAACAAGCTGAAAGATTCGACACAAAAGTGCATTACGAAATGATTACCAAAGCTGAATTTTCAAAAGAAGTGGGTGGTATTCATAAATTATATGCGGGGAACAAAGAGATTTTTGCTAAATCTGTAATTATTTCTACAGGAGCTACTGCAAAATATTTAGGTCTTGATGACGAGAAAAAATATAATGGAGGAGGAGTTTCTGCATGCGCAACCTGTGACGGATTTTTTTACAGAGGAAAAGATGTAGTCGTTGTCGGAGCAGGAGATACTGCGGCTGAAGAAGCTACTTACTTGGCTAAATTGGTAAATAAAGTAACCATGCTGGTAAGAAAAGACGAGTTCAGAGCTTCAAAAGCAATGGTTCACAGAGTGGAAAACACTCCGAATATCGAAGTGAAATTTCATCATGAATTAATTGGAATTGAAGGTGAAAACAATTTGGTAGAAAGAGCTGTTGTCATTAACAATCAGACTCAGGAAAAATCGACGATTGATGTACACGGAATTTTCATCGCCATCGGTCACAAGCCAAATACCGATATTTTCGCAGGTCAAATTGATCTGGATGAAAACGGATATATCGTTACTGAAAAAGGTTCTTCAAGAACAAATCTTCCGGGCGTTTTTGCTGCAGGAGATGTTCAGGATCATATCTACAGACAGGCAATTACGGCTGCAGGAAGCGGATGTATGGCGGCAATGGATGCTGAAAAATATTTAGCAGAATTACATTAGCAAATTTCCCTATTTTAGATATTCAGGCATCTCGAAAGAGATGCTTTTTTGTTTAATATTGTTTGTTTTGTCTGTTGTAGAAATTAATCAATAAAAATAATTCCCTTGATTTATAGTTGATTATTAAGTTTTGTTAAAATTTATCCTTAAAATGTTTTGCAATCAGCGAAAAACACTTTATATTTGCACCACTGAAAACGAGAAATCGTAGCAAGTAAGGAGAGTTGGCAGAGTGGTCGATTGCGGCAGTCTTGAAAACTGTTGACTGTAACAGGTCCGGGGGTTCGAATCCCTCACTCTCCGCCATTGGGGAAACCAAAATAAGCTAAAACGCTGTAAACATCAATGTTTACAGCGTTTTTTGTTTTAGCGCAGTATCAAAATAAAACAAAAAAGGCCATAATAAAAGTGACCTATTCAGTGACCAATCAAGAAAATATCAAAATAGGTCACTGAAATCTTTGGAAAGCCTGACCAATAGGCAGTCTAACGATTGTACATCTTGCAAAAAGTGGTAACAAAAAGTAAATTATTAAACCATTAAAGTTATCACATTATGAACAAAACATTCAACCTTTTACTCTACATCAAAAAGAATAAAATCAGAACAAACGGAACCGCTCCTATCTATTTACGAATCACAATAGATGGCAAGGCAGCAGAGATTGCGGCTAAAAGGTATATCGACCCTAAGAAGTGGAATAATAAAGCACAGAAAGCTATAGGTAATAGCCAAGAAATTAAGACACTGAACTCTTATCTTAAAACGTTAGAACAGCAAGTATATGATTTCCACTTTTTAATGCTGAAAGAAGAAATTGTTGTTAGTGCAGAGAGTTTAAAATCTAAACTGCTTGGAACGGATATTGAAAAAAGAATGCTTATTCCCATATTCCAGGAGCATAATGACAAAGTGGAAGCTTTGGTCGGTCAGGATTTTGCTCCCGGAACACTGGAACGTTACAAAACATCTTTAAAGCATACCCAGGAATTCATTTATTGGAAATACAAAGTTTCTGATATTGATATCACGCAAATAGATCACGGTTTTGTCAGTGATTATGATTTCTGGCTACGCAGTGTCCGTAAATGCGCAAACAATACCGCTGTGAAATACCTCAAAAATTTCAAAAAGATCATTCGTTTGTGTATGGCGCACGGTTGGATCACCAAAGATCCTTTTCTCGGCTATAAAGCAAAAATAAAAGCTGTGGAACGTCCTTATCTTACCAAAGAAGAAATTCAGATGATCTACGAAAAGGAATTTACATCAGACCGGTTGAATCAGGTTCGCGACATTTTTCTTTTCAGTTGCTACACCGGTCTGGCTTATGTGGATGTCAAGCAATTGTCTAAGTCTAACATAAATATCGGCGTTGATGGCGACCAATGGATTTTTACTCATCGTCAAAAGACTGATACTTCAACAAGGGTTCCCTTATTGCCCGTGGCTCAGGAAATGGTTTTAAAATATGAGAATCATCCGCAATGTGTCGATTCAGATGTTCTGTTTCCTGTTCTCAGCAATCAGAAAATGAATTCCTATCTCAAAGAAATTGCCAGCGTCTGTGGAATCAATAAAGATCTGACGTTCCATATAGCAAGACATACTTTTGCTACTACTGTTACATTGTCTAATGGCGTTCCGATTGAAAGTGTGAGTAAAATGCTTGGACATACAAATATAAAAACTACACAACAATATGCTAAAGTTTTGGATAAGAAAGTGAGTGATGATATGTTGGTTCTACGGAATAAATTTCAATAAGAGAAAAATAAGAGTTTTATATGTACTTAAATGCTAAATAATACAGTTTAAATGATTATTCCAATATGTTCTTTGTATGCTTACAGTCATAAGTTTAGGAGAAAAGTTTAGCTAAATTGTTACTACAAAACCAAATTACATAATTATGCAGCATCTACTCTGTTTTAGTCATCTATCGTGGAACTTCGTCTATCAAAGACCTCAACACCTTCTCACAAGATTCGCTACTCAATACCAGGTTTTCTATTTTGAAGAACCAAAAATAGCTGAAAGGGACGAATATGTCGTCAATTTACAGGATGGTGTTTGTATCGTCCAGCTCTTAATAAAAGATCCTAGTAGTTCCGAAATCCAAGTCCAAAATCTTATTCAGAATCTTATCTCTGAATACAATATTGAAAGTTATATCAGCTGGTATTATACACCGATGGCATTACAGTTTACCGATCAATTAGCACCGGAAATCATTGTTTATGATTCTATGGATGAACTGTCTGCCTTCCGATTTGCCCCGCCTCACCTCATAGAGCTGGAAAATGAACTCTTCAGAAAAGCTGATGTTGTCTTTACAGGCGGTTACTCGCTTTTTCAGGCAAAAAAAAATCGCCACCAAAATATTCATGCAATGCCTAGCAGTATTGATAAGCATCATTTTGAGCAGGCAAGAGTACCACAGTCAGATCCATATGATCAGGAATCAATTAGTCATCCGAGACTTGGATTCTTCGGGGTCATTGATGAGCGTTTTGATATAGATCTTCTTCGAAATGTGGCTCATCTTCGTCCGGGGTGGCAGTTTGTAATTATCGGTCCGGTTGTGAAGATTGATAAAAGTGATTTACCACAAGGACATAATATTCATTATTTAGGACCAAAATCTTACACCGAGCTGCCTACATATATCGCTCACTGGGATATTGCTTTGATATTATTTGCCTTAAATGAATCAACAGAATTTATAAGTCCTACAAAAACCCCGGAATATCTTGCAGCAGGAAAACCTGTAATATCCACCGCCATTAAAGATGTTATACATCCATATGGGAATGCAGGTTTGGTAAAAATTGTTAATGGCTCAGAATCTTTTATAGAAGAGGCTGAAAAGATTTTTAGAGATAAGGATAGAGATCATTGGCTCAGAAAAGTTGATCATTTTTTGGAAAATGATTCATGGGATCATACTTTTTCTATGATGAGCACCTTAATCAATAATGTAAAGTTTAAAAACACTCAAAAACAGATAAACCATGTATGATTTTTTAATAGTAGGTTGTGGTTTTGCCGGCACTGTCCTGGCTGAACGCCTTGCCAAAGAAGGAAAGAAGATTCTTATAGTAGATAAAAGAAATCATATTGCAGGTAATGCTTATGATTTTTATAATGAAGAAGGTATTCTTATCCATAAATATGGTCCTCATATTTTTCATACGAATTCGGAGGATGTTTTTAAATATTTAAGCAAATTTACGGACTGGAGGCCCTACGAACATCGGGTTTTGGGAAGTGTTGATGGGCAGCTTGTTCCAATTCCGATTAATTTAACTACAATTAATTCTTTATATGGAAAAGAGCTTAGTTCAGATGAGGTTACAGATTTTCTTGCGTCTAAAGCTGAAAAAAGAAACCAAATACTCACTTCAGAAGATGTGGTTTTAAATGCTGTTGGAAAAGAATTGTATGAAAAGTTCTTTAAAGGCTATACAAAGAAACAGTGGGATTTGGATCCGTCCGAATTGGATGCATCTGTAACTGCACGTGTTCCGACAAGAACCAATAAAGATGACCGTTATTTTACGGATACTTTTCAGGCCATGCCCAAAAAAGGTTATACTGAAATGTTTAAAAAAATGCTGTCTCACGAGAACATAAGTATTATGTTACAAACCGATTATAATGACATTGTTGATGTAATTCCATTTAAAAAAATGATTTATACTGGTCCTATTGATTCGTATTTTGATTATTGCTACGGAAAACTGCCATATCGTTCGATCAATTTTAAGTTTGAGACATTAAATCAAGAAAACTTTCAGAAAACTGGAACTGTCAATTATCCCACTTCTAACTTGTATACCCGAATTACAGAGTTTAAACACCTAACTGGACAAAAAAATCCAAATACCACGATTGTTTACGAGTATCCAACTGCTGAAGGCGATCCTTATTATCCGATACCAAGAAAGCAGAATCAAGAAATTTACAATCAGTATAAAAAACTCTCTGAATCCCATACCGATGTTTATTTTACGGGTCGTTTAGGAACCTATAAATATTATAATATGGATCAGGTTGTTGCGCAGTCTTTAGCATTATTCAAGAAAATTAAAACAAAAGAAGAATATGTTCAGTAATGTTTCTTCTACTTTTTATAAAAATCCATTTAAAAGTTTTTTAATGGGTGGTTTTGAATGTGCGGATCATCTTAATGCATTCGGAAACAGAGTGGATCTTTTTTCAGCATCAGGACATGATATAAAACTTCGGGAAGATTACGATCTTTTAAACATACTAAAAATAAAGACTATTCGTGAAGGTATAAGGTGGAGTACAGTTGAAATCCGTCCTTATGACTATGATTGGTCAGATTTAGATTATATGATGGCTACTGCAAAAGATAACAATATCCAAATTATATGGGATATTTGCCATTTTGGCTTTCCTGATGATCTGACTCCACTTCATCCGATGTTTGCCCGTAGATTCGGTCAGCTTTGCCGGGCCTTTGTAATAAAATACAGAAATCTGGATCCTTATGGAGAATTGATTGTTACGCCAATTAATGAAGTGAGTTTTTTATCTTGGCTCGGTGGCGATGTAAGAGGAACTTCTCCATATTGTATCGGGCAAGGATGGGAGGTTAAATATGCGCTTATGAAAGCGTATATTGAGGGGATTGAGCTAATGAAGGAAGTTGATCCTTCAATAAGAATTATGCTGACAGAACCGTTGGTCAGTATTATTTCAAATAACGCATCAGACCCGGCAGCATTATTAAAAGCAGAACAAAAGCATTTCGAGCAATTTCAGGTTCATGATATCCTCTGCGGTAAAATTTGTCCTGAGTTAAGAGGTAAGCCGGAATATCTTGATATTATCGGTGTAAATTACTATTACAATAATCAATGGATTAATGAAACTCATGAAACTGTTCCGTGGGGAGAACGACCGCCTCATCCATTATACCGAAGTCTTGAGAAGCTTATAGAAACTGTATTTACAAGGTACGGAAAACCAATTATTATATCTGAAACAAGTCATCCCGGAGAAGACCGTGCAAAATGGTTAAAATCTGTAACAGAAGAATGCTTTTCTATTTTAAAAACCGGGATTCCTCTTTTAGGATGTTGTATTTACCCATTGATCGACCGGCCGGATTGGGATCATTTAGATAATTGGCATCACAGCGGGATTTGGGATATTTACGACTTATCTACAATGAAAAGAGAATTGCATCATGAAAGCTTTTTGGTTTTGCAAGATTTTTACGGAACATTATATACTGAGTTGAGTGTTGATCGTGAATTGGAGATTTAAAATTCTATAATAAACTATAATTTTTCTTCGAATTTTTAAAACTAGAAAAAATATACCACAAAGGCTCTGTGTGGCTTAATTTTCGTAATAATGAAGTACAACCAAATTAAAAATATTATGGCACAAAAAACAGAAACAAAGACAAGCACATAGTCCACTGCTTCAAACGGAAAATTAAAAACGAAAAGTGATGCAGCAGACAGTTTAAGAGATTTTCTCATTGACGGCTTAAAAGATTTATACTGAGCAGAAACCCATCTCAAAAAAGCCTTGACAAAAATGGAGAAAAATGCTACTTCTGAACAACTGAAAAAAGCAATTACTGAACATCAGATTGAAACAGAAGAGCAGATATCGCGTTTTGAGAAAGCATTTGAGGTTTTAGGCGAGAAAGCTAAAGCAGAAAAGTGTGACGCAATGGATGGTCTTATTAAGGAAGGAGAGAACATCATGAAAGAGACAGAGTCCGGTCCTGTAAGGGACGCTGGAATTATAGCTGCGGCGCAAAAAGTTGAGCATTATGAAATAGCTTCTTATGGTACCTTAATTTCTTATTGTAAGTTGCTTAAAGAAAGTGAAGCGATGAAAATTCTTCACCAGACCCTTGATGAAGAGAAAAACTGTGATTCTTTGCTCACAAAACTTGCAGTTTCGGAAATAAATCTTGAAGCATCGAAAGCATAGAGTTTTTTATAAGCACTAAAGATAGCAGCCCGACAGGCTGCTTTTTTTTTCTAATGGTCTTTAGAAGATAGTTAATCGAGCAGTTTACTTACATGCTTGATTCATTTTAATATTAACTATTTTATAATTTATGTACGCTATGCTCTGTAAATGCCAAATGTGTATATAATCAGAGCGATGTGTAGGCTACATATAAAGCTTATTGTTTTAATATTGATTTGCTTATCTTATTGCTTACATATTTTGAATCATTTATATAAAACCGTAACGGCAGAGAAGCGTGTTCCTCAGCATAGCCAACTCCTATCCTGGACACCTGCGAAATTAGAGATTCATGATAATAGATTCCATGATCTTCAATCCATATACGGTTCTTTGTTAAATTCTCTTTGTTAAAGGTCAGGTCTATTCCCAAAGCTTTTGTTAGCGATCCTGGTCCTGAAGATATTTTAGTGTTTTTTGCAGGTATTTTTCGTCTTATTTCCATTTCAGCAAGACCGTGAAATGGTTCAATACTTCTGAGTAAGACACATTTCGGATCACCTTCGCTTGAGGTAACAATATTTAGCAGGTGGTGTATTCCATAACATAAATAAATATAGGTCAAGCCACCCTTGCCATACATAGCCTCCGTTCTTGCAGTGCGACGATTTTTGTAGGCATGAGATGCCTTGTCATCAATTCCGAAGTAAGCTTCTGTTTCTGTGATAATACCGGCTGTTGTGATACCATCAATCTTTGTATAAATAATTTTACCCAAGAGATCCTTCGCCAAAAAGGTGACATCAGGATCTGTATAATAATTAGCTGTTAATTTTATCATAATGGGATAACTAATCCTTATAAAGCTGAGCAATTTCAGAGTAATTTTTAAAATCTGGATCGCTTATTCGACATAAATCAAACTATAACTTTCTTGTCGGCGTTTTTAAAAATATGGTTAATAGCAAATTATATATCGCCACTAATTTTCCAGCTTGATGATTTGATCTTACAAAATTAAAGGCTTTACAATAGACTCCGGTTCTTCTCATACTTTGGTAAATATAATGATTATTTCGTTGTATATTGACGAGGCAAGCTTTCCGTATATTACTGATAAAAAAGATGAATATTTCTCACTAACCCTTAACAGTGACCTCAGATATGCTGAGACGATATATTACATTAAGAGACTGCTTCTAAACATCTCTTTTATTATTATGAATAATTTCGGGTAAACTTAGAGTCCTCTTTCCACTTTAACTGTCAAATTTGAACTTGCTACGGAACTTAAAGTGAAATTAGAAACCATAAAATCAGTATTTTTTTTTCCAAGATGAAAGTAATATTACTTTTACGTTAATCCTTATCTGCGTAAAATAGCATAGTTAATTTAATGGAAAAAGCCTGCAAGTATTCATCTGAAAACAGTTGTATTGTGGAAATCAAGACAATAAAAATAATGAGAAAGCAATGGAATTTTCTTATTGATTTTATAAGAATAATTAAAAAGCATAGATATTCAGTAAAACAAATTTTGAATACAGTAAGAGAAAACAAATTACAGTTAAATATATGTTAGAGCGTTTAAATATGATCTCTGTTGACAGTTACAAATTTTACATTGACAAAGTTGGAATAATTTATTCGTTGATGTATTAATCTATAAAACAGTTTTTTATATTTATTTTTTAATTGTTGTGGTATTTTTTACTTAGTACGACAATGTTTTCCTTATAATTTTAATTACTATTCATAAAAACAATATATTTTGTGTTAAAATGTTAAATTCATGATAAAATTCACTTTTTAGAGAGATTCATAAAGTGAATTGTAATCAATTCAGTAATTATTACTAAATTGCTTATCGAAAACTGAAAATTTTGATGATGAAGTATCTCTTAGTTCTTATTGGACTAGGCATTTCTTCGCTTTTATTTGCTCAAAAACCTGTATCACGCATTTATTCTGATTATGCGGGATACTGGAACAGCGATATGAGTGCAAGCATAAAGCCTGACAACAGCCACAATCTACTTGCATTTACCTGGGATCCAGACGGCATTGGGCCAGTATCAGCAACAACATTTAGCACAGGAGTCAATAATCTAATATTAGACAATAATAACATTCCTTATACGGCAGGAAGCTACATTGCTTTACCGGTATACACAATACCAGCTGCTAATGGTGATACCTATATAGGAGTTGGGAAGAAGTACGGAGGCGACGGTAATGTTTCGCCTCTTCCTGTAAGTAATAATCTTGTTCAGTATCTTTCAGATGGTATACAGGGGCTTGACTTGGGAACAGCTTTATTTAATATTACTTCAGGATCTAGCATTAGCTTGAATACCTTGGGTATTGTGCCATCTTCTATCGGAGATAATGTTCCTGATTTGATTTTTACACAGGTAGGTACGATTAACGACACTACTTTACCTGATACTTTTAAATTCGTGAATCAATCTGGTCAGACCATAGGAACTCCCTATGTGGTTTCTTTTAGTACAGTTCCCAGTATTGGGAGCGCATGTTGGAAGTTTTATCATGCAAATACCAATCCACCAACCTACAGTGCAAGTACTTCGAGTTCATGCACAAGGGTGATCCGTGTATTAGCTGCTGACTGGTCGGAATTCGGTATAAATTCTTCAAATTATTCACAAGCAGTTCAACTTATACAGACGTTTTCGGGTTCGTCCGATTTGGCTTTCATAGGCGCTTACAATGAACAGTCAATCACATTTGCTGCGAGTTTCAATGGAACGGTTTTTAATGATAATAATGCGGGTACACCTGACGGCATTGGATATAGTGGAGTTTCAATGACTTTAAAAAGTAACAATGTATTTGTAAAGAATGCAATAACTGATAGCAATGGATTTTATTTCTTTGATAATATAAACACCAATACATTTCCTGGACCTTATACTATCGAAATGACCGTTCCACCTGGCTTTTCAGTAGTAGGAAACCGCGTCGGCACAATCTCTAATACGATACCGGCAGTACTTTTAACAGGTTCATCGCTGAGCAACAATTTTGGAATAAACCGCCCCCCATTTGCAGGTCATGATACATTCTCTGCTCCTAAGAATAATGTAAAGACTTTTAATTTAACGACTAATGACAATGATTCTGATGGTGGAATTCTTGTTCCCTCAAGCATAAATCTTATTGCACCTGCTAACTCAATTAATGTGATTAGTAGCGGTGGAAATGTTAAGGGCTTTGATATTACCAATCAAGGAAGATGGAAAGTCGATGATTTTGGAATATTAACATTTACTCCAGCTACAGATTTTTACAGTACAACCGCAACTATACAGTATAGTATAAAAGATAACGCAGGATTGACCAGCAATAATGCGAATATCAATATCAAGGTAGACTACTGTTATAAGCCAGGAGTTGCAGGCATTCCTGCTTCGTACACCAAATTGGGAATATCTACTTTATCTGAACGTTACAGAAATTGGCCTGAAGGTCCCGAGATTTCTCAAGGCGGTATACCCAACGGTTTTATTGCCTTAAATTCCGCTAATAAGGGTATGGTTATCAGTAGGGTACCAAATTCATCAGTTGTTGTGGAACCTAAAAAAGGAATGATCATTTATGATATTGCTTCTCAATGTGTAAAACTCTATAATGGTGCTGGGTGGAACTGTATCAGAAGAACTTGTAACGAACCTAATTAATAATGAAAAAAACAATTATTTTACTGTTTATTCTATTCTTGAAAGTAAGTTATGCACAGGTAGCAATTGGCAAAGCCAGTCTTTCAGGAAATAGCTCGTTAATGGAGTTTGCAGGTAACACAGCAAGCAATCTGCTTACTGATATAGAAACGACCAATACTAAAGGTCTTATATTACCGGCAGTCACTTCAATGCCGTTACCGTCAAATTCACAGAATGGGACATTCGTCTTTGACCGACAGAGCGGGAAAAACAAGTTTTACGAAAACGGAGTATGGAAAGATATGTCGGATGAGGGAAGCATCACTGATATGGTACCAATTACCGGAAGTGAGGTCGGCAATGGTGTTATCATTGGTTCAGATTCGAGCATAGCAAAAGGCATATTGATATTTGAGTCAGCAGACAAAGCGCTGGTCCTTCCGCACATTAAAAATCCTCATCTTTCAGTGTTAAAACCTTATCAGGGAATGATGTGCTACGATACAGAAAGTAATGCTATCGCTGTTTATGACGGAGTTAACTGGAATTTTTGGAAATAAGATAACAGAAAGAGAAATACATACTGTGAGCAGAACATTGATATTAATGTGTTGTGATATATAAAAGTACTTTTTCAACTGCATAAGAAACAATCTCTCTGATGGCTAACGATTAAAACTAATGAAGTTCTAAGAATGAAATACCCTTAAATAAAACTAAAACAGCATCACGTAATTATACATGATGCTGTTTCTATTAACATGGTTTATGTAACGACTAATTTATTTAGAGACTTACTCGTTACAATATATTTATATGTAGATGTTTAGCGTTTTATAACTTTTACCATTTTTCCAACTTCACCGTCGTTAACCATAAGTTGATAAACGCCCGGGAGCAAATTTGAAAAATCTAATGTGGTCTTATTATCATTTACGATTTTGCTCAACACTTGTCGTCCTGCCATATCATAAACAGTTACCGATGAAATTTTTCTTTCATATGTGATTGTTAATACATTGTAAACGGGATTGGGATAAACTTTTAGTTGATAATCTTTTAATGATGGGATACCAACTAATGGAATCTTGTTTGATGAAATTCTGTTGCTAACCATTGTGCTTGCAGAACACTTAACAGGAGTGAATATTTTCTTCTGAATGATGGTATCGTCACCTATTTGCCCGTGACCATTATCGCCAGAAATTGCTAAAAGTCCACTAGAATTTATTGCGAGTGTGTTCTGAGCTCCTGCCGCAACAGTTTGCCAATCAGTAGATGTAAGCATCAAAGTGGGTACAGAACGATGTATTTGCGTCCCGTCTCCCAACTGACCCAATGCGTTATATCCCCAGGTCCAAAGCGTTCCATCTGTTTTAGTAGCAATCGTGGAGCTATTGAACCCGATACTGAAATTTTGCCAGTCTGTTTCTGTTCCTATTTGCGTAGGAACAATCTTTGAAATTAGGGTTCCATCTCCCAATTGTCCCCAACGGTTATCACCCCAGGTCCAGAGTGTTCCGTCTGTTTTAATTCCGATTGAGCTTAATCTTGCTCCTTCAGCAGCCACCCAATTTGCAGATGTGCCTATTTGGACAGGTACATTGCTTGCTGTCAATGTACCGTTGCCAAGCTGTCCATAAGTATTATCGCCCCAACCCCACAATGTTCCGTCAGTTTTAATGGCAAGCGTGTGATTACCTTTGGACGCTACGCTTTTCCAATCTGTTGCAGTTCCTACTTGTATGGGGACGCTTTTGTTCACATTTGTACCATCTCCCAATTGTCCCCAACGGTTATCACCCCAAGCCCAAAGTGTTCCGTCCATTTTTATCGCAACAGTGTGCGCATTGCCTCCCGCTATTGTAATCCAGTCTGTGTCGGAACCTATTTGTGCCGGAGTATTCCTTTTAATTGTTGTACCATCACCAAGTTGTCCGTTATAGTTATACCCCCATGTCCATAATGTTCCATCTGTTTTTATTCCCGCAGCATGAGTTAGCCCGGCACATATTTTTGTCCAATTGGCTGAACTTCCTATTTTTACGGGCGTATATCTGTCAATGAATGTACCGTCTCCCAACGAACCATCGTAATTGTCTCCCCACGCCCATAATGTGCCATCATTTTTTAGTCCTAAAGAATAATAAGCTCCTGCACTCGCACTTTGCCAGCAGCTTGCTTCGGTTGAAGAAAGTGTAGTAAATGAACCTCCGGGCAACCACACAACCTGGCTGAATCCGCAATCAGGGGCAACCCACCAATAATAGGTGGTGTTGGGTAGCAAATTTGTCAAATGTACGGTGCTGGAAACGGTGGCTCCGTTATTTCCTCCCATTAAAGGATTAGTGCTGTAGAGGTATCGATAACCTGTAGAAGGGGTCTGGCTTGCAGCGGTCCAGTAAATCGTAGCTGAAGTTGCGGTAATATTAGTAGTGGCAAGCTGAGTAGGGGCAATACATACTTCGGGGCAGGAAATTGATATAAAAGTGTTCTTACTAATAGTAGTGCCATCCCCAAGCTGCCCGTAATTATTTTGTCCACAAGATTTTAAATTACCGTCAATAGTTTCGACAAGAGCATAATTTTCTCCTGCATAAATACTTAAATTATCTGAAGAAAAACCAACCTGCAAAGGTGATGTACCTCCATTTGCCTGGCCGCTGATACCATGTCCCAACTGTCCGTAATAATTGTATCCCCAAGACCAAAGGGTTCCATCAGTTTTCGTTGCGTAGGTAGCTGCATTTTTTGAAGCTGCGTTGAGCCAGTCGGTCGCTGTTCCTATTTGAACAGGAGTGCTTTTTTTAATTGTAGTGCCATCTCCCAATTGCCCATAGGTGTTCCATCCCCATGCCCATAATGTTCCGTCCGTTCTTATTCCCATAGAATGATTATCAGACGCAATCGCTTTTTTCCAATTTGTTTCGTTTCCAACTTGTGTCGGAATCATTTTTGCAACGGTAGTCCCATCCCCAATCTGTCCTAATGTGTTTGAACCCCATGCCCAAAGTGTTCCATCTGTTTTGATTGCTAATGCATATTTATTTCCCACATCGACTGTTTTCCAATTTGTATCTGTCCCAATTTGAGTCGGAATATTTTTTGAAATATTTGTGCCGTCACCTAACTGTCTTGAATCATTGCGCCCCCAAGTCCAAAGTGTGCCATCTGTTTTCAAACCAACTGTAAAATCATCTCCAGCGCTGATTGTACTCCAATTTGTATCAGTACCTATCTGTGTAGGGATGTTTCTATAAGATGTAGAGCCATCGCCTAATTGCCCATAGTTATTACCTCCCCAAGCCCACAGTGTTCCGTTCGTTTTGATAGCAAAGGACTGATTATAACCAGCACTAACAATTTTCCAATCCGTGGACGAACCTATACGAGTGGGAGAACTTCTGTTCATATTTGATCCGGTACCCAATTGTCCCGAATAGTTGATTCCCCATGCCCACAACGATCCATCCGTTTTAACAGCAATTGAATGCTGGTTTCCTATTGCAAGGCTTTGCCAACATTGGGCAAAGGAATTTAAGCTGATAAAAACAAAAAATAAAAAGAATTTTCTCATATCTATTTTATAAAATTTCCCTACTCATAAGCTTTTCGGTTCCGCTTTTTTTAATGGTGTCGATTACTATATAATATCAGTAAAAATGATTTTTAATTCAATAAACTCACTTATAAGGTTTTACACTGTAACCATAATCTAAGACCTATAGCATTAGATGGATTATCTTCAACAACAAGTGATGCTAAATAATTTATTTGCTGGATTGATGCAAAATCTCGTAAGAAAGCTTTCGAAAGGATAGAGGTAATTACGTGATTATAATTCCTTATATTATTGGAAGTAATTTACTGCGCTAAGAATAGCACATATTTTCTGTTGTTTTTCATGTTAATAGTTTTTAGGTTTAGTTTGGCAATAACATAAATGCATGTTATATTTCACAAAAATATAACATTATAGTGAATTAAAAAATATCAACTAAAAATATTAAAAGATTCCCACAGACCAATCTTAGTCAGGAGTCAAGATTCAAAAGTTCGTAGTTACCTCAACAAACTAGTACGAAATGACAACAGCCAATATTTAAACTTTTTTTATTTACGAAACACATCTCAAAACAATTTAAATTTGCTACATCTTATGCAGGTCCTCTGCTTATATATTACGTGATAGTACGCATCACTCCAGATGGTCATAAAATGAAAAATATTCATTTGGCTTTGTTCTATTTTTACTTACACCTTATTCTGCAAGGGTATAATAAATAATCCACTAAAAGAAAAACTTGAAATGTCACGATTCTTGGCTTTAAAATAAATATTTATAATTAAACGTTTAACCGAAATGTAACATTAAAAGGCTATTTGTTAAAATTAAATTAATACATTAGTAATTTGTTTGATTTTATCTTGTTGATATTCTGTGTTTTAAATCATTTTGTATCAAAAAATAAAATTTGCCAAATTACACTTTTTCCTGAAATGACCAAATAAAATCAACTATTGTTTTTTTAATTTATTATTAAATACTTTGCATTGTAAATCAGAATAATGAAACGAGCATCGATTAAGGACATTGCCAGAATTGCCGGAGTTTCCGTAGCAACAGTTTCGTATGTTCTGAACAAGAAAGAAGGACAAAGAATTAGTGAGGACACCAAGAAAAAAATTTTTGAAATAGCTGAAACGATTAACTATACTCCAAATAAGATTGCCCGAAGCCTTCAGAATAATAAAAGTAAATTATTAGGACTGATTGTAGCAGATATTTCCAATGATTTTTATTCCAGCATTGCCAGAAGTTTAGAAGACAGAGCTTTGAAACTTGGATATACTTTAATTATCGGAAGCTCTGATGAAAATGCAGAAAAGTTTGAAAAACTGATCGACCTATTTTCCCAACAACAGGTTGATGGGATCATTGTTGCACCAGTCGCCGATTCTGAAGTCAGTCTGCAGAAATTATTGGATAAAAATTATCCTTTGGTCACAATCGACAGATATCTTAAAGGTATCAATGTTGCTGGTGTTATATTGAATAATAGAGAGATTGCGGAGAGTACAACTTCTTATTTGCTAGAAAGGGATTTTAACGAGATTATCTACTTAGGTTATGATACAAAATTGCCTCATCTTTTGGATAGAAAAACGGGGTTTGAGACAAGTATTGCAGATTCAGGGAAAAAAGTAAATACCAAATATATAGCTGTGGGTCTGGAGAATATTACGGAAGAAATTCATTCTAAACTTGGACTGTCTTTAGGACAAAATCCAAAGAATACAGCACTTTATTTTTCAAGTAACAAACTTGCTGTTGCCGGTCTTGCTTATCTTGTAAAAAACAATATCAAAGTTCCTGAACAGGTTTCTGTACTTGCTTTTGATGAAACGGAAGCTTATAAATTATTCCCTTCAGAGATTACTTATGTGAAACAACCATTAGAAGAAATGGCAGATGAAGCTATCAAATTGCTCGATATTCAAATCAATCAATATACTTCTGCTGCAAAAAAAATAATTCTCTCCGGAGAGCTTATTATTAAAAATTCTATAAAATAATTTTTTTGTTAATTAACTTAAACGTTTAACCTAAATATGAATAATAATAAATCTTACACCGTATGTTTCGGAGAGGTTCTTTGGGACATTTTTCCAGCCGGATCACGAGCTGGTGGTGCGCCTTTCAATGTGGCGTACAATCTTGACAAAATGGGAGTCGAGGTTCAAATGATCAGTAAAGTCGGAAATGATGAATTGGGAAATGAACTTCTAAATCAAATCAAAAACTGGAATATCTCCACAGATTTTATTCAGATTGATAATGAAAAGAAGACAGGAACGGTCATTGCAAATTTTGATGAACACGGAGAAGCACATTATGATATTGTAGATAATGTAGCTTGGGATCATATCAAAGTTACGCCGGAACAAAAAGAATTGATTCAAAATTCTGATGCTTTTGTTTTTGGAAGCCTTGTTGCAAGAAACGACGAATCAAAAAAAACACTTTTGGAATTGATGGAGCTTTCCAAATTCAGAGTATTTGATGTCAATTTCCGTCCGCCCTTTATCGATTTTGATTTGATTAAAGTTTTACTTCAAAAAGCAGATCTTGTAAAAATGAACAAAGCAGAATTAAGAACCATAATCGAGTTTCTCGGAGAAGAATACATTGATGAAGATAACAGCATCGAACAAATTCAAAAACATTTTGACCTGAATGAGATCGTACTTACAAAAGGAAGCAAAGGTGCAAGATATTTTGTCGGAGATAAAAGTTACAATTTTTCAGCAGTTCCGATAGAAGTTAACGATACAGTTGGAAGCGGCGACTCTTTTCTTGCCGGCTTTTTATCAAAAAGAATTCAAGGGAAATTACCTGAAGAGATTATGAAACAGGCTGTTTCTCTTGGCGCTTTTATTACTTCGAAATCAGGCGCTTGTCCGGATTATACATACGAAGAATTCAAATCTTTCCGCGAAGAACATTATGGTCAAACTATTTAAAATCAACACTATGAATACTGCAAAATTTACAGAAAAGAAATATGTTGTCGTACTGGCATTTGTGATTTCATTATTCTTCTTTTGGGCGATTGCTTTAACGATGGGTGATGTTCTGAACAAACATTTTCAGAATGTTTTGAATATCTCCAAATCAAAATCCGGTCTTGTACAACTTTCAATTTTTGGAGCGTATGCTTTAATGGGAATTCCGGCGGGATTGTTTATGAAAAAATTTGGTTACAAAAAGGGTGTGATCCTAGGATTATCATTATTTGCGCTCGGTTCTTTTCTCTTCATTCCCGCTGCAAATCAGATGTCATTTGACTTTTTCAGAATCGCACTTTTCGTTTTGGCGATGGGAATGGCGACCTTGGAAACGGTTGCTCACCCTTTTGTAGCAGCATTAGGAAATGAAAAAACGAGTGATCAAAGAGTAAATTTCGCTCAGTCTTTCAATGGTTTGGGTGCAATTATAGGTCCGCTTTTGGGAGGTTATTTTATCTTCGGAAAGTCTGGTCTGGATGATAATTCGTTGGATTCTGTGAAAGATCTTTACACCTGGATTGGCGTTGTGATTTTGACCATCACTATTATTTTTTCTTTTATTAAAGTTCCAAGTCTGAAAGATCCTCACGCCGAAGATATTCAGATTTCTGAGAGCGAAAATGGAGTAGAAGCTTCAGTTTCAGACCCGCACGCGCCACTTTGGAAACAAAGACATTTTATATTTGCTGTTATTGCACAGTTTTTTAACATTGCTGCACAAGGTGGAACCTGGGCTTATTTCATCAATTATGGTGTTGAGAAAATGCATCTTCCGGAGATTCAGGCTTCGTATTATTTTTCTCTAAGTATGGCGATGATGATGATCGGACGTTTTGTAGGAACATTTTTAATGAAATTCATTGCTCCGAATAAACTTTTAGCAATTTTCACCGCTTGTAATATTTTATTATGTTTAATTATTTCACAAAGTTTCGGTTGGGCATCTTTCATTAGTCTAATATTATTAAATCTCTTCCTAAGTGTAATGTATCCTACTATTTTCAGCCTTGGATTGAAACGATTGGGCAGCAAAGTTCCGCAGGCATCTTCTTTTCTTGTGATGGCAATGTTTGGTGGCGCTATATTTCCTCCTTTGATGGGAAAAATTGCTGAGAAAGATATTGCACACGCTTATCTTCTTCCAATTGTTTGTTATGCTGTAATTCTATTATTTGCTTTGAAATTTTACAAGCCAAAGACACTTAAATAAGATGAAGAACTTCAATGTTTTTAAATACAGTTTTTGGTTTTTATTGATCATTAGCCAGGCTTCTCACGCTCAAATTGTGATCACGAATAAGGATTTTTCCTTTGGGACAACGGGTAGAATTGGCGTCGGATATTCACCAAATGCAGATGGAAAAACCGGAAGACAACTGAATCTTAATAATCAGGGTTCACTTGGAGGAAGAATGGATCAGGGAGATTATGTGGATTTTTTACCTGCTTTTCATTTCACGCCGGTTATGAATGGTGACAGTATAAAAACAACAAAAATCGATATGCAGGCGAGATTAAGTTTCTATTCAGGTGGCACTTTCCTGGGAAATGTAGATTCAAAATCCAACCAGGGAATGATTATCGCTTTGCCGGAAGCATTTGTGGAGGCCAGAAATATAGCGGGAAGTGATTGGGATGTTTGGGCAGGTTCACGATGGCTGAGATACGATGACATCCACATTGCGGATTATTTTTATTTCGATGACCATTCTGCGACGGGTTGGGGTGTGAGACATAAAAATACCAGATTCTCTATGTTTTTTCCGGCAGCGATTGATACTGCAGCGAGTAACTCGACGCCATATTCTTATACCAACGTCATCAGTGGTACAAAAAATCTGGTCTATAGACAACGCGAAGTTTTTATTTTAGAACAGACAATTCCATTTAAAAATAATATTCATAAACTGAAACTTTTGGCGGAATTTCATAATCTGGATAAATCGGGAAAAAATTCGATGGAGCAATATCCATCGGACAACGGCTGGGTTTTGGGAGCGAAACTAGGTACAAATTTAAAGACTAAGATTGCAGGTTCTTTCAATCAAATATCAGTGAGATATGGAAACGGAATCGCTAATGGAGGTGACAGCGGAAATACTCAAACCTGGAGAACTTATGGTGCTCCGGATGAAGTTACAAAAATCTATAAAAGTGCATATTCCTTAACGGCTGTAGAACATATTTTGCTCAATCTTTCTACTAAATGGTCGGCCAATGCCTATGCGGTTTTCACAATTAGTAAAGGCGGAGCTAATAGTGATAATAAAGCCATAGATTATTATGAGCGCGAAATTTTTAATAAGAAATCTGAATTCAATACAGGATTAAGAGCTACCTATTATTTTAATAACTGGTTTCATATTCTCTCAGAATTGCATTTTGCATCAAGGAAAGATGGTAATCAGAATTCAGCTTCTATGACGAAATTGGTTCTTGCGCCAACCATCGTTCCGACTGCGGAAAGAAGTGTATGGGCAAGACCGCATATCCGTTTCATTGCAGAAGTTTAAAGGTATAATGATCAGGCGATGAACAGTCTTTATTCACCATTTCTGCAGCAATCTGGTTCCAAAAGATTCGGAACTTACTTTGGAGTAAGAACAGAATGGTGGATCTTCTAGTAAAAATTTAAAAGTAAAAAAAATGAATGTAAAATTTGGAGCTTCACTCCTTTCTTGGATTACACCCAAATGGAATCCTGAAGCCGGAAAATATGCAATCGAAAAAACGGCAAAAGCAGGTTTTGATTTGATAGAAATTCTGTTACCAACTTCAATGGAATTTAATTCAAAAGAAGTAAGGCAGCAGTTGAAAAATAACAGTTTAAATGTTGTCTGCTCACTGAATCTTCCAAAAGAAGCGCATATCACATTTTATCCCGAAGTTGCTGAGAAATTGATAAAACAGGCAATTGATAAAACTTCCGAGTTGGAAACTGATTTTTTAGGCGGCGTTCTTCACGGTGGAATCGGAGCTTTTTCAGGAAATCCTTTAACCGAAAATGAAACTGAAATTATTGTGAAAGTTTGGAGTAAAGTCGCCGATTATGCCAAAGAAAAAGGCGTGAAAATAGGAATCGAACCTATAAACCGTTATGAATCGTACGTTTGCAATACTGCTGAAAATGTTCTGGACTTAATAAAAAAAACAGATAAGGATAATTTGTTTCTTCACCTCGATACGTTTCATATGAACATTGAGGAAAATAATTTTTACGATCCCATCATTCTTGCAGGAAAGAAGCTTAAACATGTTCACATCACAGAATCTCACCGCGGAATGTTAGGTGAAGGAACAGTAAATTGGAAGGAATTTCTCAGAGCTTTGAAAGAAATCAATTTTGAAGGAAATCTGGTTTTAGAAAACTTCTCATCATCAATCTCCGGGATGCAGCAAATGGTTTCTCTTTGGCAGAAATCACCTTATGATGCCGATCAGCTCGCTAATGGAAGCTTACAATTTTTGAAAAATTATGTGAACGTGTAAAACGACGATTTAAATGATCATTTAATATTTGAACAACACTGAACCACCTTTCTTAGTATAGAGAACTATCACAATAAAATATCCTTTGATAAAAAAATAATAGAAAAAATTTCGTGAGATTATCTATTGCTGATGTCACATTTCTACTTAGAAAAATTATCCAGTTTTGTCCTGGAAATTCTAGGACTTTCTAAACAGTTTCTTTAAAGCCTTTGTTATATTAGATTTTTTTAACATAGCTAATTTAATAAAAATATTTTAAATTACTGATCTTAGTTAGTATATAAATGTTTGATAACTAGCTGATTGTTGTTATCAGCAATTTTTGTCTCGAAGTCCAATTTAACGCTCTATGGATAAGGCTGTGTGAAAGTTAAGCTTATATCTTCAAGAAGACTATTTTCAATTTCTGAGATTTTCCCTCATCCATGGAGTACCGCAGATCGACAATGAGTATCATTATAGTTATGTTGATAATGGTTATGCTTAGAGAATGGTAATCCAATTCAACAATTCCGAGTAAGTAATAAAAAAACTGCCTTCTTTAAATGAAGCTGTATGGGGATGTCAGAAAAGTGCGCAGTATCAAATACTGCAGGTCATCATCAATTCATGATTTTAGTACCACTTCCCAGCTTAAAAGCAAACATCTGCTAAAAACACTTAGAAATAAAATCTTTAAATTAGATTTAATTAAATGAATTACGAAATTCCAAAGGCGAGAGTCCAGTCCTCAACCTAAACATCTTGCTGAATGACTGCGGATGCTCAAATCCTAACTCATAAGCAATTTCAGCCACCGTCAGGTTAGTATTGGTCAGTCGTTCCTTTGCCTTTTCAATGACCTTGCCACGAATGTACTGCTGTGCATTCTGTCCGATCAACGAGCGTAACAGGTCACTCAGATAGCCCGGTGAGATCTTTAGCTGATCCGAGAGGTATTGTACTGTTGGGAGTCCCTGATGTATTGTTGTCTGAGTATTAAGGTAGTCATCGAGAATACTTTCCGTTTTCTGGAGAATGTCGTTATTGACAGCTTTTCGGGTGATAAACTGCCTTTTATAAAACCTGTTGACGTAGCTCAGAAGCAGCTCGAGCTGTGCAATCACGACCTCCTGGCTGAACTCATCCACGCGGCTGTTCAGCTCTTGCTCCATGATCCTGTAAACGGAAAGAATGACCTCTCTTTCCCTATCGGAAAGATGGAGTGCCTCATTGGAGGTATAGGAAAAGTAACTGTACTGCTTTATTTTACGGGCGATAGGATGGCCCAGCAAAAAATCGGGGTGGATCAGTAAAATATAACAATAGGTCTCGCTGTTGTAATCTGTACTTCCTACTAACTGATTAGGCGCCATGAACAGCATGCTGCCCTCATCGTAATCATAATAGTTTCTGCCATACTTCAGCCTTCCTCTGTTTCTTGTAATAAAGGTGATCTTATAGAAACTCAAAACATCATAGATCGGTGCCATTGAAGTATTAAAAGGGTTGTCCTGGTTGAAATGGACAAGGCTGATCAGCGGATGCTGAGGTGCCGGCAGTCCAAAAGCCTGATGACTTTCCGATATAGATATAAAGCGTACCAGTTTATCTTCTTTAGATTTCATACTATAAATGTATAAAAAACCTATGACCGGCGATCATAGGTTTTGTGTTAAAACTACCAAGGAAGGATGTTATCTTTCCCGCTGAAATCAGTAGGACCTGTAAAACTTCCCGTCGGAAGATACTCTGCCAAAGCTACCCGGATCGGTTCCTTCGAACCTTCTTCTACAGAATCCGTTCCCTGAAAATTGTTAAGCGCCGTAGCCGTAAATCCCGGACTTACCAAATGCACCTTGATGCCGCTGTTCTCCAGTTCAATAGCAAGGGAAAGAAAAATTCCGTTAAGTGCCGTTTTCGAAGCGCCATATACCGCATCAAAATTCGACCGGTAAGGATTTTCTGGGTTGGCATTGATTGTCAGCGATCCCAAAGCACTGGAAACAGTCACGATTCTTGCTCCTTGAGCTTTGTGCAGTAATGGCAAAAAAGCCTGTGTCAAAGCTAATGTTCCGAATACATTCGTATCCCAGACCTTTTTTAATTCGCTGATCGACGCTATGCTTGCACGCTGCGCACCCATAATCTCTTCCAATGTACGTCCCGGAGTACCCGCATGAGAGACTGCGGCATTGTTAACCAATAAGGTTAGGTATCTGTGTTCTTTTTCGACGATCTCCACTGCGGCACGGATAGACTCTGAATCAGTAACATCAAGCTGGATTGCTTTTGTTAATCCGCCCAGCTGTTCCACGGCTGCCTCACCCTTTTGCAGGTCACGTGAACCCACATACACTACATAGCCGTCTTCCACAAGGGCTTTAGCGATCTGGAATCCCACACCGGTATTCGCACCCGATACCAATGCTACTTTATTTTCATTGTTTTGCATAATGTTATTTTTAATTTAACGAAGCAAAGATGAACATTAAAACTAAAATTGATGTAGCCCAATCGAGACTTATTAAAGCCGAATTGAGGATTATAATATTAGTAATTAACTTCTTATCAATATAATTTTAGAATTAAATGAAAAAAGTACAATAGGACTGCTAACTTCTTCATATCTAATTCTAAACATCCTTTTGATGTTCGTAAGGTTATGTAAGATAGGTTAAGTGCTGTGGTTGTAATTTTAGATATTAGATTATATAACTTATATTAAAATTGTAATATACGACGAGTTTTGTCGTGTCTGGACCTGATCTTTGCTATAGTAAAAAAATAAGAACTGTTAGATGCAGTAAAGATTTATAAATACCTCCCGCTTGTTTGATATTTAATCAGTTTTATGCTTATATCAGAAGACTTATTTATATTTTAGAAATCCATAAATCAAATAAAAATGAATTTACCAAATGGGCCATAGACTATTGTAACCCAACGATTATTGATTATTCTTTCACTTTTTGGTGAAGAGTAATAAAACAAAAATTACAATTAATTTATTTACTATGAAAAAAATCTATTTAGTTCTGTTGCTTATATCGTGGACATGCCTTCTGCGTGCACAGACTCAGCCTGTCGATGTACAGGACAATACTTTAGAAACCGCATTTTCGGAATTAGAGAAAGACAGGATCCCTACAGGGTTTCTTTTAGATGCGGCGATCGAGTTTGCCAATTTTCAGAAATATGACGGAAGTATTCCCGACAGTTCTTATACAAGCTCAAAATTGGTAGCAGGTGTTTATAACACTTTATTGATGAGTCGGCTGTCTGCATCAGCTTATACGCCAAAATCACCAGCAGAATTTGTTTCAGACTGGAAAAACGCTCAGGCTGTTAATATAATCCCTTTAGGAGGTCTTTTCTATGAATACAGCCAATTCTCCGCAGAAGCCGTTAACAATGCTCAGACCTTTGGAGATCCCGGAATTGCTTCAATTTATAATGGTAAATTTAGGGATAAATATCGAAACGGGATATGGCGTAATCCCTATGAACAAAAGAGTGTATTTGCCATAGCTCCGTCTATCAATTCGCATGACAAACTAGCTTTTAAGATTAAGATGCCTTCTAATCTGTTTATTAGCAATCAGTCTTCTTTGATTCAGTCAATCGAATACAGGCTTTCAGATAATGCTCCCTACCAGCTTTTGGTACAAGATCAGCTGATTGATGTCAGCTATTCTTCAATGGGAACTTATACGTGGACATTTAAGATGACCCTTACCAATGGTCAAATACTATACAGTCACACCAAGTTTGTCGTTGATGGCGATTTGGGTTCTTATGTAGATACGAGCGCCAGTACATCAAAAAATGCTAATCTTGAACCACAAAGTAAGAGAACTCTTTACAGCGGAAACAACAGAGCAACAATGTACATCCACCTTGCGCCTGGCCGAACAAGAGTAACAAAGCCGCTTATTGTTGCTGAAGGTTTTGATATGGGGAATATCATTGCTCCAACAAGGGAAGCCGGCTTAACAAATATTCAATCTTTTAAAAGTTCATTGTTACAAGGTGGTTACTTATACAGCCTAATCAATAGTGATTACGATATTATTTATGTCGACTGGAACAATGGGGTGGATTACATTCAAAATAATTCAGGTCTTTTGGTGGCAGCCATTTCATGGGTAAATGCTAATAAAGTTGGTGCTGAACAAAATGTTGTGATAGGACAGAGTATGGGTGGTCTGGTTGCAAGATATGCTTTAAAAGATATGGAGGATCATGGCATTGCTCATCAGACAAAGTTGTATGTTTCTCACGACAGCCCTCATTTAGGTGCGAATATTCCCTTGTCAATCCAGAATATGTTGGTAAATGTAACACGTTCATACGTTAAAACTCCGATTGCGGTAGGGGTTGGTGAATTTGTTGTACCATTATTTAACGATGGAATCTCTATAGGAGATATGTTAACATTGACGGATACGCCGGCTGCAAGGCAGATGCTGATCAACTATGTTAATAGATATTATCAAATCGATAATTCTGTTCATGATAATTGGCAAAATATTCTGAAAGCTAAAGGTTATCCTCAGCAAAGCCGGAATGTAGCCATATCGAATGGAAGCGAATGCGGTACAGATCAAACTTTATCAAATTTAGTACGTTTATATAAAGAGACTTCCAATCAGCACATGTTTTCAGATATTTTAGGATCACTAATTGGTGTGGCGACAAACAGATTGGATATGATTGTTTTAGCATCCTTGCCCGGAAGTTCAAAATATGTATTTGATTTTACTGCAAAACCAATGACCCAGCTAAATGCCTCAAATCAGATCTACAACGGCAGTATCAAGTATAAGAAAAAAATCCTTTGGTTGGTAAATGCGCAGGTAAGTCTTCTCAATGGTACAGCCAGCCAGCCTTCAGGTATATTGCCATATGATAAATACGGAGGTGGAAGGTTTATGCTTGCTGTGAATGAAATTCCGTCCAGCATATCTAACGATTTAACAGTAAATGAATTTAGTTTTATCCCAACACCGAGCGCATTAGATTATAAAACAGGAAATACTGTTCTTACGGAAACTGATTTTCAGAAACCGTTTAGTGCTAATGAGCCAAATGATGTTAGTCAAATACCATTTGTTAATTTTATGACAGAAACAGTAGATCAAAACAATGGTCATATAAGATTCAGCAACCGTAGTGGATTATTTTTACAGGATCAGCTTTCTTCGTTCCCAGGTGATCACAATACAATCCGTGCTTCTGCATATCTTTGTGGAGATAAAGTAAAAATTGGCGGTGAAGACGTTCTTTGCGGGACAGGAACACCTGTAGCTTACACCACTGGATTTGCACCGTCAATCTCATGGTCAATAATTGAAGGTGCTTCTTTAGTTGATATAAATGGGCCTACCGATTTACCACAGTTTTTAATGACTCCTAAGCCCAATGCGAACGGTCTTGTAACCTTACAAGCATTTCTTCAAGGTGATGGAGGAAGCAATACTGTGACAAAGAATGTTTGGATTGGCGGTCCAAGAGTTAAAATGCCAAATGCGTCTTGTGGAAATCCTTACGATACGGTCTGTTTTAATAGTGGTAGCTATGGGCAGCTTTTTAATGCGGTTATTGATGGAGTTGGAATGGAAAGTAATTACAATAATGACACAGATTATGAATGGGAAAAAGTATATGGCAACTTTACATTTGTAAGTTCAGGAAACGGATATTTGTCCACTGTCAGCAACAACGGTACAAAGGTAACCGGCAGAATGGCAATTTTGTCTCCCACTACAGGAGCCAGCAGTATGCAGGTTCGAGCACGTGCAAAAAACAGATGTGGGTGGGGACCATGGAAAAACATTTTATTTAATAATTATGGAAGCAGGATTGCAGTTGCCGATGAAAAGTTTTTCACAATTTCTCCTAATCCAACTGTTGATTTTATCACTATAAGTCTTGCAGACAGAACAGAAGTTCCACAAAACAAATCTGAGATTAAAGCAGAGTTGTATAATAATTTAGGGGTTGTTCAGAAAGCTATTAAATTAAATAATAATAAGGGAACAATTAATGCTACAGGATTGTTACAAGGAGTTTATACCTTGAAAATTACGTATGATGATAAAGTTGAGAATCATCAAGTAATTATCAGGTGATTTAATCTAAGAATAATTAAGATAATATAAAAAAACAGCGGTATCTTTAGATGCTGCTGTTATATTTTATGGTGACTATATTGCGAATGCTTTTAATTCGTAAATGTTGATTTTAGCACAAAACTATTGCAATATATAATTGATCTATTTGCATTGATTCTTATATTTTTCAATTTTTCATATCTGAGATCGCAAAATAATAAGCAAACCAAAGGAGTTACACTAGTAAGACTTTAACATTATCAGATGAGGAATATAGGTTAAATTAAGATTTCATACTACAAGGTCAAAAATTATTCTATATGCAGTTTTTCCTCAGCCTGATTATCAATCATGGATTTATTTCGATACATAAATACGGCTATCAACAGTATAAGTGAGTGAAGTGTAAACCATATTAAACCGCAAATTGAAAATACTAAAAAATAGTCAGATACATCGACAGGATTGATGATGTATAATGCGAGTATAAGCGAGATCGGTGATAATGTCATCATCATTGATGCAAAAATTTTGTTCTTAGCCATCTGTAAGTTTTTTAATCATTCCACTGAAAATATAACCATGAAAAGGTAACACTGTATACCAGTATAATCTTCCAAGTAAACCTACGGGTCGGAACGTAGCTTCCTGGATCAGTGTACCGTCAATTATTCGAAAATCAAGCCAAGCTTCACCGGGTAACTTCATTTCAGCGAAAAGCAGTAATCTTTTTTCTTCTTTGTTTGCATAAAGAACCCTCCAAAAATCGAGAGAATCGCCTGCAGAAACAGAATTTTGATTTTTTCTGCCTCGTTTTAATCCTACACCTCCAAAAAGCTTATCAATCAGACCTCTGATGCTCCACAAATAATCAGCATGATACCAACCGTTACGTCCGCCAATTCCAAAAATCTTCTTCATTGTCATTGCTTCATTGATAATTTTTTTTTCTTTTCGGTCTTTAAAAACTCCCTTGTTTGGTACCTCAAGAAAATTCCAGACATTCTTAGAATATCTGTAATTCCCAAAAGAATCATACCAGGTAGACAGTACATCGTTCTGCTCAATTTTGTCGAAACTTAATCTGAGGCTTTCGCGGTAGGACAGAAGTTTGATTTGAAGTTTTTCAGCAAGATCGTTTTTCTCTGCGACCACATTTATTTTCATGCTGTCTACCAGGTTTTTAGCCAAAACATATGAAGTTGAGGTGATAAAGTACAGCCAATAGGAAGAAATTTTCGGACTGAGAACGGGAACAGAAATAATGGTTCTTTTCAGTTTTCTTTCTTCTGCAAAAACCAACAGCATTTCTTTGTAGGACAAAATATCAGGACCTGCAATATCATAATGCTTATTGTACGTGTATTGTTGACCTATAACTCCTGTCAGAAATTCGATTACATTTCGGATAGCAATTGGCTGACATAAAGTTTTTAACCATTTCGGCGCAATCATCACGGGTAGCTTTTCAACCAAATCCCGGATAATTTCAAAAGATGCTGAGCCCGACCCAATAATAATTCCTGCTCTGAGAACGGTCAGGCTATATGATTCCGATTTCAGCTCATCCTCGACATCCTTTCTTGACTGTAAATGTTTTGACAAATTCTTTTCATTAACAATTCCCGTAAGATAGATAACCTGTCTGCAATTTGTTTTTCCGATTAGTTCAGAAAAGTTTCTTGCCGATTTTTTTTCAGCCTTGCTAAAATCAGCGTTTGACGACATTGAATGTATCAGATAATAGGCAACTTCGATGTCATAATCAATAGGCTTAAAAATACCTTCATCACTGAAGTCATATTCTACGACACTGAGTTGGCTTTGAAACTTTTCATACAGACTTACATCAAACCTTTTAGCATCTCTAACCGAACAAATCACAGAATGACCATTGGTGAGCAATTGAATAAGAAGTCTTTTGCCAATGTAGCCTGTCGCACCTGTAAGGAATATTTTCATATCGGATTTCGATTTTAATGAATTGAAATTATTACATAATCTGTTACAGGCAATTTCTTAGCCAATATTATAAATATCGTTTGCCAGTAATCTTAAGCATTCATGATTACAGATTGATTTATTAAAAACCAAGAAGTTTCAGCTTAAACTGTATTGCGAAATTATCTTTAAAACTTGAAGTGCTATAATGACCCACTCTGTAGAAAAAGCCAAGATTAAATTGGGAAGACAGAAAATTATTCCACTCCAAGCCTACTTCATTGTACAGATGATCTAATTTCTCAAACTCAAATTGATGGAATTCAGGATTTTTCATGTCTCCGATAACTCCACGGTAGATAAAGTCGAAACTTGATATATTCTTTCCAAAGCTTTTGAAATACCATGGAAGTCTATGCGTAAGATAAGTTCCTACAAATTTGTCATTATAATATTTTCCACCTTCCATGGTCGCAAATCCAAGGTAAGAGGTCAGGTTAAAATTTAAGCCGTTTCTGCCATTGGCGAGCCCGTTCATCGTAAAGTTTTTCCAAATAGGTGCATCACCGAAAATGAGTCCACCGTATGCTCTGATGCCCGTTACTCCAAGCTTGGTTTTAAAGTTTTGCGTAAACAAGGCATCAAATCTGCTGAAGTTGAAATCTCCGTCGAATCCTTTAAATCCCTGTTCATAATTTAAATAAAACTCAGGGAAATTCTGCTCATACGTATATTTCCCGCCGGGAGTCATGATATTTTTTGAATTGGGAGAATATTTCAGAGTAATAATTGCAGATGAAATATCAAATTGATTTCCAAGATTTTTATAACTGTAAGAAAATAACGCTTCTTCTTCACTTTTTTTTGCCGCTACGTTAACGGTTAATCCATTGGTAAGATCGTTTTCAAAGCTAACTTTAAAACCTTCATAATTGTAAAAGACGTTATTGTTAATCGCAACTCCGGCATTCATGATTTTCATCCTGAAATTCCATAAGTTTTCTGAAAATCTTCCTGCTGCCATCACATCATTAAAATACTCAAGCCTGAAGAAAGAGTTTTTTTCTAATGTCGTACGAATATCAACACCTCCGCCAAACTTAAATTTCTTATCATAAATTCCATATCCAAAATAAGCATCCGGAGAAATAAATTTGCTGAATCTGTCATTCAGTTTTACGCCAGCTCCCAATCTAAAATGTTCGTATTTATTATATCCGATAATTCTTGCCAGATCAAAATCAACGATTCCCAACCGTATTTTACCTTTCAGCAAACCTGTGAGAGCTTTGGCTTTTTTATCCAGTTTGTATCTGCTGCTTAAACTGTCAATAGTAACATAAGTTTCTTCCTCACGTTCGGTCAATTCAGAAGTACGGTATTGGTCGATTTGGGTGCCGTCAGAATTTTTCACATCAATCGTATAGCCACGGAAATCTCTTGGATTGTTTTTGATGTCTGTTTTGACGTCAAAATAGTCAGCGGTAGCATACGCATATTGACCAAATTTCTTATTGTTTTCGCTATCATGTTGTTTATCTTCTTTGCTTTTTTTACCATCTGAGTTTAGACCGATTTTAAGCAGATTAGTACTTAATTTCAGTTTATAATGTTCTCTCAGTAAGAACCACCTTCCTGTATTATATGTCCAGATACTTGTAATGCTGCCTTCATTATCTATTTTGCTGTTGCTTTCGATTTTTTTCAGCCCATAGGTTTGTTTATCGACATAAATATATCCGTTAAATTTCTTTTTATCGGCAAGCGTCCTGTATCCGGTTTGTCTAAAACTGATTACATAGTTTTCTCTGCCGTCAATATCAATAGAATCGGTAAGAAAGTAGCGGTAAAGATTACGGTTTTCCTCTTTTATTTCTTTAGGAATTTGAGTTCTGTTGGAGCGGAATGCCATTAATTCGTACAAAGGTTCCTTCAAACCTGAAATTTTATTGTCAAGGATATTTATTTTTTCTCCATATTGGCTGGAATACAAAATTTCTGAAGCTCTTTCCCAAAGAAACATTTTGCTTTGTCCTGCGAGTTTTGCCAGATTAACAGATTCTATGGAATCTTTTCTTTTTGACGCTTTAAAATTTTGTGTGGGTAGCTTTTTTAAAGAATCAATTCTTTTTGTGATAAAATTATTGTACGCTTTGATACTGTCCTGATCAAAGTCGAGAGAGATTTTTTCATAAGATTTGTAAGAATAGGAGGGAAGGCTTTCCGGAGAATTTATTTTATAATTGTCGTTGACTTTCTGCAGAATTTCAAGCGCTTTGGGATCACTTTTATCCTGTAGGATTACGGCTTCAATATCTTTTATTCTGGGTTCCTTATCTTTTTTTTCAGTGGAGACAATTTGTGAAAAAACTACATTCGTTAGGAGTAAAAGTATAAATAAGTAGTACTTGGTCATATTATAAAATGGTGTTACTGATCATTCATATTAAATTCACAAGTTTGAACAATCGTGTGATAGGTCAGAATTGGCAAAAAAGATGCCGATTAAAAATTATATTTAATTGGGTTCTATGGTACAGCAGTTGCAAGTAATAGAGAACACAATCAAAATATTATTTATGGAAAACACTAAAACAGTAGCAACGCTAAACGATTTACTTAATATTACAAATGACAGAATTAAAGGATTCACTAAAGTTGAAGATAAAGTTTGGGACTCTTATCCTGCTTTAAAATTAGATTATGATCAAATGGTAAGAGAGTCAAAGGTAATGAGAGCTGATTTGATTGACTTAATTAATGAAAGAGGTGGTGAAGTTGATGACACTTCAACGATTGCCGGAGCATTACACAGAGGATGGATTGATGTTAAAAATTCTTTCTCAGGAGATCATGCGGAATCTACCATTCAAAATGTAATCTTTGGGGAAAAAGCAGCGATTAATTCTTATCAGGAAGCATTACAAAACGGAAACCTCTGTCCTCAGAGTACGATTGTAGTTGCCAATCAGCATATGCAGCTTCAGACATCTTACCAAAAATTTGAGAATTTTGAGAAATTGCTGAATTAAAACAAATTTTGTTTCTGAATCACTTTTTGCTGAAGTTGTAGCAAACAAATGTGGCTTGGAAGCAATACGCTTTTTAATGAAAGTCTCTTCAATAATAGTCATAACAGCTTATAATCGAAGTCTTTGTTCTTGATAGCAGCGGAAAGAGTGATCTGGCATTTTTTTAATTTACCACTAAAAATATATCATATGAATTTTATAGAATTTAACAAAGAACATTTGAAATTTAACGAAGAACAACAGGAATTTACATTGGAAATTCCTCGAAAAGATATGGATCAGAGCATTACATCTGTGCAAATTGTAAACGATGAAGGATCTCTAAGTGATGCTGATTGTGATATTGAAGAAGATTCTTTAACTTTTACAATATCAATTGATTATCCAGCAAACCTGAGAGTGAATTTGAGTAGTATATAATGATCTAAAACCAGCAGTAAAAAGACAGTACAACAAATATCTCATTGCTCATATGAGATAATAACGAAATTTCCTTATTAAAATTAAGTTCTGGTATTTGAAATGGTAAATTATAAAATAATTTAGTCCTCTAAGATGTGGAAAATCTTTACAACTGAATTTTATCCTAATGTTATTTAATTGCTTATTACTTGTTAAACATAAAGACCTTTCAACAAAAAGTTGAAAGGTCTCTAATAATAATGTAAATATATAATTTGAGATAGTGCTTGGTTTACAACAAAAGAAGTGCCACTAATAACTGTATCAACTAAAAATAGAAATCTTTTACAGTCATGTGCAAAGTTTTGATTGCTTTGACTTATTGTGATATTCAGGTCATCTGAATGCTTAAACTTAAGATCGAATATACCATGACTGTTAAGTTGTTTTTTTCCTATTTATCTGGGTTTAGTTAAAATAGATTTGAAAATAATCTAATAATTTCAAAAGGTTTTGAGTGATGCAAAGAAATTGTAGTAATAAGCCGAAAAATGATTATTGTAATCCCTAAACATTATTTTTTTGTGAGATTCACATACATAATGTTCATTATTAATTTTTTCGTGCTGCGGAGTCGGAATTTTTTATGTAAATATGGATGCCTATCAGATTGTTTTGCTCGTCCTATAACTGTTGGGAGAAACTCCGTTTGCAGATTTGAAATATTTTCCAAAATGCGAATTGTCAACAAAACCCAGCTCGTATGAGATTTCCGTTACAGACATTGAAGTATGAAGTAGAAGTCTTTCTGCTTCGAGAATGACTCTGTTTTTAATAAACTGACCTGCATTCATCCCCAAATTTTCTCTTACTAATGCGTTGAGGTAATTCGGACTGAGGTTAAGAATCTTTGCATAAGACGCAGTGGTTTTATTTTCTTTAAAATTTTGATTGACAAGTTCGCAAAACTGATCAACAAAATCTTTTTTACGATGAGTAGAAGCTTTGATTTCTGAATTGCTTTTGGAAGCTCTGATGTACCTCAACATCAATTCTTTCAATTGTAAACATAAAATTTCTCTTGTATACAAAGTATTTTTGAGATATTCCTTCTTTATACTATTAAAACTTTTAAAAATATCTTTCTGAAATTCAGATTTCATTTTAATTAATGGGACAACATCATTCAATGCCGTATCGCTTTTGATAAGCTTGTTGCCTGTGTAAATATGATTATAAAACGTTTTGGTAAACATCAATACGAAACCTTCTTCATATGCGATATCATGCAGACGATATATTTGATTGTAGTTGATAAACAGAAGAATATTATTTACAATTTTTAATTCCGTATCGTCAATGGCAACCGAACCGGCGCCTTTTGTGAAAATAAAAAGTGAGTAAAATCTATTTCTATAATGTTTCTGAGTACCTGTTTTTTCAAAAAAATCATGTACAGAAAGAGTCGCTATCTCCTTTCTAAGAGGATGTACTTTTTCAAAATGTTGTAATTGAAGGGTTTTAATATCTGAATTCAATACTTTTATTTCATTAAATATAAAAATACCGTTTGAATTGACGATACTTTAATACAGGTTCAATTGAATTAATGCAAAACTTTGTCCACACTATTTTTATCAACAGATATTTGTTCAACTTTTTTGTCAACATAATCAGAGTTCATTGCTCGTAATACGGCTAGATAGTTCATTCCAAAATTGATTTCATCGCCGACTTTAAAATCCTTTTCATTCTCTTTGATATCCAGAATCATCATATCTGAGCTGGCTCCAAGGATTTCAATTTCTTTATTAAGCGGAAAAATATTTTTAACATCAATATCAAGGATGCCAAGGTCAACAATTGCTCGGAGAGATTTTTTATTTCTGTTTTCTTTATCGTGTTGAGGTTTATCGCCTGTAAGATTAGTTCCCACATTTCCTATTGGAGTCATAGGCTTCTCAATAATTTCAATAATTTCAGCAGTCAGTTTGAAGATGTCTTGCTGCATTCCGGATAATTCTGAATCATGGTAAACATCAGTTCCAAAGAAAAGACTTTCGCCAATTCTGAAATGATTGATACCTGAAGGAACCTCATTATGATACAACAATGGAATCGTTACGGACGAACCCGCAGAAATGTACGGAATTGATTTTTTGTAATGTTGCTCTGTCATTTTCTTGAATTTTACCAGCTTCAAAAGTTTTTCGGTATCCGGTAATATTCCGTTAAGGCAGTTGAGATTGGTGCCGATTCCTGAAACTTCAATATTTGGAAGTTTGATAACTTCCCCGTAAAATTCGATAAGCGATTCAGACATGATGCCTTCTCTCAGTTCGCCCATTTCAATCATGATAACAATCCGGTGTGTTTTGTTTTGCTTAAAAGCATGTTCAGAAATTGCCTTTATTGTTTCGATTTCTGAATTAAAGCTTACATCAGCATATTTTACAATATTTTCTGCAAGTCTCTTCGCGGGCGGTTTTATATAAACAGTTTTCGTTTCAGGTGATATTTCTTTTATTTTTTTAAGATTGCTGAGACGGGAGTCGCAGACATCTTTATCGATGATCTGTAATAATGTTTTGAGAAAAATATCGTTTCCGCATAAAAGCTTTGCAACAACAGCCCATTCGATATGATGTTTATTAAATAATTGTTGTAAGAAATGATAGTTGTGATTTAGTTTTTTTGAATTTAAAGTAATGTAAGACATTTTATTTTTTTAACCGCATTTCTAAATATTTGCTTTGGAATCCTATTTTTTCATACAAGAATTTAGCAGGATTATCCGGTTCACAGTGGAGTGCGATATCTCCTTCTGTTGATTCAATAGACGTCTGTAATATTCTTTTTCCGATTCCTTTTCCACGTACTTGACGGTCGGTTGCAATGTAAACGAGTATGTTTTCTGGAATATATCCACTCATTCCGGTTTTATTAATGACACAAACGCCGGAGATATTTTCAGAACTTTCATGCTTTGCAGTAATGATGAGGCCTCCTGGTTTGCCATTTTCTCCTAAAGCATAGCTTACTGCTTTTTCGATATCTTGTTCGGCATCACCATATTGATCCAGATGATTATGAAGAAATTTTATAATAGTCGTACGTTCTGTTTTTTGTGGTAAATTTTCTTTTGAATATATTTTTGTTGTTGTCATAATATCTTAACCGGGACATGGCAAAGTAATGTCGTATCCCGTATTTTCTTGATTTATTTCAGCCTCTTTATAGATGTTCCTATAAAATAAAAGCGGAATTGAAGTGTTGTTAATAATCTGTTTTAAAAAGTTTTCAGAAAAGATTGACTTCCAGCTTTGTTCATCCTGATTATTCAGAACGATGAGATCAAATGAATCTTCTTTTGAGATTTCTGAAATCTCTGTTGCTTTATCATCTGTCACACTAAATGATGATTTGAAATCAATATTGTTACTGGATAGGAGATGATTTACAGAAACAAAAGCTTCTTTCATTTTACTTTCATCTTTCACATGAGATATTCCGAGAACTTTAATGATACCGTTATTTTTTTCTGCGATGCATTCTGCCAGTTCGATCTTTTCATTTAATTCTTCCAATACCCGAACAGGAACTAATATTTTTCTGAAATGATAAATATTTGAATCTGCCGGTATGAGAAGAATAGGGCAGTGGACATTATTTAAAAGCTGATAAGAAACAGATCCTAAAACCAGTTCCCGAAGTCCTTGATTACCTGATGTACCAATGATAACCAAGTCAACAGATGCCGAACTGATTTGATGATTAATACTGTTCACGATTGTTTCGTTGCCAATGAAACTTTGAAAAGGGATATCAGGATATTGTTGCTGATACATCAATTTTACTTCAGTGAGGCTTTTTTCTGCCTGTTCATAATTACTGCTTATAGTTTCTTTCCCTATAACCTGTCTTCCAGTTCTGTCAATAATGTAAAAATTATTGTAGTTATGAAAAAGTATTATTTTAGCCTTGTGACGCTGAGCCATTCGAATACCAAGCTGTATAGCGTTATCAGATTTCTCAGTAAAATCTACAGCGATGAGTATTTTTTTTATATGTTTAATCGTTTTTTCCATAACCTCGTGATTGCAGTATGCAAAGTTAGTATGATCTAAATTTAATAGATGTCACAATTCAACTGGTTTATGGTATATTTTAGATATTTTTATACTAAAAAATTTTTAGGTCTGATAAATGCATAAGCGTAATATGTAAAAAAAATGGTCGTAGAAAACAAAAACGATACACTACCATAATGAATACGATAATTAAATCAGTTGACGACAAAGGCCTTTAGTTCTGCCAATTTACCATTTTCAAACCTCCATACATCGCAATAGGCATAATCTATCCATATAGAGTTTGTATTCATTATACTTATTGTACCTACCGCCGTCAAATAATTTCCTTCTTCTATCATAATATCAACATTTAACTTCGGTGGTTTAATGTAGGCTTCAATCATATAGTCCCTGACTTCATCAATTCCAATTAGAAATGTTTCTCCTACGAATGTCCAGCGAGTATCAATTGTACAATATGTTAAAAATTGATCGTAGTTACCACTAGCTATGCACGCATTGGCTTCTTTTAGTATTTGTTTTAAATTCATTGTATTTGTTTTTTAATAAATGAAATTAAAAGCATTCTAAAAATATGCCTTTAATTTAAATGATGGTAGTTGAATATACTATGATGTAAATTAGAGAAAGGAAAATAAGGAGTCTGCAGTTCTCTACAATTTTACTTTTGTTACTTACTATCTTTAATGAATTAATCTACTATTATAAATACAAAACCCAACGTAAGTCGGGTTAATTGTTAAAATTGAGTAAGTGTGATGAAAAAATTACTGTCAATTATTCAAAAAGTATTTGATCAATCATCGATTTCGATTTTAGTTATAAATTGTGAACTGTCTTACAATTGTATTTTACTATTTCTTTACAAGCATATTTTGATCGTTATTCAATATACTTTAAAAATTGTTTATTTATTTCATCTTTGATATAATCTTCATCTTTTTTACTTAAAAAACCTAACGGGGCATAGTTTGTATATTTCTTTTTAAAATCTTCCACCGCTTTATAATATACGTTGTCCTTTTGAATGTGGGGCGAATGGTATCGGTTAATTTCTTCAAATTCTCTCTGAATATCATTAAAAAAAATTTTAAAATATCCTCTGTCCTTAATTTCCCTTTTCCACATTAGGAGCCAATTAATTTGGCTTGCTATTGTATTGGTGTTTTCAGGATATCTCAAGTCCTTAAGTAAAAAAAATCTAGGATAGTCGTTTGTAAACCTGCACAGAAGATCATAATCTTTTCCCATTCTATTATTAAAATCTGAAAGATTGAGTTGAGCAATTTTTAAATTTTCCCGATTGTTATCGATTGTTACCGGAGAAACGTTTTTTTCAAATGATATAATATCCACCTGTACTTATTTGAACAGTTATTAGTTTAATCGTATACAATTTTAACTGAGTTTTTAGTTCCCATTGTTACACCAATACATTGCATTATATACATTATCAGTGGAAAAAATTCTGAACTTATTGGTATGTAAAGCGGTAATCTTTTGCAATCCGAAATCATCACTTATAATGGCAGCACGATTGCACAGTGAAATTTTATTTAATTTCAAAAGAGATTGGCATAGCCATACATCAACATCTTTTTGGGATAAATCATTATTGAGATAGAGGAGGTAGTTTAATTCATTAAATCTTTCCATTTTCTGTTCCACATGAGGAATGATTATGTTTTCAAAATCAGTTAGACTGATATCGCCGCTTGCACTAAATGCTGCCACGTTTTCCGGAGCATCGTTGAGTAAACAAATCATAAGAATATTTTTTGGTATAACAGAGATATATCAAATATGGAACCAAAGCAATGCTGATATCATAGCACAATTTTAGTAATAAATTTTACTGTTTTCGATTTTTAACAATTGCAAAGTCTGCATTTTTTTAATGACCCTTATAATTGTTTCTACTCTCAGACCAGTTAGACTTGCCAGCTGATGTCTGGTAAATGGCACATTGAAGCTATATCGTTCAGAGTAACCAAAATAATCTTTTAGGTGATCAAGTAGCTTTTGAATCCTGATCAATGGATTACTTATTGCTAAAAAAGAAGATACCAAATACCTGAAATGGAGACGTTCTGCCGTGTATCGATTAACATCAAGCAACAGTTGCGTATTATTTTTTACGAGATTCAAATATACTTCCTTTGCTAAGCATATTATTTTGCATGAAGTTAAAGCGGTTGCACTGATTGCATACGGTTTATCGGTCAGCAGGTAAGACTCTCCGAAACAATGACCTTTAAAAGGAAAACCATGAACGAATTCTTTACCATCATCAAAAATATTGCTGATTTTTACAGTACCTTCCTGTATCTGATAGTAGTATTTCGAAGTGCTGCCTTCGCTGAAAATAATTTCAGATTCACGATAGTTTTTAATTACTGCTCCTTGTTGAAATAAAAGTTCTTCCGCTATGATCATAAGTTTATATTGAAATTAAAAATAGCAAAAAAAATAAAATATTGCTATTCACACCTGTGCATAATTATAATTAAAAACAATATGTTTTCAATCCTATTTTAGTTGCATTCAATAGAATAGTCTTCGTATTAATGGTAACCAGCATAAAAATTTTGAAGCCTTACAAGATGCAAATGAAGTTCATTGAAATTAATTGTTGGAATATTTGATCTTCGTTTTGTAGCTAATAATAAAATATAAATTTTAGTAAGTGATAGATATTGATACTTAATTTACGATATACATCAAAACTATTAAGATTACAGTGTTGCTACACAGAAAAAAATATTTTGAGATGTTCCTTAATGAAACTATTCTTAATAATTTTAGCGTAACTTTATAACATGAACTCTATGCAGAATACCAAATTTAGAAGCACTCTTAAGAAGGGAATCATTTTTCCCAGTTTAATTTTTATCATTGGAATCTGCTTAATTTCTGCAGTATATCCCAAAGTTACCGAAAGTCTTTTAACCGTTGTTAAAGGTTTTATTTTCGTTAATCTAAACTGGATTTATGTTTGGGCAGTTACTATTTTTGTAATTTTCCTTGTTTACATTATGGCCAGCAAATACGGTAATATTCGCCTCGGCAGAAATGATAGCAGACCTGATTATTCTTTTTTTTCCTGGCTTTCCATGCTTTTTGCTGCAGGGATGGGTATTGGTTTAATGTATTTTAGTGTTGCAGAACCCATTCAGCACTATTCTAACGAAATATTTTCTTACAAATCACCTGTTCAGAGAGCTCAGAATGCTCAGCTTTACACATTTTTTCACTGGGGAATTCATGCATGGGCAATTTATGGAGTAGTAGGTTTGGCGCTCGCTTACTTTTCATACAGATATAGACTTCCGTTGTCTTTAAGAAGTTGTTTTTATCCCTTATTAAAAGATAAAATAAAAGGCAAATGGGGTAATGTGATAGATGTTTTCGCTCTATGCAGTACTTTTTTCGGTATTACGACCACTTTAGGATTTGGCGTTGTGCAGATTAATTCAGGATTAGTGACACTAAATATTTTGCCGGATAACAGTTTTATATATCAGGTTTTAATCGTGGCTGTTTTGGTCTCACTGGCTATATTTTCTGCTGTAAGTGGTGTAGATAAAGGAATTAAGATATTAAGCAATGTCAATATTATTGCTGTTGTTATGCTTCTGCTTTTTGTACTGTTTTTAGGTCCTACGGTGTACTTGATTGGAAGCTTTACCGAAGGAATCGGAACGTATATCAACAGTTTTTTTTCGCTGACATTTAATACACACGTTTATGAAGAAAATACACAAACTTGGTTTTACGATTGGACGATTTTGTATTGGGCATGGTGGATATCATGGTCACCTTATGTAGGGTTATTTATTGCCAGAATTTCAAAAGGCCGAACAATCAGGGAATTTGTAGCTGCAGTTCTTATTTTGCCTACGCTTTTCAACTTTATATGGATGTCAGTATTTGGAAACAGTGCAATCTGGTTTGATATGAATATTGCAGATGGATATTTAAGTCAGATCGCTAATGACCCCGACGGACTCATGTTTCAATTTTTGGAATATCTTCCATTTACAAAATTCGTCAGTTTCTTGGTCATTGGAATCATTATCATATTTTTTGTCACTTCAGCTGACAGCGGTATTTTTGTAATGAACAGCATCGCTACCAAAAATGCTAAAGTTTCACCGCGATGGCAAACAATAGGTTGGGGAGTCCTTCTCGCTGTTCTTGCATTAATACTTCTCAATGCAGGAGGATTGGCCGCACTCCAAAGCATGACCTTGATTACGGCACTGCCTTTTTCGATAATTATGCTTTTATTCATCGTTAGTCTTACAAAAGGTTTGATGATCGACAGAAATTATTATGATAAAGATTTTTCTTCCACCACAGTTCCCTGGTCGGGAGCGCAATGGAAAGACCGGCTAAAACAGATTGTTTCATTCAATGATGCAGCTTCTACTCAGAAATATATAACAACAACTGCTAAGCAGGCATTTGAAGAGCTTCTGTCGGAATTTGCTATTAATGGAATTGATGCAAAGGTGAACTACAGTGAAAATACCGAAAGAATTGAAATAGAAATTAAATACGATCTTATTAATAATTTTATCTACGGGGTTAAAAGCGAATCTAAAGTAGTTTCTGAATACCTGCTAAGTGAAGAAAACCTACCTGATTCAGAAGAAAATCTTGTATATTTCCCAAAATCTTATTTTGGAGACAACAGAGAGGGGTACGATGTGAAGCTTTTTACAAAAAATGAATTAATTTCTGATGTCCTCAAGCATTACGAACGATTCATCAACATTATATCGGAAGAGAAAAATACAATGTTTATCAGCAGTGATTCAAATCACCGATTTAAATAACCGATTCCTCACGAATTCTTTTTTGCTAATTTTTCGGCAGTTGTTCCTTTAAAAAGACTTTAATCTTCTCCTGGTCAACGTAAATGTAATAATTGTATGATTTTCGCTTCGTCCGAAATAGTTTTTGTCTGTGCTTTTAATGTCAGTTTTTAAGGTAAAAATACGATTAAATTTATTTCATCATTTATCTTTATTGTTTAGTGGTGAAGTTGGTCAAAACTACTGCCAACTTCCAAATTTGAAAATTGCGTCACTCTAAACTATATGATTGCAAAATATGTATACCACTGGTATATAATGTTATTTTGATGAATTAGTTACACAGTCTTGCTTAGGTTTAATGTTTGTTCCGATTGACGAACTTTTTAATTTCCCATACATATAAGAAGAATTGTAAAAAGCTTAGAACTATATATGTTATAATAAAATAATAATCTTTGTTGAGATGTTGAGTTATCTATAAGTATACGAGATTATGATCGTCGGTGGCAATCCCGCAAAACAGATCAAGAAAAGATTTTCCTAAGAACATATGGATAATCTCCTGAAGACGCAATGGTGGCATGGTGATGAAGAGCTTCTGGAAAAATCAATATCTTTACTATGTGATAGCAATATCGACAGCCTGTTTGATTTTTGTCAAAAGCAATATAATACCTGAGAGGTTTTTCAATCTCATAACAGATATGCTTTAATCAAGTTTAACAAAACAACCTAAAAACCATGGCAGTAAGAAAAATATTCTGGGAAGATCCCTATCAGACTAAGTTGACAACAACTGTTACCGGCGTATTCGGTAATGTGGTGACATTAAAGGAGACCATTGCCTATGCATTTTCAGGTGGACAACAGTCAGACAACGGGACGATCAACGGCTATAAAATCGTTAAGGCCCAAAAATCCGGCAAAGAAATCTTGTACACTATCGAGGAAGGCCATAACCTGAAACCTGGCGATATTGTAGAAGTAAAAATAGACTGGGACAAGCGTTATAAAATTATGAAGCTTCATTTTGCTGCGGAACTCGTTTTGGAACTTGTCAATCAGCACTTCGACAGGCCTGAGAAAATAGGCGCAAACATAACATCAGAAAAATCGAGGATCGACTTTATATGGCCGAATAATATCTCCGGGATGTTTCCGGTATTGGAACAAAAGTTAGAAGAAATCATTCTGGCAGATAGGGTCATTGTAAGCGCGTTCAGTGACGTAGCAGAAGAATGTCGATACTGGAAAATTGACGGTTTTGGCCAGGTAGCCTGTGGTGGAACCCATATCAAAAAGACTGGTGAGCTTGGTTCTTTAAAATTAAAAAGGAGCGGGCAGGGGAAAAATAAAGAAAGGATCGAAATTTATCTGGCCTGAAAATTTGCATATAATTTTAATTTTGTTTTAAACGGTAATAGATCAATGCTTTTAAATAAAAATATAATCACAGTCCAACACCCAGAATCCACTCATCATACAAATGGTATGATCGGCTCATTGACTGACTGGGAACTGACTGAAAAGGGAATCGTTCAGGCGGAAAACATCGCACGCAATATCAGGAAAGAGTTTCAAGACGTCAGATTTGTAATCTATTCATCACCTCTCAAGAGGACAAGACAAACTGCCGAAATTCTTGGGAAAGAGTTACGCTGCACTTCCAAGCTGCCTGATTCGCTGAAAGAGAGAAGCCTTGGCAAGGCAATCGGCAAATCTGTCCAATGGCTGAAAGAAAACATTGAAAACGAAGAAAAAACAATCTACGATAAATGCTTCAGCGATGCGGAATCCAGATTTGATGTTTGGAACAGACTATTACCTTTCTACAATGAGATCATATCAAGTGACAATGAAAATATCATCATTGTTTCGCACGGCGATACCCTAAGCATCTTTAATGGGATGTGGTTAGGCTTGGATCCGGAAACGCTCAATGATATTGACCTATTCGGAATCAGCGGTGGTGTTTCTTTCCTATACCAAAAGCCATGTGGCAAGAAAATCATTAAAAGGTTGAGCGATACTTCATATATGCTGTCTTTTTAGTTTTTTCCTTTGGTTTTAATTTTAAATTTTCTGCCGGTTTATTTCTGAAAGTTGAATGGATGTCGTTGGGATGCCATAGGGGATTAGCCTGTCTATGAGATTTTCAAGGTGAGGACTGTCCCGTAAAATACATTCGGTAATCAGACAATATTCGCCCGTTACTCTTTTGCAATTGACAACTTCCGGAAATTTTTCCAGATCTGCAGTAAATTTTCTGAAATCATCATTTTTAAATTTCATACTGATCAGTACCTTCAGATCATAACCTAATTTCTGATGGTCGATCTCCACACTGAACTGACGTATTATCCCATTATCAACCAAATTCATCACGCGCTCTTTGGTTGCAGATTGTGACAGCGAAATTAGTCTTCCTATTTCGGCATAACTGAGCCTTGAATTCTGGCTTAAAATCTGAAGAATCTTTTGGTCAAAATCATCTAAAGTTATTTTCATTTTAAAATTAAATATTTACAATTAAATCAATCAAAATTAATAAATAAATCCATTAATTCCGTTTTATCACGTATTTTTAAATATTGAAATTTGTGATATAAATAAAAAATATGACAAGAATAAAATTTTCGAACAATGGAAATACCCCATTTGAAAGACTTATCGGACACAACATCGATTTTCTTAAAAGGTGGAATGATCTGGAGGAAACCTTATGGAAGAAAACTTTGCTGGACCCGGATCTGTTAGAGCAGGTTCGAAGAACAATGGCCTTTGGAAACGGTTGTGAATACTGCATGGTAAAAGGCGGAAAACCTGATTTTGAAGAATCCCAGATGAAGATCTCTACGGCGGCTTCTTTTGCCGAATTATTTTGCATAGACCACCGCTCTATCTCGGATGCACATTTTGAGATGCTCCGGGAATATTATACGGATGAAGAAATTTCAGAATTATGTGTTTTTATCGCCTTTTTAAACGCGTCACAAAAGCTAGGAAAAACAATGAACTTAACTGAAGACCTACAAGCAGAAGCAATTGTAAAATTAAAAGATATAGAATAATATCAATCGTCGTTTTAATAAAGCCAGTCTCAACGCAAATGTCCAAGATTAGGTTTATGAGTTATTTAATTCATTGGCAATAAAATCGTGGGAATTGTCTGTATGGCTATTTATCGGATAATTTCAGGTAAGAAAGGCTGGATCGAAGATGTGAGTGTGGATGAGAATTATCGTGGAATGGAAATTGGAAGGAGGCTTATCAATAACTGCCTTCCATCTTCCGCGATCAGCAACGGAGTGAACTATTGCTCTTAACCGAAGAGCATCGAAATGCGGCCACCTATTTATATGAAAAGTTAGGTCTCAGCAGAAAGGAAAGTGATATTTATTGACTGTAATTAGTTATACAATGGTAAACAATTTATTCTATTAAACATTTATTGCTCATTGCTTTAATATCAATTGACTATTTATATTTTATATCTTTGTTCACTGGTTTTAAATTAACAATAAATTCAATACGATTTAATGTCTGATATCGATTCGTTAGATGAGCAGTTGAGGCTTCAATCCCTTCGATCTTACCAAATTCTGGATTCAGCTGAAGAAAAGAATTTTGATGACCTTACGGAGTTAGCAGCATCTATTTGTAATACTCCCATTGCTTTAATTAGTTTTGTTGATGCAGACAGACAATGGTTTAAGTCTCATTATGGTCTAGATACGATCCAGACAGACCGTTGTCATTCTTTCTGTTCGCATGCAATTGAACATCCTGCAATTCTGATGCAGGTGGAAGATGCTTTAGAAGATCCTCGTTTCAGGGATAATGCGCTGGTTAAGGGAAGTCCTGATATACGTTTCTATGCAGGTATGCCATTAGTCGATGAACAAGGCTACGCCTTAGGTTCTATTTGTGTTATTGATCATAAACCGAGAAAATTAAATGATGCACAACAAAAAGCACTTCGAACATTAGCCAATCAAGTTGTTGATCAGTTATCTCTTAAAAAAAGGGTGATTGAGTTGGAATTGGCTCAAAAAAATAATCTGATACTTAAAGAAAATAATAGGAAAAGTGAAAGCAGTTTTAAAAGCATTATAGAGCAGTCTCCAGCCGCTATCATTCTGTTTCGTGGTCCGGATTTGCTTATTGACACTGTCAATGCTCCCATGCTTGAGCTTCTCGATAAAAGCGTTAATATTATAGGCCTTCCACTGCTCACGGCAATTCCGGAACTGGAAGAACAACCAGCTTACAATCTTTTACATGATATTTACCATTCCGGAAAAACTGTTTACGGAAATGAAACCCCAGTCAAACTCAAGCGTAACGGACAAACCGAAACAGCCTATTTTAATTTTACCTATACTCCTTTGTATGAAGATGGTAAGATCGTGGGAATTATCGATATGGCTGTAGAAGTTACGGATCAGGTAAGGTCAAAATTAGCTTTACAACAGAATGAATCTGAATTAAAAAAAAGAAATCAGGAGCTTAACACTTCTAATGAGGATCTCATACAGGCCAATAAACGGTTGCGTGAAGCAGAGGATAAATTAAAAGAAAGCAATATTGAACTGTTCCAAAGCAGGGACAGGCTTCAAACTATTCTTGACACAGTAGGTGAGGGAATTGGTATTACAGATGAGAATGGAAATATTGTCTATACCAATAAACAAAATCGCGAGATCTTCAAGGTCGACGAACTGAGTATGCTTACGCTAAAAAATTCTTCACCTCAGTGGAATAATAGAAGGCTTGACGGAACACCTCTTCCAAATGATGAGCATCCCATTACAGTTGCTATTCGGACGGGTAAACCTGTAGAAAACTATGTTTTTTTAGTTGATAATTTATTGGGGGAGTCGCTATATTTGAGAATGAACTCTACTCCTCTGAGAGATCAGAATGGAAATATTATAGGAGCCATTGGAAGCTTTGCCGATATCACAGAGAGCTATTTACTGCATCAAGAGGTAATGGACAAAGAAGAATATTTAAGTATGGCTATCTCTTCTGCGAATTTAGGGACGTGGCGTATCAATGCAAAAACAAGAGAATTCACAGCATCTGCGCGTTTGAAAGAAATATTCGGCTTTAGTGAATACGAAGAAATGCCATACGATGCGACGATAAATCAGATCGAAGATTCTCATCGCCAAAAAGTTGTTGAAGCGATTGATGCAGCGATAAATAAAGGTGAACCATATGAACTAGAATATCCAATAAATTGTTTACCTGACAAAAAGCTTCGCTGGGTGTATGCTACCGGAAAATTGTATCTGAACTCCATAAATCCTGGGATTTCTCATTTTTCCGGAACAATTGCAGATATTACGGAAAGAAAGATGGATGAGCAGCGTAGAAGCGATTTTATTGGGATGGTGAGCCATGAGCTTCGCAATCCTTTGACGGCTATCCGTGGTTATACCCAAATCTTAGGAATGAGAGCAGATAAGAATAATGATCATCTACTGTCTGAGACGGCATCCAAATTAACAAGACAAACAAAGCGTATGGAAGCTATGATTAATGGATTTTTAGAAACAGCAAGATTAGGCGAGGGCAAGATTCAGCTTAGTAAGAGCAGATTTGATATGGCAGATCTTGTACGGATAGCTGAAGAAGAATCTCTGGCAACAATTACTTCACATACAATTATCTTTGCACCTGTTGAGTTTACGCCTGTTGAAGCGGACAGAGATAAAATTGAACAGGTATTATTAAATTTTATCAATAATGCTGTTAAATATTCCTCAAATGATACGGTGATTAATATTGCATGTGTAACCGAGAATAATTTAGCTTATGTATATGTGACTGATCAGGGAATGGGTATTCCACCAAAAGATCAGCCCTATATCTTTGACCGGTTTTATAGAGTTGAAAGTGAAGAAATGAAACATAAAAAAGGCTTTGGAATTGGTCTCTATATTTGTAAAGAGATCATCGAAAGACATGCTGGAGAAATAGGAGTACAAAGTAAAGAAGGAACTGGAAGCACATTTTGGTTTACGTTACCAATTACCTCATAATCATCTCAAAAAATGTTGTAAGTAAGGAATTTAAATTATCTTTTAAAACTAAATTACCAAACCTAAATTTGCTTTGGAAGTTAAATTTTTGACTTTTGTAAGTATCTCAGAGAGATCAAAAGGTTTGCTGATAAATGCATTTGGATTGCAGGTCTTTTCCATTTCTAATGCCTTAGCGTGTGCACTCATCATAATGACAGGAACGTGAGAGGTTGCAGGATGATTTTTTAATTGGTTGCAAACATCTGTTCCGATTCCATCGGGGAGCATAACATCCAGAATAAAAATATCAGGTAATACGTTTAAATTTCTGCTGTTAAATTCTTTGATGTCAGCAAATGTTGAAACAAGATAATTTTCAGATTCTAATAATATTTCCAATACTTCTCTAATACCAGCTTCATCTTCTAGGATAAAAACAGTTTTCATAATTTTGAGCCATTAAATTCTAAGTTCTATAATCAGTGTCGTTTAAGGCTAAAATGTTGTGTATCAAAAATTGTGCAAATATTTAAATTTTTTGTTATGTAGTCTTTCGCAGGCTTGTTTTACAATAGTATTTTATTGAATCAATGATGATCACCTTAAAATGAGGAACAAAATTTCCTATCCGCCAATTTGAGCAACTACAAAAAAATTAAAAAAACTATGTTAAAAGTTACCTATTCAAAATATTAAAACAGGTTGGTAAGTGTTTGTAAACCAAGCTAATAAATGTTTTATGATTGGACATCTTAAAAAGTGGTAACAGAAAGAGATTATTGAACAATTGAATTTATCACATCATGAACTAAACCTTTGACATTTTATTCAACCCAAAGAAATGGGATACTAATCACAGAAAGCCTCAGGTAATTGTCAAAATTATATAAAGTAAATATCGGTATTGGTGGTGATTAATTGATTTTTTGATATTCTTTTCCATTTCTGAGCAATCATCCAATGAATTCTAACAATGAAATAGTAACCTATTTTAGAAGTAACATACTGTTTTTTAGTCAAACGGAATGAAAGGTATGATATATTTAACCTTCAAACAAAAGACAAAAAGTACACGGGAGTTCAGAAATTTAAACTTAGGTTGATCACTTTCTTTAATTCTAACAAAGATTTCCTACATCCGTTAATAAAATTGATCTATGTTTTTATTGAAAAAATTCTGAGATCTGATTGATGTTGGAATTCTTATAATCAACATAAATATGATAATGAAACTCATTCAGTTTTTTCAAAATTCTCAGAAGTTCATTCTTTTCATCTTTGTCAAGCTTTCCGGATAGAATTTTTGAAGTTAAATTCACATCTGATACTGAGGCGTGGAAAATTTCTTCGCCTTTTTTTGTCAAATTAAGTCGTTTGCTGCGCTTATCGTCTTTATCAGTTTTCTCCTCCAAAAATCCTGCTTCCAAAAGTCTTTTGATGATTTGGGTTCCGGTCTGCTTCTCGTGACCGTTTTTTTCGATCAACTGAATTTTCGTTAAAAAAGGTTCGTCTTTCAATCGGTACAGATAAGTAAATTCCTCATTCGCCAACTCGGGAAAATCTCCCAAACCTTTTCTGATCAGTAATTTAGAATATCGTCCTAATAAGAGAACCTGTTTGCAAATTTCATTTTCGGTATATGAAACCTTGTGTTTTTCATTCTTAAAAAGCTTGGTCGGACTCTCGTCGGAATATTTTTTATCATTCATCCAAACGCGGAAATCATCAACGGTAGAGTTGGGTTTACAAGCATCAGAATTTTCAAATTCTTTGACTTGATGAAGTAATTCTATGATAAAATCAGTTTGCATTGCTGTAATTTATGGTAAAGATATTAGTTTTCGGGAATGGTTACAATTTGATATTACTCATTCCGCCGTCAATCCCGATAATCTGTCCTGTGATCCAAGCGGAATTTTCAGATAATAAAAACTCTACCATTTTTGCGATTTCATCAGCAGTTCCGACTCTTTGCAACGGATGTCTTTTTCCGGAAGCTTCCCGTTTTTCAGATGTTGAAAGAAGCTGTGAAGCAAGATTGGTATCCGTTAAAGAAGGTGCAATCGCATTCACTCTGATTTTTTGAGCAGACAATTCTGCGGCCAGACTTTTCGTAAAGCCTTCAACAGCACTTTTACTGGCGGAAATCGAGGCGTGAAAAGGCATTCCTAATTTTGCAGCTACCGAACTGAACAATACAACAGAAGCAGTTTCCGACTTCTTCAGATTAGGCAACAGTTTCTGAATCGTTTTCACCGCACCCAAAACATTGACTTCGAAATCATTCTTAAAATCATCAACCGAAAGCCGGTTAAATGGCTTTAAATTAATGCTTCCCGGCGCATAAACCAATCCGTCAATAACTTCAGGGAATATGATTTCATCCAAATTCCCCGAAAGGATATCCATAAGATGAAACTTAATATTTAAGTTGTTAATTTCAGGATTCTCAGTTCTTGAAATGCCGATTACATTATTATTTTCCGACAATATTTTTGCACTAGCAAAGCCAATTCCCTGTCCACAACCAATTATGACTATGTTTTTCATATTATTATGTTTTAACGTTTCGAAATTTTATTATGACTGATTGTCCTTTGTCTTGTACATTTAAATCTGCTAATCTCAGGATTTCTCTTCATCAGATGTTTCTGGCTCACTCCCGAATTCACTCTCTTTCTCCAAAGTCTAAAACTCGAAGGTTTCAATTCTCTTCTCATCACGTCAATCACTTCAGATTCGGTAATTCCAAACTGAAATTCTATTGCTTCAAACGGTGTTCGGTCTTCCCAAGCCATTTCAATAATACGGTCTGTCTGTATTAAATTAAATTCTTTCACCACTATTTTAAATTTTTAATCGTGTGCTGTGCAATTTTAAAGTGTTCAGATTTTTTCTCATCCGTCATTTTATCCAAAGTTCGCAGCATCATTCCCAATCTTGGATTTGTTTTGAAAAATTCTCTGTTATCATTCACAAAATTCCAGAAAAGCGCATCCCATTTTTCCGTCCAGTCGCCATCGGCATAATCGCTCATTTTTTTGATGTAATTGCTTCCGCTGATGTACGGTTTTGTACTCATTTTTCCCCCGTCAGAAAAGCTGCTCATCCCATAAACATTAGGAACCATTACCCAATCATAAGAATCGATGAACATCTCCATAAACCATTGGTAAACGTCATCCGGATTCAGTTTTAACAGATTCATAAAGTTCGCGAAAATCATTAAGCGCTCGATGTGATGTGCATAACCGGTCTCCAAGACCTTCAAAATCGTGCTGTCAATCGGTTTAATTTCAGTCTTTCCCGTGTAAAAAGATTCGGGAAGCGGATGGTGATGTTTCCAGTAATTTTTCTTCCGCTGAAAAGTTCCCTGATAGAGGTAAATTCCCCTCACAAATTCTCTCCAACCTAAAATCTGACGCACAAATCCTTCCAGAGAATTGATGGGGGTTTTATATTCGTTCGCATAATCAATCGCTTTTTTCAAAACGTTTTCTGCAGTCAAAAGTCCAATGTTTAACAATGGCGAAAGCACACTGTGTTGCAGAAAATGTTCACGCTCCACGATACTGTCTTCATACACTCCAAAATCGGCAAACCGCAGTTCCAGAAACTGATCGAACCAATTTTCAGCTTCCTCAAAAGTGACGGGATAGAGCTGATATGACGTTAAATTGCCATAGTTTTCATTAAAATTTTTCTGGGTATAAATTTTCGCTTCCTCAAAATATCTGCTGTTTTCCGGAAAGTGAACAGACGGCGCTTTTTTATTTTTAGGATATTTTTTACGGTTTTCCGTATCGAAAGTCCATTTTCCACCGATCGCTTTTCCGGCTCTCATCAGAATATTTTGTGAAATTCTCTGCTGCTTGTAAAAATCAGTTTGATGATACGATTTTTTATCTTCAAAATAGTCTTTCAAATCTTCCCGGGTATTGACGAATAAAGGACTTTCAAGAACTTCTAATTCTAGTTTCGTTTCCTTAATTCTCTTTTCAAGCCAATTGTCGCAAACATCCGTAATGAGAATTTTCTCAAATTTTTCCTTTTCTAAATGCTTCATTAAGTTTCGAATATCAGAAAGTGGGGAAGTGCTTTCAATATATTCCACCTTGAATTTTTTTTTGGTCAAATATTCCTCATAAAACTTCATACTTGCCCTGTGCAAGGCAATTTTCTGTTTGTGAAATTTGTATTGTTTAAAAAACAGAAACTCTTCCACCAAGAATATAGGTTGCCTTTTGTTCAGATAATCCGTGTCTTTGAAAAGCTGGTGCGGAAATATCAATTGTGCCGTTGAAGATTCTACTTTAGCCATAAATTTCTGAATTTGTATTCCGAATCGTATTGTTCAGCCTGTTTTTCAGCGTTAAAAGTTCTGCTTCTCGGGTCATTTCCAACGCCGGCAAGGTACATCCAGTTTCCGTAGTTGCTGTGAACATCGTAATCGAGGAGCATTTCTTCAAAATAAGCAGCGCCGATTCTCCAATCCTGCTTCAGAATCTTGCAAAAATAAGAAGCTACATTTTGTCGTCCGCGGTTGCTCATCCAGCCAGTATTTTTAATTTCCAGCATATTGGCATTGATAAAATCAGAATCTGTCTCGCCATTGATCCACTGGTTAATTAAATTTTGATCAGATTCAAATTCATAACCCTGATCTAAAATTCCGCTTTGCTGAAATATTTTATCCCGAAGCTGCATTGAAGTAAATTTGAAAAAGTCTCGCCACAGCAATTCAAAAACAAGCCAATATGTCGATTCGTTACCTCCGAATTTTTCCTCATATTTCTTGATTTCGTGGAAAACAGATACTGCAGAAAGACTTCCGTTGGCAAGCCACGCAGAAAATTTGCTGCTGTAATCCTGATCAATTAAACCATTTCTTGTTTCTTTATAACGACTGAGATTTTCAGTTTCAAAAAAGTAATGATTCAACCGTTCCCATCCTTCAGTTTCACCACCTGAAAATGGAAAAGCCGTGGATTGATGCATTTCAAATTCCTCAAAACCCAAAGTTTTTAATGTAATATCGTCGCTGTTTATTTTTAAATCTAAAATGGATTTATTATAAACCAGATGTTCAGAATCAAACTCATTTCTGATTTTAAAATCTTTCTCTGTTTTTTGTCTGAATGTTGTAAACAACAAAGGAATTTCATCTAATTTTTCCTTTACGAATTGTGGTTGAAGCAAAAGTTGAGAATAAGATTTCACCCATTTTACAGCAGGCAAAAATGCCTTAATTTGATTCACAACTTCAAGTTCTTCCTTCGTCCACTCTCTCTGACAGAATATTTTTTCAACCTCAAAATCTTCGGAAATCTGCTTAAAAATATCTTGAACTTGACCAAATTTTTTTAGAAACGGAATCTTTTTTTGCTTTAAATTATTTTCTAAATCCGAAACAGTCTGCAACAAAAATTTAGCCCGAAATTGTCCAATTTTCTTAAAACCAAATTGAATCGAACTAAAAAAAGTTTCATCAAAAATGTACACGGCAAGAAAAGGCAAATCTTCCTGCATTATGTTCAAAAGTGATTCGTTGTCTCTGATTCTTAAATCGTCGCCGAACCAGAGGATGTTGATTTTTTGTTTTTCCGACATTTTTCGCTGCAATATTTTACTTCGTCCCAGTTTTTCTTCCACTTTTTCCGCCAGTTGAAGGGCAGTCCGCAGACTTCACAAATCTTTGAGGGTAAGTTGGCTGGCATTTATTGAATGAAATTTTTGTATTGATTGATAACAATATTTTTCGCTTTCAAATCGTGCATCATATTGTACAAACCAAAAAATGTACGGTTCAGATAGATAAAATGTTTCGAACCTCTGTTCGTATTCATTCCTTTGATATCGCTGAGTTTGGCATATTTCTGACCCAGATCAGCAATTTCCTGAAAGAACGATTCATCAGAGAAATCAAAAATTTCTTCGTTGAAAGGTCGTGTGAACAGTTCCAATAATTCGTAGAATAGTTTAGTGAAAAATTCCTGTTCCTTTGCAGAATCATTAGCACTCAAAATCTCGAGTTCGTATAATTTTTCTTTGTAAAATTCAGGATTATTCAGATTTTCAAGTTTAGCCAGCTCAAAATAGGGTCTGTAAAAGTCATTCGGAATTTCTTTAATACATCCGAAATCAATCACGAGCAGTTTTTTATCTTCTGAAACCAGGAAATTGCCTGGATGAGGGTCGGCGTGAACCTGCTTCAAAAGGTGCATTTGGTACATATAAAAATCCCAGAGTGTCTGTCCGATTTTGTTCAAATCTTCCTCAGAATTATTCAATTTTGTGAATTCTGAGAAATGTTTTCCGTTCATCCAGTCCATTGTGATGATTCTTTCGCAGGATAATTCAGGATAATATTTGGGAAACTGAAGATTAGGAAGATGGCTGCATTTTTCAGAAATTTCCTGACTTCTTTTCAGTTCCAAATCGTAATCTGTCTCTTCAAACAATTTATTTTCCACTTCCTGAAAGTAAGATTCCGATCCTTCTTTTTTGATGTTAAACATTTTCATAGCAATCGGTTTTACCATCTTCAAATCGCTCGAAATGCTTTCCCTCACGCCCGGATATTGAATTTTCACGGCAAAGTTTTGACCGTCTTTTTTCGCTTTATGAACCTGTCCGATACTTGCCGCGTTGACGGATTCATTCGTAAATTCATCAAATAAATCTTCTGGATTTTTTCCAAAATATTTTCTGAAAGTCTTTCTTACCAAAGCGCCGGAAAGCGGCGGAACCGAAAATTGCGACAAAGAAAATTTCTCAACATAAGCCTGCGGAAGAATGTTTTTCTCCATACTTAACATCTGGGCAACTTTCAGGGCTGAACCTTTCAGTTCTTTCAGAGAATCATAAATGTCGGTGGCGTTGTCTTCATTCAAAGTCTTTCTTGCTTCGTCCTCATCTTTATCCTTCGTGATTTTATTTCCGTAGTATTTGATATAATTAACACCGATTTTTGCTCCCGCTTTCAGCAAACTGCTGGTTCTTTCTAATTTTCCGGTTGGTATTTTACTGAGTGTTTTCATCTACTATTTTTTTAATTTTTCTTTAAATAAAAACTTTCCGAGATCAACTACTTTTCGTAAAGGTTCATTATCCATCAGTTCAAATCCTGTATCAATTGTTTTTTCAATGAAAATATCTGTCTTTTCAAATGAGGGAGATGTGTCTTTTTTCCAAAATTCGATGGCGGAGACCAAATGCAGCCACAAAGCTTCTTCACGAGCTTTTTCATGGAAATTTTTCATATGATCTTTTGCTTTTTGAATCATTTCCCAATCATTAAAACCGAGAGTTCTGATGAATTGCCGATGTGTTTCCTTAAGCTGATTTGACATTTTTGCCGAATGTAATTTGTTATTTACTAAAATCATCAAAACCAAAGAACGGTTCATCGTCATATTTTCAAAAAAGATGAAATAAACATTCAACAGTTTTTCTTTGGAAGTAATTTCATCAGAACTGTTAACTTCCGATGCCAGCTCTACAGACTTATCGAAGAGATTGGCCAACATTGATTTTTCTATCTGTTCAAAGCTTGAAAAGTAATCATAAAAGTCTTTTTCTTCGAACTCATTGTCTTTTGCGAAGCAGTAAATGCTTTTTGGTCTTTCGCCGTGATTCAAGATATAATCGCCGTACAATTCAAATATTTTGTGTTCTGTAATTATATTTTCTTGTTCCATTATTGATAATTATTTATCAACAAATTTAGTAATTAATTTTACTAATTAAATAAATATAGTATAAATTTGTACTATAAGAATAATCTAAAATATAACTAATGCTTACAATACAGGCTCAATCTAATGTACCAAACGATTTTGGAATGTTTACCGTCTATGCATTTTCAGAAAATGAAAATGACTGGAGTCCACATTTGGTTTGGGTTGCTGAAAAAACAGATTTAACGAAGTTGTTAACGTACGTTTCCATTCAGAGTGCATTACCGGAGAAGTTTTTCATTCGAGGAAATGTGAATGCGGGCAACAACTGGATACCGCAATGAAGTTTATGGCGGAAAACGGAGGGATGATTATTTATCTCAGACAGGAAGGCAGAAATATAGGAATCATCAATAAATTAAAAGCTTATGCTCTTCAGGAACAAGGTTTTGATACGGTAGAAGCTAATTTGAGATTAGGCTTACCGGCAGATGGTAGAAATTTTGATGTCGCAATCGAGATGTTGAAAATTCTTAAAGTTACTGAAGTAAATTTGTTGACCAATAATCCAGAAAAAACTGAAAGCTTTCTACAACAGCGGAATTATGCTCAATAAAAGAATTCCTTTGGAAATTGAATCTAATTCAGTCAATGCGTCTTATGTTACGACCAAGAAAGATTATTTCGGGCATCTTTTAGAAATGTTTTAAATTAAATTTTTAAGTCATTCAAAAATTTCGGTGATTAGTCAAAATAATCTTGCATTAAAAATTTTTTAACAGGAGCTGCGGTTAAATCGGTTCAATGATAATTATCGTTACTACTGAGCAAGGCTATGAAATAATTTGCTGCAGCCTGACTTCAGCCGGCTTCTAAATCTTAAATAATCAAAGATGACTTGATAAAAGTTATCGATGTGATTTCCTTAGAAATGAAATGATGAAGAATATTTCGAACGATATTTAAGGCATTTGAATTCAAGCTTTATTTTAGAAAATATTTTAATTGGGCCTAAAATCACAACAACGGTTTTACGAGTCGGGATTATTGTCGTTTCCGACATTGCATTATTTTGAAATCATTAGTGATTTGTTAGAAAGTTAATAAATAATTATACCAAAATGTCAACTCATAGTAACTGCGAAAATTTTGGATTTTCTAATTTTACTTTATTCAAAAAATAAAGATGCGTAAAAGTATTGATATTTTCTTTGATGATGTCTTAACTTATAAAGTAATATTGCTGAATTTTAATTTTATTTACTTTGATTTGTTTTTTTCCAGAAAACAAAATTGGTGTAAACCACAGTGCCCACTAAAATAAATAGTGCTATAACATAAACGGCTTTAGATAACATATCGGTCTTCGAACCAACAAAGCAAAGGATGAGTAAGGTGCTTATATAAATTATACCCGCATTGACCCAGATGCTTGATACCTTTGGAGCATACATTTTTTTTGGTGAATCATATTCCGAACTCAATTCTGCAATTCTATTTTTATCCCAATAAAGTAGAATTAAACCCGCAAACATCATCAAACTTGTGATGATCCAGGTACCTGTAAAGTGCATTGAAATTGTAATCATCCAGATATTGGCTGTTACCGCTAAAAAGAGAAATGTTCCAATTAATGCAAATCGCTGCGTCATAAGAAGGATTGCGGTAATGATCTGCATAACACCTATAAAGTTATAATAGATACCGGAAAGATAAAGTACTTCAAAAAACTGTCCTATTGCACTGGTTGTAGGTAATTGAGTAAATCTTTCACCAATTATTTTTGTAAACCCGGAAGGGACGAATGCCAATGCAACAAGATATCTGATATGAATTATCATCCATTGGACAAATTTAATTTGTTGTAATCTATAAAACATATTTTAAAAGGTATTAGGTTATGCAATGTAATTAGATAAAAAAATATAATAGAATCTAACAATGTGGGATTTTAAGTCTTTGTCTATCTTCATAAAGTATTTATCAAGTCCGTCACTAATGTCCTTAGCTATGATATTTACAGCTGTGAAACCATTCTTATTATAAAATGATGCAGTACGTTGGGAAGTTTCGATTGTAATCATTTCATCTGCATTCAGTTTTTTTTAAAGATCTAAACGGAAACGGGCGAATAGTCTACCAACTCCCTTCCCGTGGTAATTGGCATCGACCATACCCCTGGATAGTCCTGTCTCATTATTCCTTTCATCGAAATAAATTCCTCCACAGCCTACCATAAAGCCATTAATTTCAACTATATAATATTGATTTGCAGACTGATCCAAAAATTCTTTAAATTATTGTAATTTTTCCTTAGCAAAAAATGTTAGGGAGGTTGGTTTTGAAGATGTGTATACATCTTTCCTTATAATTCTGCCTATATTTGATGATTTGCAAGGTGATTCTTATTGAGAGCAAATTTATATTAATTGTACACCTATTGTCAATGGTTATATTTAACCAAAAAGCATCCCATTAATAATTTTCAATGTTTAGAAATATAGCTAAATCATATTTATTTTATAAACCGCTACTCTCACTCTGTAGTAACCATTTTTCAGATCTGATGAATGGTAAGATCGATTAATTAGCAAAGTATTTTACATAAGTTGATAGAGCATTTATAGCTCAGCCCTTATTCTGCTGAGTTGAGTAGGAGTAATGGCTAAATAAGAGGCGATTTGGTGAAGTTTCAAGCGCGAAATCAATTCCGGATAATTTTTCACAAACTCTAAATACCTTTGTTTTGCTGTAGCAGATTTAAGTGTAATTTCGGCAAACTCTTTTTCAATCACCCAGTGACGTTCCAAATAAGTAATGTAGAAATTGGCAATATCATTATATTTTATCGTCAATTCTCTGAAATCGTTGAAAGGATAACTGATCAGTTCGGTGTTCTCTAAAGCTTCAATAGAAAAAAAGCCTGGCTTCTGTTTTAATATAGCACTTGTGGAAGCTACTAATGAGTTTTCAGAAAAAAAACGTTTGATTATTTTCTCGCCTTTTTCATTAAGATAATAATATGATAGCAGTCCTTTTTTGATAAATGCGATGTCTTTAGGAATGTTGCCCTGCTCCAAAAAATGATTTCCCTTTCCTACTTCAGATGTTTTTAACAATAGAGACCACGCTTCTTTCGATTCCTCAGAAATCAATGTGTAACGATTAATAAATTCCCAAAATGCTGTCATTGTATAAAGATATAGTAAATTGAAAATCCAGCAGCAAGAAATTTCAAATATTGAATTTATTTATGATCACTCAACATATGTAAAGCATTTTGTTAATCGAGTTATCTAACTTTGCCCCCACAAAATCAATGATAATGATAAAATTTTTATTTGCATCAGTCGTCACTTGCATCGGAGCCAATATGTTTTCTCAAAAGGTCGACTCATTGAATGTTTACAGTGAAGCAATGAAAAAGGACATTAAAACATTTGTAGCACATCCATCGAAAAGTAAAACTAAGAAACTACCCATCGTTTACATACTTCATGGCTACAGTTATTGTCCAAGAGTAACTATAAATCAGTGTGTTACATTGGTTGAGGGCTTCTGTTAATCAAATATTTCAACTCAATCAATTTTTACAAATTATGAGTAATCTCAAAAATCTTAGAAATAAGAAATGTAATTTTCTGATTTCTCCACTCTTCATTTTATTATTTACAGGTTGTTCTGAAAATCAAAACAATTCAATTTTTAATCAAAAAGATATGTCAAACATCCAATATCAAAACCCTAAAGGACTCTTCGATCCTACGCCATTTGCATTTACCCATTCAGCAGCAGCTTTAGGTAACGGAAATTACGTTTTTATCTCCGGACAAAGCGGTGGAGAAGGTTTAGAACATCAGCTCTCGGATGATTTCAGGAAGCAGGTCAAAACTGCTTTGCAAAACCTGGCCACTGTTCTTAAATCATCTGATCTGACCACTGATGATGTGCTTAAAATTACTATTTTGATTGTTGATCACGATCAGGAGAAACTTAAAATCTGGACAGAAGAAATGTATAAAGTATGGAATAATAACAAATTTCCTGCAAGTATTTTGATTCCCGTTCCAAAATTGGCACTGGACGGAATGCTTATCGAGGTCGATGCCATTGCATTCAAGCATTTATAAATGACTTTTATTATTTCTATGATTTTTTAAAGCATCTGACTTTAGTCGGATGCTTCAATTTTTGTCATTGTTTAACAGTTGGGCTTAATTTCCAATGCTTATCCCCAACATAATTATGAAGATATATCAGATCTCTGATTTCGACTGTTCTGCAAGCGTAAATTCAACGTTTTCAAAGAAAGATATAAATGATTTGTTTACAGGTAATTCTTTCAAATGAGAATAATTAATGGCAATATCTAAGATAGAATTTCTTCTGAATTTTCATTTTGGTTAAGTGTTGCCCCGATTCTGTTAATTTTATGATTGCTGGTTAGTTCAACTTTGTAATTATAAAATCAAGACAATGAAAATAGTATTAACAGGTTCTTTAGGGAACATCGGAAAGCCTCTTGCCAGATTGTTGGTACAATGCGGACACCAGGTTACGGTAATCAGCAGTAAGAAAGAAAGAATTTCCGAAATAGAAGATCTTGGTGCTTTTGCGGCTATAGGAAGTATTAAGGATGTAGAGTTTTTAACAGAAACATTCAGAGGAGAAGATGTCGTTTATTTAATGGAAGCCTGGGAAGGCATCGGAAGTCTTTTTGATAAAGAGATCGATTTCTTAGCTGAATTTAAAAATATAGCTAACAATTATGTAACAGCTGTTCAGAAGTCCGCTGTGAAAAAGATCATCCATTTAAGCAGTATCGGTGCGCACTCTGATCAAGGCAATGGAAGTCTCTTGGTGCATTACAATGTTGAACAAATCTTAAAAACTCTTCCTGAAGATGTTTCCATAAAATTTATGCGCCCCGTAGGATTTTTTAGCAATATCTACCGCTCGCTTCCGACAATACAATTTAAGGGTAAAATTATTCAAAGCTATGGAGGAAGTCGAAAAGAACCTTGGGTTTCACCGTATGATATAGCAGCGACCATTGCTGATGAAATGCAAAAGACATTTAATGGAAGAACTGTTCATTATATCGCCAGCGATGAGGTTTCTCCTGATGAAATTGCCTCGGCTTTGGGACAAGCAATTGATAATCCTAATCTGGAATGGGAAGTGATTCCAGGTGAAGAATTATTAGAGCAAATGCTTTCAGTGGGAATTAATGAATGGATAGCTAAGGGAATGGTAGCGATGCAGAAGGCTCAGGGCGACGGCAGCCTGTATAAAGATTTTTATGACAATAAACCAACCTTCGGTAAAGTAAAATTAGAAGATTTTTCAAAAGAATTTGCGCAGATTTATAATCAAAAAACAAAAATTAAAATAAATTAAAATGAAAACAGCATTAATAACAGGAGCCAATAAAGGAATTGGATTTGAAACGGCCAAAAAACTTTTAGAAAACGGATATTTTGTATTTATAGGAAGCCGCAATATTGACACCGGAGAATCTGTAGTACAGGAGCTTAAAAACGCAGGTTTCGAAAATACCAAAGCTATCCAGTTGGATGTCACGGACATTGTTTCCATAAAAAACGCAAGAAAAGTGATCGGAGAGGCGACGGATATATTGGATGTCCTTATTAACAATGCAGGGATCAATGGCGGAATGCCACAGGCTGCACTCGAAGCTCCCGTAGAAGCTTTTCAAAATGTAATGGATACCAATTTATACGGCGTCATCAGAGTGACTCAGGCATTTATGGACTTACTTAAAAAATCTGATGAGCCAAGAATAGTTAATGTTTCTTCCAGTGGCTGTTCGCTTACTTTACATTCTGATCCAAGCTGGATCTATTACAGTCATAAAGCTGCCGTTTACACCGCTTCAAAAGCCGCTATGAATATGTACACAATCAATCTTGCGTACGAACTTCGTGACACCCCATTTAAAGTCAATGCAGTCTGCCCGGGATTTGTTGCTACAGATTTCAATAATCACAGAGGTACCGGAACAGTGGAAGAAGGTGGAAAAAGAATTGCTACGTACGCAATGATCGGTCAGGACGGACCGACCGGTAAATTCATCAGCGAAGAATATAATCCAGAATACGGAGAGACACCTTGGTAATTAATTCCTATTTTTACATATCCAACACTTGAAATGATCTTTATTTCAAGTGTCGTTTTTTAAGAATCAAAAAAATGAAGAACAATCAACATTATCCGCATAAATTTCGATCGCTATCTGAATTTCACAAGATGTTCGGATTGGCTAAACCTGAACATCCGCTGGTCAGTTTCATCCGTCTGGAAGATATGACACTTCCTTTGGAAGGGTTGTCGGAAAATCTGGTATTGGATTTTTATAAGATCGCCTATAAGGATACGATAGGGAGTGCTAAATATGGTCAGCATCATTATGATTTTGGCGAAGGAGGCCTGGTGTTTACAGCGCCGGGGCAGGTTTTTGAAAAGCCGAAGAATAACAAAACGAAAGGCTTCCTTATTCTGCTTCATCCTGATTTTCTTCTTTCCTATCCATTGGCAAAGAAGATCAGGCAATACGGATTTTTTTCCTATTCAACGGATGAAGCTTTGCAGATTTCAGAAAAAGAAAAGGAAACTTTCTTTTCAGTTTTTAAAATTATTGATGAAGAACTTAAAAGCAGAACAGATGACTTCAGCCAGGATGTAGTTATCTCGCAGATCGAACTTCTTCTGAATTACAGCAGCCGCTATTATAAACGGCAGTTTATCACTTTTAAAGCAGTAAATAATCATCTTATTGAGAGATTTGAGAAAATTTTGGAATCTTATTTTAACGTTGATGAAGAATTGCAGAAGGGAATGCCTACTGTGCAGAACATAGCCGATCACTTAAATGTCTCAGCGAACTATCTGAGTGATATGCTTCGTTCGTTAACAGGGCTCAATACACAGCAGCACATTCACAACAAGGTCATCGAAACCGCAAAGGAAATATTATCCACGACTGACCTATCGGTATCTGAAATTGCCTATCATCTGGGATTTGAATACCCCCAGTCTTTTACAAGATTGTTTAAGAGCAAAACCACCCAGACCCCTGTGGAATTCAGACAGTCATTTAATTAGTCTGAAAAATCATCTCTGAAATTTAGAAGATGTTAAACTTGCAGAAAGTAAAAGCCCTGATGAATTAAAAAATCTCAGGACTTTTATTAATAGTACTAAAGATCTATTTTACAAATCTAAAGTCGGCGCTTTACCAAATCTTTTCTTGAAAGCGTGAGAAAAATGAGAAAGGCTTTCAAATCCAAGATCGAGATAGATGGAAGATGGTTTTTTGTTTTTATTTTGAATGAGATGCCTTGCCTCATTCAGTCTCTTTTCCTGCAGCCATTTTCTTGGCGGCATTCCAAATATTTTCTGGAAATCCCTCTTAAATCCGGAAAGGCTTCGACCCGTTAATTTAGAAAACTCTTCCAACGGAACATTAAATTGGTAGTTACTCAACATAAATTTTTCAAGATCAATCTTATACGGCTCTGAAAAATCGAACAGAAAATTCCGGAGCTCAGGAATGGCCATCAACATTAACTTAATGCCTTCCTTCACTTTTAAGAGGCCCATTTCGTCTGTCATTTCGACACCAGATTTTCTGGCATACGGAACAATGGATTGGAAATAGCCTTTCAGAAAATCATCATTGGGGATGACTAAATTTGGAAGCCCAATATACTTACCATAAGCTTCCATTTTTTCCTCTAAAATAATCTTACGTATCAAATCCTCTTGTAAAGATATCACCACGGTTTCATACTGTCCGCCAGGTTCAGGTGTTTTGATAAGCGTTCCTAACTGATTTTTGTGAATCAGCAATACTTCTCCGGCAGAGATGGTTAAATTCTGCTCCGAGGTCTCCAAAACCATTTGACCGGATACCTGCAATACCAAAGTATGGTGATTCCATATACATGCTTTTTCCTTCCGTTCTGAAGAAAGATAAGAGTAAAATATAACGCCTGGAAGGATTTCTGCTGGGCTTTCCATTTATCTTTGTAAATACGTGCTGCCTTTGATGGCACCTATTGCAAATGTACTGTTTAAAACGTTCACTTCCTCCGGTGTAAATAAAATATCCATTGCAGCAATATTTTCGGGCAATCTTAATCTTCGGCTCATGCTTACCAGCGGCATAATTTGCTCACCTTGACTATTGACCCATGCAATTGCAAGCTGTGTTGGTGTGCAATCTTTGTTTTGAGCCAACTGTTTCAGAACTTCAACTTTTTCAAGATTTTTGATTAGGTTTTCACCTTGAAAGCGGGAAAAATGATTTCGGTAATCATCTTTTGAGAGTGGAGCTTTTAAATCTCCCGTCAGTAGACCTTCAGCAGTGTTGGCAAAAGCTACAACGGCAATTCCTAACTCTTTTGCTGCAGGAAGGAGATCAATTTCTATCTGTCGGTCTGCCAGTGAATAACCGGTTTCCAAAGCACTGATCGGGTAGATGCTGTTGGCAGTACGAAGCTGATCTGCTGTAATTTCAGAAACGCCGATATGGCGTACTTTGCCTTCTTCAACCAGACCAGCGATGGTGCCAATAATGTCTTCTACTGGAACACTGCCATCCATTCTGCTCGGTTGATAAAGGTCGATGGTTTCAATTCCCAAACGGGTAAGAGAGTAGTTGACAAAGTTTTTGATCGCAACCGGACGGAGATCCATACCGATCCACTGTCCATTATGGAAGATAGCGCCGAATTTGACACTAATGAAGGCTTTATCACGTATTCCTTTGATTGCTTTCCCTATGAGCATCTCATTATGACCTGCGCCGTAAAAATCTCCTGTGTTAAGGAAATTAATTCCGCTTTCCAAAGCCTGATGAATGGTTGCAATACTTTCTTTTTCATCTGGTGCTGGTCCACCCCAGATTGAAGACATTCTCATACATCCTAAGCCAAGCTTTGAAACCAAAGGTCCATTCTGACCTAACTGAATTTTTGTAATTTCTGACATTTGATTGATTGAATTTAATAAGACAAAGTTCCTTATTAAATTGGTATTAAACTTTAGCCTAAGGTTCAATTTACTTTCTCTTACGGTCCGAAAGATATTGTCTTTCGTTTCAGGATTCAACCTAAATTATCATTTTTCCGTAAGATCATTTCTTTATAAAATTGCTTATTTCCATTTTCAATCATTCACATTTTCCAACACCATTCCAAATCTCGTTAATGCTTGTTTCCAGTTTTTTGCCTTTGGTTTTTAATGAGTAATTTCAACCGTAGAGGAAACTGTTGCAAAGGCTTCACTATTTAAAATTCCGTTTTCTTCCATATTATCCAAAATTTTCTAAGGCTCACATTTATTTCGAGTTTTCAATCTTTTCCTTACCCTATAAATAATTGGTTACCGATTAAAGTGACAACGGTGCAAATAGTGGAAAATCATATAACTACTTTCAAAAGTAAAGTAATGGAAAAAAGCCATGTTGAAATAAAAAAGACTAAAGCTCAGGATTGCTCCTTCACTTTAGCCTAATGTCAATTATTATCATTTGTATGGAAATAGTGATATCACAAATTTTTACTTTTCTTTGTAGTAAATTATGATACGAATTATCAGGCATTATAATGGTTTCCAGAAAGACCATACTGTGCCGTTAAATACTGCAAACTGATGCTTTACCGTATCATAAACCATCATTCCTGCAGATGGGTTGATGATGTTCAGATGCGGGCTGGCTACCTTAGGTAAAATCATGGCTTTGTTGGTATCGTTCAGTACAAGAATTCCGGGTGTCGTATCTGAAGCTCCTCCGTTGCCGATCACTACCTTGGCACCGGCAATCTCTACTTTTGAATCCTGAAGGGTTGTATCCGCAACTCCTGACGAGTCAACCGTCAGATCATACCACGTTCCAGATTTCAGATATTTTACTTTTTTATCGGTGATGTCATAAATCATCGTGCCGTCTACAGCTCCTGTTACTGAAGCTGCAGAAGTCACCCAGGGTAAAATGATACCTCTGTTTCCATTGCCGAATTCCAGGGAAACCGCTGTGTTGCTTACTAAAGATTTACCAATAGCCACCTGAGCAAATCCCGATGTAAATAACAGTAGAAAAAATATATTGATTGCTTTTTTCATTTTTTAAAATTTAGTTTTTAGTTGTATACGTCATTAATCCGGACAAGTCTGGTTTTCCATACAATACCATCGGTAAGTTGCTCCGTTATCTTTTGTAGTGTAAACTTTAAGACAATTGTTGGTAGTGTCGTAAACCATCATTCCCTCTATAAAATTACCGGAAGAGATTCCTACAGGATTTCCGGTATTGTCGAAAGCCACCCGATTAATCACCAGCCCTTTGGTTTTAGCTTCCAAAGCTATCCAGGCTCCTTTTCTTACCATTGGCCAATTGTCACCGTTACTGCCTGCCCTGCCTAATGCGGAAATACCTGCATTGGTATTAAGGATAGTCCCGGAATTAACCGCAGGCTTATAGCAAGTTGAACATCCTGGAGGCTGAATACCATTGTTCTGGGAAGTTCCGATTCCCTGTCCTTGATCACCACCGATATCGGCAGCACCACCGGAATTTACCAGAGTTGGTACTCCCAATGTATTAACACATGCGGAAGAAGCACATAAATTTTTATTCGGAGAGGCAGATCCCGTTCCTGACGTAACATTACCTCCGGCAAAGACAAGCTGGTTCAGGGTTACATTTTCATCCCCTTCTATTGCATCCGGGCATCCGTCATTATCGGAATCGAGATCAAGATGATTTGGAATTCCATCTCCATCAGTATCCAGTTCAAGTGGAAGTTGGGAACAGAAATCGGTGTACCTTACACTTTGTTCATTAACTGCACCTCCTGTGGAAGCTGTATATCCGAAATAAACCTTATTTGCACCCCCAAAATAACTGGTAATTGGATTGGATGCAGGAAATGTGTAAGTTCCTGCAAGAATCCCGCCTACAGTATAAGATAATTTCTTGGTTGGAAAATCCCAAGTGATCACCACCGCTCTCCAAACATTATCCTCAACGTTGCCTAAATCAACAGCTGTTGTCAGAAGGTTAGCTCCGCTCTGACTGGCGGAAGCCCATATTTGCCCGTGGTCATTGGGAATATCTCCTAAACTCGGCCCGTTATCATAGGTATCTACTTCGAGAACAATCCCGTTCTGTATGCCAAGTGCTCCGATACCGGCCCCTGTTGCTCCAACTGCATCTACTCCTGCCGAAGAATTATGGAATACCGTAGCGATTCCGTCAGCTCCTCCGTCACTGCTTCCGAAATTGGCCTCATAACTTAAAGTAAAGCTTTTGCTGAAATCAACTTTTCCGTAAGACCACATCTGACCTGCCTGCGTATTCGATGCAGGCGTTAAACGGACTTGCTTAGAGTTGACCTGCGTTGCTGTTCCGTTTAGCTTAAAAATGGTACCTATCGTTGAATTGGAGTCCAATCCTCTTTCAATACAGTCTTCAATCCCATCATTATCATCATCAAGATCCAGTGAATCGGCAATTCCGTCACCATCTGAATCGCATTCGACAGGTGTAAGAACAATATTATCAATACCAACATCATTTCCATTGCCTCCGTTTGCCTGTAAATTAACAATCTCTATTTTAACGACTGTTGTTGTAGCTGTAAAAGAGAGATTAAGCCTTCTCCATACATCATCGTTGGCAACTCCGAGATTGCCCGAGTTAGCAGTAGCCAGAACGTTATCATTGCTGTCTTTTATGCTTAACTGTAAATTTGGAACATCTGCACAAGAATTACATAATCCAGCCATATCAATCCTGAATCTGTAAAGCCTGTCAGGAACAACACTTAGATTGTTGACGCGGTAAATTACTGTATTTAGCGTTCCACCGGAGTTGATATTTATAGCCAGATATCTTCCGGTTGTAGAGCCTGCTGTGATATCGCTATATCCTGCGTCCTTATTTCCGTTAAGATCCGTCTTTATATAAGTTGAACTTTGTGTATTAGAGGCTGTCACACTGTAAAATCCGTCTTGTGGATTAGAAGCTTGATATGTATGACCTACGACGTACTGATCGGTCGTCGTTGTGCTTCCTGTCCCAAAATCATTCTTAAAAATGGGTGTTCCTTCTGCCATGGAGGGACAGTTTTGTGCAAATCCCGAGCCTCCCGCAAGCAACATCATGCAGGCGGCTATATTTTTTATTTTTTTTAAATTTATATTAGTCATAAAGTAATTGATTATGTTGGGTAGTTTATTAATAAAAAACCTTAACAAGTGTTTTAACAGATTATGTTTTTAGACTATAAACAACGGTGGGGGTCTTACCGAAAATACTTTAGAAAAACAAAAATTAAAAGATCTGTTATTAATGTAAATATATTTCTCTACATAGAGGATTTCTAATACTGGTCCAATCAAATATTTATATTGCGAAATAAAGACCTTGGAAAAATTTTTGTATGTTGTGGAAGGAAGAAGATAGCTTCGGTTGGAGTCTGAAGAATAAGGTAATTCCCTTGAAAAGGGAGCGCTATCTATATGGCGAAAGTTAAAAAGTTCCTTCTGCTTTTCATAATCCGATACGATTTTCCTAAGTTTTCCGGAACTCAGCAAGCCGATCGCTTGTAAAGAAGGTTGTGTTTTGGGTTTGGAATATTTTTTTTCGACAATAAGATCTTTAGATTTAAACAGAAGGCCCTCACCAAAATTAATAACTCTGTAATTCGTACTGCCTTGTGCAACAAGCTGCTGATTGAAATTGGAATCGGAAGAATAAATCTCCGCATTACTTTTTAAACTGATAAGAGTAGAAGTACCAAAACCTTCTTGGGAATACAGAGAATAAAAAAAAATAACAAATATTAAGAAGCTTAATTTTCCACATCCTTTAAAAAGATGTGTAGCGAGGGTATTATTGAAGGTTTTATATGTTCTTTTTTTCAATCTGTTAATTTTGTGGAAAATCGAATTATCTAGGCACAAGTAAGATTTTTCTCTATATATATGAGTTCATGATATTTTTCACATTAAAGTTGCGAAAGTGAGATGAAGATACAGGATCAGTTGCTCAAGTAAAAAATTGGGTACTTTTATATAGAATATGGGTGATCTTTGAAGTAGGATCTCATACTACCTCTCATATAATTAAATTTTTTGCTTCATAGGATAGTGAAATGGAGAGGATTCATCATTAGATGATTCAGCTAAATTGGTTAATATTCTTTTATTTTAATAATTTCCGAAATAGGAAATTCAATACGTTTTTAAATTTAAAATTCCATCTAAAAAATTTGTTGTGATTTCGTTCGTGCACGTTTTCTTTAAAAATAATCAGTGTGATTTTGTAGAATTTCAAAAGTGTAATTTTATGGATATTATCCCAAACTTTAAAATAGAATATGTATCGTTTTCGGGAAAATGTACTATACTTTTAGCCTTAAAAAGACAAAGGTGTTTGATTCTAAAGTGTTGATTATAAAATGATAGCCTGCTATTATTAAGTTATCCTTAATGATAATTACTAATATTAGATTTGTACTATCTCCACTAAAAATTTTGTCTTATTTAACTTTATTAATGATTATTAACAGTGATCAAATTCGCGAAATAGATATATGATGTGACATTGAAAACAGAAAAAGACCTTTATTTTTGTAACGAAATTTTTTACAGGCATAAAATTCTAAAAGCACATTTTCATCTATTGCCGAGATGAGTACTGAAATTCCTACAATTTAAGAAATACATGATCATTAAATTTTAATGGTCATGTATTCTTATTTGGCAAACTGCACTGAAAAATTCCCCACGCCGTTACCTGTCGTTTCATTGTTAAAATGTAGTCTTATGCAGGGTTTTGCCGTGCATACATATCTCTGGGATTAATGCTAACTGCCGACGATTTATTCAATGTGTGTAACAATAAGCGTTTTAGCGACATTGGAAGAAAGTATTCCGGGAATTACAAAACGGATGTTATCAATTTAAAAGAACTCAAGCCAATAAAATTAATTTTAAGAATAATTTGATGAGATTTGCCTCCAATCTTTGAATATGAACTCAGAATATGCTAAGGAATATAGCACTTTAATTATTGATATCGAAAGGGAAAAACATAAGAGACTAATAACAGGCAAAAGTTAGATTTAAATAATGATTTTTAAAGCATAAGTATAAATGAAGCAGCCTTTCAAATTACCTCTTTCAAGTTCGGTTGATCTTTCTAATCGGCCCAGTACAGTATTCAGCCGATCCTGCGGATACTCCAAACTAATGTAAATTAGGTGTTTAGATGTGCTAATTATGTGTTTTAAAGCATGGAAAATTTCGAAACATAACCGATTTTGCTAAATTGAATCTATGTCAGCAAAGACAGCAAGAAATTGACGGTTCAAATCAGCGACCCAAACACTTTTTATTGGGAAGGGAAATCATTATACTACACTCTTACAAAAGGAGAAAATAGGGAAGAGGAAATATCTTATAATATACGGGCTCCCAAATTGCAAAACCAATCGGAATAACAGAAATTACATTATGATGTACGAAAATTCTATATGAGGAAAATGGAAATCTTCAAATCTATTCGGCCGGTTATAGTTTTTTTGGAATAAAAAACTATAGACCTCTTAAAAAAGAAACTGATTTACTTATATAACAGTGCTATTTAAATTAAATAATATGAAACAAGTATTATTGATCTTGATCTTACCATTTCTTAATTGCTGGATGTGGGGCTGGAAGTGCCAAAATAACAATTTATTATTCTTGAGAGTATACCAATGCCGTGATATCTAATACATGGAAAATAACAATACCTTTGTTGGGAATTTAGAAGATATTCAGCGGAGCTAGAACAATAAATTATTTATTCTATTTTCTTAAATCAGTCATCGGAACTTTTCCGTAGTATTGGAAACTTTGGTCTGCCTATTCAGCAGTTCCAGTGCCTTCAAAATCTTTTTATCTTTTTTAAGATTTTCAAGATTGTCGCCTTGCAAAACTTCAATGTCAGGTTGAATGCTGCTTTTATAAATCTTTGAATTTCGATCTGTTACGTAATCGGTAGATAAATTGAGTCCGGCATCCTCATTGATCCTGAAACCCTGGACAGCGGTCGTATAATCAGCGGTCGGTTCACCCACAATATAAGTTCTCTTTCTTCCAATCAGAGATATGGCTGTCATTTCGCCGGCGCTTGCCGTGTAACAGCTGGTCAGGATTACAACCGGAATATCTTTTTTAATCGGAATTTTTAGTTGTGTTTTTCTATCAAGTTCGATACCATCAATCAGCATTTTCCCGTCCCTGATTTCCCATTTACCTGAAGATTCACCTTTAGAATTCCTGAAGCCTCCGAAAACAATATGATCACTGCCAATGAATTCTTTCAACCCCAGTAGAATAGGGTACATATTGCCGCCTGTGTTGACTCTGAGGTCGATGATCCAGGCCTTTATTTTAGCTGAATTGACTTTATTGATATGACTTGTGATGTCATTGGCAATACTATCGACTTTCTTAAAGCTAAAGTCATCATTGCCCGGAATTCTGATGTAGGCAATTGTTTTGTCAATCACCAGGCTCACCACGGACTTCTCAGTTTTTAATTGATTCTTCACATAAGCATTGACAGAATTTGTAGGTTTGTTCCATCCATACGTCCTGCCTTTATATTTCAGGGCTCCGTGATGATCCTTAAGTAGTTCGAAGACCTCGGTGTATAAAGGAGCCAGGTCGGAAACTGAATTGAGGTCTTTAGATTTACTGTATAATGTGCTTTCAATCGATGTGATGTTAGATGTATCTACAGCATGTGATCTTACCAGGTTAATAGAGGTATCTATAAATGATTTGACGCTGTCATTTTTAAAAGTTTGGGAAAATGAATTTGCATATATGAGTAAAAAAATACCGAAAAAAAAAGATTTGATCATATTTATAAGTAGCAATTGTAAAGTAATATTTCAAATATAAGAAATAACCTGCAATTACTCTTTTAAATGTGGCTAATTAAGAAATACTTAAAATTACTAATCTGATTTTCTATACAAATTATTTGATTACTAACTGATTGCTTTTATCATAACAATTTTTGTCTCGGAAGTTCAATTTCATGCTCTTGTGGATAAGGCTGTCTGAAAGTTAAGCTCACATCTTCCCGAAGACTATTTTCAACTTCTTTAGATTTTTCCTCATCCATGGAATATCTCGGATCAGCATTCAGTGGCATCTTCACCATTTTGACAATGGTTATCGTTGGAAAATGGTAATCCGCTTCAACAATTCCGAGTAAGTAATAAATGCCACCTTCTTTAAAAGGAAACTGTCTGAGGCTGTCAGGAAAATGCGCAGTATCAAAATACTGTCCGTCAGCATCAATCCATGTTCCAAAATACATATCGCCTTTTTTACCGGGATGATTCCTCATTTTGATAGGAACATGCTTTTTGGAAATTAAATAAGCAAGCATTTTTACCTGTTTTTGTGGTATTTCAACAAATCTTTAACCATCACATCTCCACGGTATTTGGTTTTTAATAAATCAAAGATGGAATATGAAACGGGAAACCCTAATATTTCCAGTTCATCAAAGGCGTCTTCAAAAGGATTTCTTTCGATAACAGGTAGCTCGTAATCTTTTTGAGGCTCATCAAATAGGGAGATTATTTTTGTTTTGTACTGATTCCTTGATAAAAGAAACCTTGCTTCAATCAATAGTTCGTGTTTCTGCTTTCCAGTAATCTGAATGCACCGACAAAAATTAATATCTGTAAAGTTTCGTTACCGATATTGATCCTGTTTACAAAATCTTCCAATGATGTGTAATTGCCATTTTTTTTCTTTCTTCAGGAATAAAGAGCTTAATTGAGGTATCTAATTTTTCAATGTGCATTAAACCTAAATAAACATCAGTTTCATATACGGTTGTTTGAAATTTACTGAGACTAACGCATGGATTATGAATCACCGCTCCAGCCATTTTTGCTTCATGAACATACACTTATGTTCTGTAGAACCCGCCACCGTTATTTATAGCGGCTACCATAAATTCAATAGGACAGTAGGTTTTCAGGTAGAGACTTTGATAACTTTCCACAGCATAAGAGGCAGAATGTGCTTTACAAAATGAATAGCCAGCAAAGGATTCAATTTGCCGGTATACTTCCTGTGAAAGTTGATCAGGATGTCCTCTTCTTTTGCAGGATTCGAAGAAATCCTCTTTTAATTTTTGTAAAGCGGAAAGAGAACGTCCTTTTCCACTCATAGCTCTTCGGAGGATATCGCCATTAGCTGCTGATACGCCGCCAAAGTGCATTGCGATTTTGATCACATCTTCCTGATAAACCATAATACCATAGGTTTCACCCAGTTCTTTTTCGAATACGTCATGGAAGTATTCAAATTGCCCAGGATGATTGTGTCGAAAGATATACTCGCGCATCATACCGCTCTGAGCAACGCCTGGTCGTATGATGGAAGATGCAGCCACCAGTACTTTGTAATTGTCACATTTCAATCTCCTCAGTAACCCCCACATAGCTGGTGATTCGATATAAAAACAGCCTATAGTTTTTCCAATGCTTAAGTATTGCATTTTGCTTCATTTTTCGAGATTCTGGTATCTTCAATATCTATGGTAATTCCTCTTTTTTCTTCAATCAGATGAACAGCATCTTTAATCGTTCCAAAACCTCTCTGTGATAAAATATCAAATTTTTCAAGTCCAATATCTTCTGCCGTAAACATATCGAATTGTACGATTGGAAAATCTGGGAATTCGCTTGTAGTATCAATACAAAAGAATATGAACCCGATGAATTTTCAGAACATCATATTCAAAGTTTTATCACAGAAATTAAAACCGATATAAGGCAAATCAAAGACAAAATGGGAGATAAGAATTGACTTCATTTTGATTAAAAGACATTAATAGAGCTAATCAGTCACTAAACGAAAAACTTCCCCGAAGGGAAGTAAAAACACAAATGATGAAAAAAAATCCCAATGAATAGGGATTTTGTAAAAATAAAAAATTTTATTAGAAATTTACAATGACTCAACTCAGTTTCTGGAATATAGAGAACACTTTCTGTGCAGGGAAGAAGCCGATATGCTGAAAAACAAACTGCTTCAAAATGCGCCCTGGGAACAGCGTACCCAGAAGATGTACGACAAAACCGTTCTGACACCACGACTTAGAGCATGGTATGGTGATGCAAAATCATATGAACGTGCTGACAGCAATACATCCGAAACAAATACGTGACTCCGGAACTTTTTTCTTTAAAAGAAAGAATAGAAAAAGAATTCGGATACCAGTTTAATGGTGTATTATTAAATCTCTACCGCGACAATAATGATTCAGTCGCCTGGCACAGTGATAAAGAAAGCCATACGGCAAGCGTCCGGTTATTGCGTCGATCAGTCTCGGGCAAACCCGAAACTTTGACTTTAGAAAAAAGGACCACCATCAGAGCAAATACAGCCTTCCACTTCTCCACGGATCACTGCTGATTATGAAAGGTGATCTACAGGAAAACTGGCAGCATCGAATTGCTAAATCAACAGTTCCGATGAAAGAAAGAATTAATCTTACTTTCAGATGGATTAATGAAATGTCATAAATTTGCAGCAATCGGAATTAAGATATATTGCATACTGATGGATACTGACATCATTCTTGAGGCTTAAGCTCCTGATCAGTTATGTTCAGCGATTGAAAATAATCGATGAAATGAAATACTTAACAGAACTTAAAAATTAATGGGGTTTAGAATTTGCTTTAGGAGTACCAATAATGCTTTTAAAAAGGCCGGAATTTCTTCCGACCATGAATATATTAGTTATGTTTTTTCTTTTTTGACTTTAATAAAGTTATCGCAATGCCTGTGACCGCAGCGGCTACAGCAATCTTAAGCAGAAAATTCTTTCTATTGTATTTCCATTCCGATCCCCAGCCGCGCTCAGCAAAAATGTTAGGCAAATAACCTTTTTTTAGGTCTTCAATAATCCCTTCAAACGCTCCCACACGGTCTGCCAAAACCAGCGGAAGCCATCTTCCATAGCTCGATTCACTGTATTTGAAAGCAAATTTCCTGATTTCTCCGTTAAGGCCTCTCGGTGGTGAGGCAGTTCCAAAAGCAGCAGTTAAATTAGGCCGCTCTACGGACTTTAAAATTTCAACGTTTTCATGTTGCTGTGCTGGTCTTTCCCAGGAATAGCCCTGGTGCTCTCCGTTGGTACGTTTCTTCATGGGATAAACGGGATCATTTTTAGGATCTGCGTCGATTCCCCAACCTTTTATATGACTGTAATCTGCCTCTTCACTTTTTTTAAAATCAGAAGGCTTTGTTTCGTCTGTAAGCATCTTGTAATATTTTTAAGTTAAAAACTTTTTAAGCATTCGGTGGAATAAGCACGGTCTTTATGCATCCGTCCAGTTTCCGTGAAAATATATGGTAGGCATCAGCTACTTCTTCCAGCGGAATTCGGTGAGTAATGATTTGCTTTGGATCAAGAATTCCGTTTTTTACATGTTCAATAAGCTTAGGCAAGTGGCGTTTTACGGCTGCCTGGTTAGCCCGGATGGTAATTCCTTTATTTACCACATTTCCTATTGGTACCAAAGCATCTGTAGGACCGTAAACCCCAACGATGGAAACGATTCCACCTTTCTTCACCGAATTAATGGCCCAATGAAGAGCCGTGGTAGAACCACCCTGTAGAAGCAGTTTTGTTCCAAGAACAGTATTCGTAAGATTTCCTTTCGCCTCACAACCTACAGCATCAATGCAGACATCTGCTCCCAAAGAGTCAGTTTGTGTTTTTATAAAGACGACCGGGTCACCGATACTGTTAAAATTATAAGCTTCACATTGAGCATATTTCGCTACAAAATCAAGTCTGTATTCCAGTTCGTCAATGACGATTACACGTCCTGCTCCGAAAAGCCATGCACTCTTGGCTGCCATTATACCGATAGGTCCTGCACCAAAAACTACTACCGTATCGCCTTTTTGAATGCCTGCCATTTCTGCTGCCTGATAGCCGGTAGGTACTACATCGGTTAGAAGAACCGCATCATCAGGATCCATCCAGTCAGGAATGACAGTTGGGCCTACATCTGCATAAGGAACACGGGCATATTCTGCCTGTCCACCCTGATAACCTCCCGCCGTATGGGAGTACCCAAAAATACCGCCTACTGCAGTGGCCATTGGATTTGATTCATGGCAGTTGCCATACAGTTCCTGCTTGCAAAAGGCACATTTTCCGCAGGAAATATTAAATGGCACCATCACTTTATCGCCTACTTTTAGTTTTTGTACAGAAGAGCCGATTTCAACGACTTCTCCAATAAACTCGTGGCCAAATGTAGTACCTGTACGTGTGTCGGGAACAAGCCCGTGGTAGAGATGCAGATCTGATCCGCAAATGCACGATCTTAAGACCCGCACAATAGCATCTTCAGGATGTTCTATTTTCGGTTCGGGCATACTGCGGTCTGCGCGCACGCGGAAAGATCCGCGGAAATTCATTGCTAACATATATGTATATTTTGTTGGTGATGATAAATGTAGAGCAAAATAGAGACCGCCATAAAGGTTTGACCATAATTTATAATTTTTGAAGAAACTCTTGTATGACAATTGATGTAAACTTTACTATTTTTCTTTGTAATAACAGTAACGTAAGTAAAGCTTAATTTGAAATCTCCTTTCGTTAGCCTTACAATAAACCATTCTCACAACCCATTACATAAATGGTCATTGATAAGCGAATAGATACTTATTTGCTGATTTTGAATTTTCTCTATACCTGTTTTTTTAATACATTGAAAATCGAAGGCCTCCTGTAGGAAGCCTTCGAAACACCAAATCACAAAATATTAATATGAAAAAAAATTATTTATAAAGCTGTTGCAGTATATGTAACTGTTTGCGTATAAGTTCCTGCCGGTTTACCTAAAATATCAGAAGATGATGATTTCGAAGCAGGAATCATATAATCCAAATTCAATGTTAAAGCGCTTCCAAGAGGAGCATTTGTCACTAAATTCTGATCTGTTGCAGATAAAACGACAGCCGTTTTTGTTCCGCCCATTGTTCCGGCAGCGGCAGCTGCTTTGATTGTTAAAACATTCACAGGAATTGTATTTGTTCCGTTTAAGAAATTAGCACCTCCTGCTTTTACTTTAACGTTAAAGTTCTTCGTTGAAGTTACTTTAAGAGAATTTGCTTTGGTAATGGTTTGATCAGAGTTGTAGTCTGCTGCAGTAGCATAGTTGAAGTCAACCGTATTACCAATGGCTGTACTTCCTGCGTCGATAGATATTACGTCGTTCAGGGTAATGTTTACCGTAGTTGTTGCGGTAGTGTTTTGAGCCTGAACATTATTAGTTCCTAATATGATTGCTGCGGTAGTTAAGACTGCGATTGCTATTTGTTTTGTCATGGCAGTAATATTTAATTTTATTGTTATCTAATTGTTCTTTTGTATACTGCAAATCTACAGCGGCCAGGAAGCTTTCTTTGTAGTTGAAATTGGAAGTTCATGTAGTAAAATATCTACATGGATTATTTAAGTGGTTCAAATAAAAATCCCAATGCTTTGACGCGTGTTGAGAGTATTTAAATCTGCTGTTATTTTTATAATAAAGCTTAGTAATATAACCCCACTATTATTTACAAATAATAAGTCCGAAATCTTTAATAAGAAATTTTCAAGTTTGAAGAATAAAAATCAGTTTTTCGTTTTATCAAGATTTAAATGAGCAATTAATTGAAGAATATTATTTTGATAACGAATGATGACCCACCAGACATTATGTATCGGTATGGATTTTGGTCTGTGCTAACAAAGCAGATCAGTTTCCTTGATTTGTGAACTCAGATATAATCATCATTAACCAAGATATAAATATTATGAAAAAAGCATCATTGAAAACCATTGCAGAAAGAATGAAGAACCTCGATTTCTGTATGATGGTTACGCACGACGAAAAACAGGTTTCTCATTCAAGGCCTATGAGCAATAACGGTCAAGTGGAATATGACGGCGACTCATGGTTCTTTTCCTACGAGGACAGCCATAAGGTCGACCACATCATAAACAATAATCATGTTAATCTTATTTACCAGACTGATGATATGTTATTTATAGAATGTATTGGTAACGGTGAAATTATAACGGATAAGAATACACTTAAAGAAAAATGGGTTGAAGGCCTCGAACAATGGTTTCCGCAAGGAATTGATACCCCTGGGATTTGTCTGATCAAAGTGCGTGCAACCAAGGTGAGATTCTGGCATAAAGAGGAAGAAGGGGAATATATCGCCTAATTGTCAGTAATTGGTGATAGTCTGTAATGGAACAGAGAACCTATCGAATAATACAAATCCCGACATTCGTCGGGATTTGTCATGAAATTAAAATTTGTTAGTATGCCTTTGCTAATCACCTTTTTTATGGTGATGAGGCTTTAAAGCGGTTTTGTTTTTTGGAGTCTCCTTATTATCTCTCTGGCGTTGGTCTAACTTACCTGTTGACTCCGCTGTCTTTTTTGGACCTGGCTTAATTCCCATTGCAATTAAATTTAAAGATTTACATTTTAAATCAATCATATTTAATGCCAATCCTTTAAATCTTGCTTCTTACTATTTTTAAACAGATTCAAGTCAATTGATCGTTGTTTATTCGCTCTGAGCCTACAAAATATGTGATCAATTTGCAATGGTAAAGACAAATTAAAATTGCAATATGATAAAATTTTTGATACCTCGCAATCTTTACAATATGTATCTCCAACAAGCAGATTATTTTTTTTAATCCAGCATAATCTCTTGCGAGTCAACTAATAGTTTCCGTGGAATCCTGAATGTTAACGGCACGACAATTACAAAGGCAATATAAAATACCGAAAATATGGACGTTATAATTACAAGAAGCGTTCACAGAAATGTTTGTTTGATCTTATTTCCGATCAGAATAAAAGGGATGATTCCCGCAAGCAATAATGCCCAGAACCATAACGGATGAATGACAATTATCCATAGCCAGATAATCACTGACATAATGCTTATTCCCACAATAATTTGCTGTCTCTTTTCACCTCCGCACGACGCTGTTATGATACCTGCTGCTATACAGCTGAAATACACACAAGCTAATTTGATAATAAACTGAATGATATCATGAGAAGTCCAGATGGTCTGTTCGAACAGCTGCATAGAATTCGGAAACAAAATCCCTTGCATTTTTGCAAGTACCGAACTTAAAATACCAATGCTTCCAAATCCAATGATGATGGAAAGTATTTTTTTTAAACTCATAACTTAACTGGTTTTAAAATTCAACTGGTCTTCAGTGAGTATGATTGGATCGGTCATTATTCCCTTTAGTTCGATATCGGAAGCAGACCTGAAAGATTCTATAAAGTGATCAAGCTTTTGCTCATCAGCAGGGATGAATGAAGAGGCATTATTTCTGGCATTGCCCTGGAATTTACGGATGATGGGTTGCATCAGTCTATTATATTTGCTGCAGGCGGATATTAGATCATCGGGCGTTTTGCTGATGAAATGCGACAAAGCCTTTGCTCCATAGATAGAAAGCGATGCTCCCATGCCGGACAGGGCAGTGGGACAGTATCCAGCATCACCCAGCAGAACCATATTTCCGTTAACAAGATCAGGCGCGTCTACCATGCCCATTTTATCAACAAACATTAAGCCTTCTTCAGTAAAACGATTGAGCAGATCCCTTACCTCGGTGCTATAATCATTGAAAGAATTGAGTAACAGGTCTGCTGATTTTTGCTTTATTGTTGCAATATCACTCATATGATGAATGTAGCACTGGATGGCGATTTCATTGTTTGCAATCGGGTAGATAGAGAGCATTTTGTTCACATCAATATAAATTTTAAAATTGCCCACTGTAAATGAGTGTTCCATCTGTAGTCTTCCACCCATGTACAAAGTATTGAAATCTTCCATTTGTGAATTTGTAAAATAGCGTTCCCGCGTTGCTGAACGTAAGCCTTCAGAAACAATAATAAGATTGGCTTCCATACTGTTTCCGTCAGATAATATTACCTCGCTTTTATTACCCCTTGAAGAAATCCCCGAAATCGTGGTATTGAAACGAACATTCACATGATCTTTGACATTATCATACAGCACGTTATGAAGTCCACCTCTTGAGATCAGCACTGAACGTTCAATATTCTGGTTCATTTTTTCGTAGCTGATGTGTTGAATAAGTTGTTCATCTTTTTCTAAAAAACTTACAAACTCAGATGGAGAAGAGGCTGCTTGGAGTTCTTCTATCAAGCCAAGTTCTTCCATTATCCGGACACCAAAACTCTTCAGAGAGATGAGGAAACCTGCCTTAGTAAAAGATGGAGCCCTGTCGATTACCGTAACGTGATGCCCTTGTCCTGATAGAAATTTTGCGGCTGTCAGTCCTGCAATTCCGCCACCTGATATTAAAATATTCTTTTTCATTTCTATAATTTTTTAAATGCTTATTGCAAAATTAGTTTTACATTTAAGGATAAAATAGTCCTTTTTGGAATAAAAATAGTCCATAAAATGAATTTAACTGATAATAAAAAGGAGATGCTTGAGCTGGCAGAGCAATTGGGAATGCCAGCATCTGAATTCGGCAATATGCTTCATCTTTTACGACTCAATAAGATTCATATCGTTGATATGCTTCCGGAAATGCTGTTAATGATTCGTTCTGTGATTGCGAAAGAGATATTTACTTACCGAAGAAAACCTATTAATGCTGTTAAAAAAGGTCTTCTTTTTTCTTTCCAGAATATTTTTAGCAATCCTCCAGAGGATCATCAGAAGCATAATGAAGAAAGATCAATTCAGGCCCGTCCTCATATCCGGATATCTCCTTTGCATATGGAAAGTGAAGTGGTATTTCCTAAAGCAATCACTATCACTCAAATTACAATACTGATCGAACTTGATTTTCTAAAACGTTTTATTGGCAAAGATCAGGAGGCATTCAGCTATCTATTCAACGATGAAAAAACATTATTAATAGAAGAATTCATGTCTCCGGAGATGGCTGATCTTGTTAATGAAATTGCCGGAATTGCTGAATTGAACCTATTGTCAGAAGCGTATTACAAATTGAAAGCATTGGAGCTGCTGTATCTGCTTTTTAAGAACCTTTCTAAACGGCAACATATCAAATATCAAAGTCTCCGCAATGACGAGATAGCCGCTCTTTATCGCTTGCGGGATGCGATTTCGAATTCATTAGAAAAGCCTTTGCCACAGGATGAGATGGTAAAAATCAGTGGTATGAATGTACTTAAACTGAGAAAGCTTTTTACACAAATTTTTGGGAGAGGTATTTATGAGTATAGTCAATATCTACGGATGCAGGAGGCAGCGAGATTGATAAAGGATGAATATCTATCGGTTTCTGAAACAGGATATCAGTTAGGTTTCACTAATTTGAGTTATTTCGGAAGGTTGTTTGAACAACATCATGGGATGAAACCCAAGAAATGGAGTGCGCAGCACCGGACAAAAAACAACCAAGTGTAATAATGCAGACGAATAATAACTGGTTAAATTATAATAACCGTTCGATACTTCCTTATAAATCTACAAAAAATTCATCGTACAGGGTAAGACTCTTGTCCCCGCTAAATTATGTTTTAATCCGCAAAATATCAATGGTGGTTAGCCACCGAATCGCAATACTTTTAATATCTTAATGTCAATTAATGTTCTACTTTATCATTTTAATCAAATCACTGATGTCACATTTGTTAAAAAATGATTGGTGATGTAGTTCAAGCTTTGTAAGAATTTTTATAAGTTCTATACGCTCTTGATGGCTGAGATTACCTGCAACCATTGATGTAGCTTTCCGGATTTTGTTCATCTGCTTCTCTAATGCTATTGTTCCTTTTTTCGAAATTTGGATTAGATCAGACGTATTTGATATTTCATCTGCAGACTCGATCCATCCATTAATTTGAAGTCTGGTAATAACTGCTAAGCCATCAGGTTGGTTGTGAATATTTTTTTCAATCAGCTCGTCTTTTGTTATCTTTCCGAAAGCTTTGAGATTGATTAAATAAATAAAATCGTCTTGGACAACAAAGTCAGAACCCGCTATTGCAGCTTCACCATAGCGCTGTGCATATCTGTTTAAATGCATTAATAAAGTACTGATAACACTTTCTGATGTTCTTCCATCTTCTTTGCCTTTCCAGTCAGGTTCTGCATTTATCTGCTGCTTATGAATACTATTTTCGTCAGAAATCCACTTTTAAACCCTGTAATATCTTCAGAATAAAGGTTGTTTATATTCTCATCATGAAATTTTCGGACGAGAGCATTCAGATCGTTTAGAAACGTATTATCCATAGTAAAGATTTGTTTATTTTGGTAAAAATATAAAATCTAATGAAAGTGTAAACTTGAAGGAGTAAATTAATGATAGTAAATGAAATGTTAGCAGATTATTCTTCTATTTCGAATTTTTAATTTGTTATTTTTTCCATTCTTTTTACTGTACGAATTACAGTCTCAATACGTAGTCCTGTAAGATTTGCTATCTGCCTTCTGGTTAGGGGAACCTCATAAGAAAAGGGTCTTTCATGATTAGAATGCTTCTTTAAATAATTTAAAATACCTTCGATTTTCGATTCCGGATCTTGCGAAATTAACGTAAACATCATGTAATATTTGTCCGAAAGTCTCTCCGCAATAAGCTTAAATAATTGTAAAGAAACTTCACTATTTTCTTCCGGCATCCTTAGAAATTCACATTTTGAAATTTTTATAATTTCGCACGCACTTTTTGCAACCGCATTTACAGTATATGGTATATCGCTAATAAGGAATGATTCACCAATACTCTGACCCTCAAATAGGATATGTTGTGTAAATTCCTTACCATCGACATCATAATTATTAAGTTCAACTATACCTTTTCTTATCTGAAAATAAAACTTTGAAATACCACCTTCGTTGAAAATTACATCATCAGGATCATATTCTGCTATAACTGCGTCATATCTCATCAAGAGTTTTTCATCAATAAGCATAAGTTCGTGATTTAGTAATTATGGACTACAAATTATGTTCAATTTACTATCAATAAATAAACCATTTATATGGATTAATTATCAGATTGTCAATAAAAAAGAGATATGTGGTATATTTAATTATTTATATGACAAATAATTTATGATAAGGATTTCATACTGATGTTCTAAGGGGCTGCAGTATTATTCTAAAATAGATTTTGAAATAGCATTTTGTTAATGTCTATGATTATTTTAAATTGACTTTTTAGTTGGCGGTCTTTTATTTTTTGACAGTAAATTCGTAAATAATAATGTATACCGCTAGACTTTTGCTGCTTCGTAAAAGTAATTTAAATTTCAAATTAAAATATAGTAATGTTGGGGCTATAAAGTAAAATCGAAAAGTCATTTAAATGACTCAAAACGTAAATGAAAAATCCCCGACATCAGCCGAGGATAAAAACTAATAACCATGAAAACTCAATTAAACATGAGAATCGTTTGCAAATTTAAAGCATACAGTCTACAAATCTTGTCTACAATTATTAGTTTATAATTTATTTAACATAATTGAGACAATAGGTTACAATTAGATTTTGATCTGATAAATCTTTATACGATTATATCACAGTTTGCTATAAATACTCAGCATTTATATTTTTAACTCTTTCTTCAAATTTATTTTCTATTAATAGTATCATCATTTAGATATCAACTATTATTCCATAAAGCAATCCGATTTTCCATAGCAAATCTATTCCGTTGTCTCTGTGCAAAAAATCTTTTTGGGTATCCCGAAAGCTGAGCTTTCCAAACCCTCCGCAAATAGAGTATAAGCTTTATCAATGTGCTTTCTTATTGTTTTCAAGGAATTGATTATAGTTTTATTTCCTAACCACGCCGATTGAAAGAAAATTTGGGATAATTTTTTTACTGGTATGCATTTCCGTAAATTTGACCTATAAAATAATCTTAACTAAGAATGGAAAAGTATAATTACGGGGTCGTAGGTCTCGGCGTTATGGGGAGAAATTTGCTCTATAATATTGCTGATAACGGTTTTTCTGTGGCAGGATTCGATTTGGATGAAGAAAAAGTGATTGAGCTCCGAAATGGAGTAGCTGAAGGAACAAGGGTTATCGGCTCTGTTTCTCTGGAAGAATTTGTAATAGGTCTGGACATTCCGAGAAAAATCATTTTGATGGTTCCTGCGGGAAAACCCGTTGATGCCGTTCTTGAAAGTATTACCCCTTTTCTTAGCCCGAAAGATGTTGTAATTGATGCTGGAAATTCATATTTTAAAGATACCGAGAGACGTATCGCTGATTTAACTTCTAGAAACCTCCACTTTATGGGAATGGGAGTTTCCGGAGGTGAGCAGGGTGCAAGAAAAGGACCGAGTATTATGCCTGGTGGAAATTTGGAAGCATTCAACTTAGTTAAACCAATGCTGGAAAAAATTTCTGCAAAAGTAAACGGTGAACCATGTACAGCTTATATGGGAAAAGGTGCTGCCGGAAACTATGTGAAAATGGTTCACAACGGAATTGAATATGCCATCATGCAGCTAATCAGTGAAGCTTACGATTTGTTGAGAAAAGGAGCGAATTTGGATAATGACCAATTATATCAGGTTTTCAAAAAATGGAATGAAGGCGAAATGAACTCTTTCCTTATTGAAATTACAAGAGATATTTTCCAGCAAAAAGATGACTTAACAGATGGTTTTCTTGTCGATCAGATTTTAGACAAAGCGGGAGCAAAAGGAACCGGAAAATGGACTTCCGAGCAGGCTATGGAAATAGGTGTTTCAATTCCGACCATTGATGTTGCAGTAACTTCAAGAATTATTTCTGCCTATAAAGAGGAGCGCGTGAAAGCATCTCAATTGTACGACAAAGAAGAAGTCGAAACCCCTGAAAATATAGAGTTATTCATCAAAGAAGTGGGCGATGCTTTATATTTGGCAACGATAATCAGCTATGCTCAAGGTTTGGCATTACTGGTAAAAGCTTCTGAAGAATATCAGTTTGAAACTCCGTTAAAAGATGTTGTGAAAATATGGAGAGGAGGTTGCATTATCCGTTCTGTTTTATTGGAAAAATTCTATTTGGCTTATTCAGAAGATATAAACCTTTCTAATATTTTGTTGAATAAAGCAATCTCAGACATCGTAAAAGATAAAATTTCATCTCTAAGAAAAACTGCTGCTTTCGCTGTTACCAACGGAATTCCAAGTTTAGGGCTTCAGTCGGCTTTAGCGTATTTCGAAGCCTATACCACAGAATCTCTTCCTGTAAATCTGCTTCAGGCTCAACGTGATTATTTTGGAGCACATACTTATCAAAGAACTGATAGAGAAGGAGTTTTTCACGCTTTATGGCAAACCTCAAATAATTAAAAACGGAAGATGATCGACAACACAATCCTGCATCCAACAACCATCGTTATTTTTGGTGCGACGGGAGATTTGGCAAAAAGAAAGCTTTTCCCTGCCTTTTATAATTTGTATATCGATGGCAGAATGCCGAAAGGTTTCAACATTTTAGCTTTAGGTAGAGCCGAAAATACGGATGAAAAATTCCGTGCTTATATTAAAGAAAATCTCGAAAATTTTTCAAGGAAAACTGTCACAAGAGAAGATTGGGCTGGTTTTCAGGCGCATATCAGTTATTTTCAGCATCAGCTGGATGAAGTAAGCTCTTATGAAAACTTATATCAGAAGCTTGAAAACTTTGATAAAGTGTATGGAACCAGAGGAAACAGACTTTTCTATCTGTCTATTGCTCCAAACTTTGTATCAGTAATTTCAAATCATATTAAGAAAACTTTAATCGCTCCAGATCCTGAAAAAGACAGGATTATCATCGAAAAACCTTTTGGTCACGATAAAGAATCTGCCATAGAGCTGAACAGTCTTCTTTCACAAACCTTTCAGGAAGAACAGGTTTATCGTATTGATCATTATTTAGGCAAAGAAACGGTTCAGAATATTTTAGTATTTAGGTTTGGGAATTCAATTTTTGAACCTTTATGGAATCACAGACATATCGAATCGGTCCAGATTACGGTTGCAGAAGAAGTAGGAGTGGAAACCAGAGCCAGTTTTTATGAGCAAACTGGTGCTTTGCGGGACATGATCCAGAACCATCTATTACAGATTCTTTGTATGGTTGCCATGGAACCGCCCGTTTCATTGGAGTCTGGTGAAATAAGAGACCGAAAGGTGGATGTTTTAAAATCAATCCGTAGGATTTCTCCTGAAAAAGTAGATCATTATGCGGTAAGAGGCCAGTATGGAAGAGGAAAAGTAAAAGGATTAAAAGTAAATGGCTATCGTCAGGAAGAAGGTATTGCTCCAGACTCAAACACAGAGACATTTGCTGCTATTAAGTTTTATCTGGATAATGAAAGATGGGAAAACGTTCCTTTTTACGTTCGTACTGGGAAGAAAATGAAGGAGAAACATTCTTATATTACTATTCAGTTTAAACCGCTTCCGCATTCTACATTTTCAGAAAGTTCATCACTTTTATCGGCTAACCGGTTAATTATCAATATCCAGCCAAGAATGGATATAAGGCTACAGTTTATGTCTAAAAAGCCTGGACTTTCATTAGAATTAAAGCCTGTAGAAATGATTTTTGATAATTTTGCCTGTCAGACAGATACTCCTGAAGCATATGAAACTCTTTTGTTAGAAGCGCTTGTTGGTGATCTTACCTTATTTATGCGTTCCGATCAGGTAGAAGAAGCTTGGGATGTGGTAAAAACCATTCAGGAAACCTGGGAAAAAACAAAAGACTCATCTTTCCCGAATTATGAAGCGGGAAGTTGGGGACCGGATGACAGCAATGCTTTGGTAGAAAGACAGGGACATCAGTGGGCTTAAAATTATAATTAATGAGAAAATGAATATTACAATATTTTATAATCTGGATGTTTTATACAGAAAATCAGCAGATTTGTTTGCTGAACTTTCAGAAAAAGCGATTCAGAAACATGGCAAATTTACGGTCGCTTTAAGCGGTGGTTCTTCTCCTAAAGCTATTTTCAGTTTATTGGCTACTCCTGAATATGCAGATAAAATAGAGTGGAACAAAGTATATTTCTTCTGGGTTGATGAAAGATGGGTTTCTCTTGAAGATGAGAGAAGCAACTTTAAGATGACTTTAGAAACTCTTTTAGATAAAGTTCCTGTCAATAAAGGTCAGGCTTTCCCGATGTATAAAGACGGAATCGAACCTGAAGATTATGCTAAAGAATATGAAGCACAAATCAGAAATGTTTTAGGAGCAGAAGGTATTTTTGATTTCATTCTTTTAGGAATGGGCGACGATGGTCATACCGCTTCTCTTTTTCCGGGTGAAAAAATTCTGCACGAAAAAGAAAAATGGGTAGATGCCTATTATTTAAGACCTCAGGAAATGTATAGAATCACTTTAACTGAGCCTATCATTAACAAAGCTGAAAGTATCCTGATTGTCACATTTGGTAAATCTAAAAGACATGCTTTAAATGAAGTTCTGAATGGTGAGTACAATCCTGAACTATATCCGCTGCAGTTGATTATAAATAGAGACAGCGTGCAGATCTTCACTGATGAAGAAGCAGGAATCTAATATTAATAATTTTTTGCAAAGGTCTAACTTATTAAACTGGTTAAATGCATAGCAAATTACTTCATCATAAATTTGTGTTATCATTAAGCTTTTCAAATTTTTTGAAGAGTTTGCCAGTTAATTGATATCTAACAAATTACTAAAATAATGAACATTTATTTAAAAAGAATGAAATGTCGAAATTGTTAACTAAAACAAATTTTGAGAACTACAGAACATTTATGAGTTTGATTCTTTTTACAATTCAATACAGTCAGGATTTAATTGAACAATTGCCTATTATAAAACAACCGATTTTCTATAGCAAATATATTCCTTTGTCTCTGCGGAAAAAATCATTTTGGGTATCCGTAATCGGAGATTAAAGGGCTTCCGCAAGAACATTTCAAGCATTATCAATGTGCTTTCTTATTGTTTTAAAGGAATTGATTGCAGTTTTCCTTGTGCCTGCCTGAATGGTAATCTTCGTAGAAAAGTCAGAAGCATTACAAGATGCAAATGCAGTTCGTTGAAATTTTGATTCTTTATTATTCTCTTGATTAAACAAAACTTAAACTACCATCATCTTGTGAGACATAAAATTAAGTGAGACATAGAATTAAATATGATAAGAAAAAAATAAATCCTACATTAGCCATCTGCTAAACAGAGTAAGATGCAAGCACTGGAAATGATGCATAAAAAACTGGAAGATCATCATCGTCCGGATCATTGACTTAACTAATAGCTTTAAAACTAATCACATATTTTTCTCTTTGGACATCGGAAAATTTGTAAAACTTTTGAATAATATTATTTCTGAGCTAATAATAAATATTAAGATAGGTAGAATAAAATACATATTTATTCGATGTATATTCGCAGAATTGTAAATACCAATAATAAATATTACTGAAATTAGTAAAGCAAAGAAGCGAAATAATAGTAAGTAACGATCTAGAAATTTATCATGTGTTATAAATACTGTTAAAGTACTTACTGTTAATTACGAAACAAAAAAATTTCCATCCTAACGTTGAACAAAAAATAAACAAACTTTTGAATAAAGAAATATATACTTAGAATTAAAAACATAAGTATCCACGTAGTATTTTCGTGAAGTCCAATGATCAATAAAAAGCATAAAGCTGATAAAAATTTTAACGCTTTCATAATATTATGGACATGTTCTTTTGGTTTGAGGAGCATTAGCACTACAGGTGTTCCGCCTATTACTCCAGTAACAGTATTTGGTGTATCAGGACCATCAACATTCGTACTAAAACCAGCTGTCGACATAGCCGTAAGTGCAAAATCAGAACAATTCGTAAAGTTTAAATCATAAAGATATGTAGAATATAGCTCTGCTGTACTCATAATTTGTTACAGTTGCGCAGGTGAGATTGGGCCTATATTCAATGAATTAGTATAGTGGTGTCGACTGTCATCTGCGAAGGTACTAGGTCCAACAAATTCCAGCTCGAAAAATTAATTGGAACCTTTATAATCGCAGCAGACTCTGCGGTAATTATTCTGTAACTTATAAAAATTGATTGTATGATTTTGTAATATTTCTTTTAACCCACAACAGATAAATGTCATCCACCAACCGCTACCTATGCGTATGGAACAAAAGTTATTCAATTAAATCTAAATAGTGCTTATCAGCTTTGCTACTAATGGACGGCAGAAACTGTAAGAAATACCCACAACTAATATTGTTAGTGATTAAACACTCTTTTACGTCCGACAAACCTTATAACAGAACCTAGACCATTATGATAAAGTCCTTCCCTTAATTCAATTTCTTTTTCTTCCAATTCAATAATTTCATAATTTGGAAAATCTGATTTTATTTCGTCTAATGAAAATAGGCTTTCCGTGTCTTTAGGTCCTCCTACTTTTTCATTGGTATTTACATAATTAATGTGATTTTTGCTAAATGCTTCAAAAATTATTATTCCGTCAGTCTTTAGAAATCTATCGAATGATTTGTGATATATAGATTTAATGTTAGCAGGAAAGTGAGCATAGATCAGTGCAACAGCGTCAAATTGTTCACTTTTAAAATTTAATGTATCTAATTCACCAATTTCATAGTCAATTATTACAGAATTCTTTTTAGCAAGTTTTATTGCTTTATTTCTCCCTTCATTACTTATGTCAAATGCAGAAACAGACCAACCCAACTTGGCGGCAAAGACAGCATTTCGTCCCTCTCCTTCCGCTGGGAAAAGAATTGTTCCAACAGATATTTTTTTCAATTGTTCTTCTAAATAATTGTTCGGTGCTTCACCATAAGCAAACTCATCACTACTATATCTGTCGTTCCATCGAGCAGTCCATACATTATTTAATTTTTGAGAATCATCCATTTCTATCGTTTATTGAGATTAATTTCATCTAATAAGTTTCATAGCTTCGCGTAGTTGCAGATTTCGGAATACTTCACTATCAACGTTAGCACAAAAGTTGATGGAAGCACTGATGTTCAATTTCCCACGCCACCCTTTATTACGCCAAACTACTGTTAGCAGTTGTTAATTTATTGTCAGCAAGTAAAAATATTTTTTTCAATGTCTCGATACCTGCATTTATTAAGTCACTTGTTTCTTCTATTGTCAAAGATATTTTGTCTTTTAAGATTTCATTCATCCTATTTGTGCGGTTCAGATAGTCTGCGTCTACATTACCTGCATTATAGAATAGCAAATGGCGAGTTATCCCAAGTTGCGATAAATAAGGATTATCAAAAAAAGAAATTTCATTGTTTTTCAATGCAAATAAATCTTTAAAGGGTTTTTAATTCCTCTCACACTTGTAAAATCGTATTTGGAGATAATAAATCACCTAAGTTTTTTGAAATATCAAAGTCATACTTTGTTAAAAGCCCAATTGTAATGTTCTTACCAGAAATTCCATCAATTTCTTGTTCAGTATCCTTTCCGTTTTTTAATAGGTTAAAAAAATATTTTTTGGGATAGTTGTTTAAGCAGTAAATCCATACGTCTTTTGCAAACGCTTCGAAAATAGTCCAACTATTACCTAATGCGTTAAGTCCAAGATTATTGTATGATTCGCGAAGAATAGGAACTTGTTCAATCAATTTTTCGATTTCAGTGACAGCATTTTCTATTTGATTTTTGTCGTTGTTTTTTAAAAGGTCTTTAAAATATTTAATTAGTTCTTCTGCTGTCTTTTTCGGGGCGTTTTCTTTTATGCCTTCACCGTTCATCACCATTGTATTTGCATCCTCCAGTGAAAAATGAAACGCTTTAGATTTTCTAAGTCCATTAGCCATAAACGAAATAGGAACTGATAGTGTTGTCGATATTAGGTCTAGAGAAATACAATAATTAGATAAAAGTTCTTTTAAAAACTTGTCCTTTAAATTGTCTCGACAAATTGTCTCGGCAGTGATGCTAATGTTTATACTTCCAATGTCCATACTTATTAACTGCTAACTTCAAAATGTACACTTTGCGTCAATCCAAACTATATGATATTCCCAAAGCCATTTATTCTACTAATATAAAATTTTATTTCATCTTTTTTGAGATTATTCTCCAAATAGTTCGTTATCTTTTTCTGTGACAATCTACTTAGATTTGCTACATATGTTTTTATTTCAAAATCATTATTTCTTAATATTTGAACAAATATTATTTTATAAAATTTTTAAAATAATATTGTCAATAATTCAATAATAAGTGTATATTTGAAGCAGTCATTATTAATTGACTACAAACTAAATAACCAAGCATAAAATTATGAAAACTGTCTTTAGTGAGATTTTTACATTTTATAAATACTATTTTAAAAATAGTATCCTAAATAATTTCGAAGATATTCCCTTTTGTGTAGTTCTTTTACTCAAAGTATTAAAATATAAGATTTTTAATGAATGTAATTTGATGCATTTGTGCAGACGTCAATCTTATCATATGAATAATTAAAAGGGAGTTTCAAATTAAAAAACAAATTTTATTGACGAACAATTGTAAAGCCATCTTATCTTTTATGTAATTAGTTATTTTAATTCAATTTTTTATTACGGAAATGAAATAGTGACTAATTATGTTGTATATTATTTTGTTAAATTCACTATTATATGATAAAAATCATAATTAATCTCTCTTAAGAGATTAATTGTCAATAGTAAATAAATGTATCTTAGCAACATTAAATAGCAAAAGCTTAGAGAAATTGTTCCTTGGTCATATTTATATTTCATTGGATTACTTGATAACTTTCACATTTAGTTAATACAATTTATTGAATTACTAATCCCTGAAAATGTTATTTAAAAAATAGCGGATTCCGAAAAGCTTATAGAGTAGGATTATTTAAATTATAAAAATGTTTAATTATGAAAACAAAAAAATTAGACAAACTGAAATTTGACAAGAAGGTCATTAATGAATTGACAAAGTCAGAAAAAAGCACCATCAAAGGTGGTCAGGAGGCGTCTTCAAAAGACTTTGATACCCCTACATTTAATGACAAATGTTTCGATGGAGGTTCAACAACGTTTAGAGATGCATGTACTTGGTGTGGTTTCTGGCACAGTACTAAATGGTAATCTAATCTAATTAGCTAAGGATGATTGGATATATTTCCAATCATCTTTTTTTTTATGCTATTTTTGAACTTATGTACAGTAGAATACCGAAATCAAATATCATTTATGCATTAATTCTTATTCTTATTCTTATTCTTACAGGAGTAATTTTCATTTGCTTAAGAGGTGTCAATGATAAGACAGAATCATTAGTATCTATTAACAATATGGATGGCTCAATTAATATATCGGAGAGCAAAAATCAGAAAAACCTTCAGATGTTAGAATTTTGCAAAGTTTGGGGCGTTTTAAAATATCATGAAAAAAATAAGTCAAAAGCTTTACAGTACGATACGTTTTTAGTACAGAATTTTTATCATATTTATGAGGGCAAATTAAATTTAGATCATGTCATTTCAACTTTTCTGAAAGGACAAGTTAATAGTAACGAAAATATATTTATAGGAAACATTCCAGATCAAAACTGGATCAATCAGTCAGTAACAATTAATAAATTAAGCAAGAGAAAATTACTTGACTATATTTCAGAATCTTATGAAGTTGCTTCATCAGATCAATTAATTACTGTAAATAAGTTTGATGAGTTAAATTTCGATTCTGATTCTTTGTATTTTAATAGGCACGTTACTTCTCAGCCAGAAAGGTTTTTATCGCTTTGCAAATTATGGAACATTGTGAGATATTATTATCCGTATTTCAATGAATTATCTTCTAGTTGGAACAATGTATTTCTTGAAATGCTTCCTTATTTCCTGAACGCTAAAGATGATATGGAATACCATAAGGCTGTTCTAAGGTTAAGTACAAGGCTTCGTGATAGCCACGTCGCTGTAAAAAGCTCGTTGATTGATAATTTTGAAAAAAAATATGTTGGTAATATTATTTTTAAGACTATTGGTGAAAGAACTTTTGTTAAAGAATTTGTGACCAGCAGCCTGAGAAGCAATATGAAAAAAGGTGATGAAGTATTGCAAATAAATGGGACTGATGTAAAAACAATTAGAGATAGCCTTAGGCAATTTATTTCGGCTTCGAACGATGTTACTCTTGACCGGGACATTAACAGACAATTGTTAATCCTAAAAAGTAATAATGCACGCATTAAAGTTATCAGAAAGAACAAAATAATCAATGTTCATGAAAATCTTACTTACATTAATATTGCCAGAGAGATTGAGCAAAAAGAACAACGCTCAAAAGCGAGTAAATCGATTTCCAGAACTTTGCAAAATAGTATCGGTTATCTTAATATAAAGGATGTTTATTCAGGTAATTTTAGAATATCAATGGAAAAGATTAAAAATTGCAATGCCATAATTTTTGATATAAGAGGGTATCCCAATGAAGTAGGAGTTGATTTTCTGAAGTATTTTGAAACTCGCAAACTGAGGTATATGAATTTGTTTAGAGCAGATATTAGGTACCCAGGGCTAATGATTTCTGCTGAGAATAAAATTAAAATACCTAAATCAGTTTCAGGTTCATTTTCAAAGCCCGTTGTAGTTCTTCTAAATGAGTATACCCAATCTCAATCAGAAAGTATAGCTTTGGCAATGAATTCAATCAGTAACTCGGTTACATTGGGAGAGAATACTGCTGGTACCAATGGTAATGTGACAATAATCAATTTGCCTGGGAGTTTAAAAATAAGATTTAGTGGAATTGGAGTATCCGGTCCCAGCAATCAAATATTGCAGAGAAAAGGAATACAACCACTAATTATTGTAAAAGACAATATTAATTCATTGGTTAAAGGTGAAGATTACCAACTTTTGATGGCTATTAGATATTTAAAAAAAATAATATGAAGGCAAAAACACTTATTATCATTTTTGTAATGAGCTTTATAATTTCAAATATATTAATTGCTCTTGACTATGAAACGGTATCGCTGATTGAAGCATATAGGAATCCAGAATCTATTTTTGAAATTCTGTTTTTTTCACTTGTTTTATTCGTAATTATAACGATTATTACATTCATTATATTGAAAATCAGAAAATTATTCTTTAATGGTAATAAATAGAGATGCGGAAGGCATCATTAGCTTGTGTGAAAATGAAATAGCGGGAAACGTTGTTGACTATGGTGTTTTCACAGGTCATGCAGGTTTAGCATTATACTATTTTGAAAAATACAAAACTTATAAAGATGAACTTTCTCTGAATAAATTTGAGGAACAATTAGAAATTTCATTAGGCTCGCTTAATAAATCCGAAGTGTTTTCATTATGTTCAGGTGATATAGGAGTTTATTTTCTTATCCTCCATCTTAGTAAAAATAACTACTTTGATGAACCAGTTGAAGATTCTTTCGATGGCTTTCCTGAGTACGCTCTTGACCTCATAAACTTTTATGCTGTAGCTAAAAACTTTGATTACCTGCATGGTTTTTTAGGCGTCCTATATTTGTGTTTAGAGCTCTATTCATCTTCAAAAGACTTATCATTTAAAACAAGGCTTGAAATAACGATATGCCATGGGATTGCTTTATTAGATTCTTCAGCTATAGTAATAGATGAGGAGAAGATTGCGTGGATTTCAAAAGGCTACTATAGTAGGGTGGAGGGGTTTTCATTCGGATTTGCCCATGGAATACCTAGTATTGTCAGTATCCTAACTAGAGCTCTTTATTTAGGCTTCGAAGTTTATAAAATAAAGAAACTATTACAAAAAAGCTTTAATTACATTATTTCTGTGAGGGGAAACTATAACGAAGCCTCATTTCCAAATTTCATTACAGTAGCTGACGGTAAGCACATATCTGGCGAAACCAGTAGGCTTGCATGGTGTTATGGTGATTTAAGTGTGGGGGTGGCAATGTTGAATTATGGAAACATTATTAACAATATAGAGATTGTAAATGAAGCTAATGAAATACTTTTGAAAACTATAGAAAGAGATCATGAGCACACAGGAATCGTTGATGTCTTTCTTTGTCATGGCAGCTCCGGCCTGGTACTGATTTATAACTACCTCTTTGATAAGACTGGTATTTCCGCATATAAAGATCAGGCAAATTTTTGGATGAATGAAACCGCAAGTAAAATTAAGGAAAGTAAAACAGGACTTAAGACTTGGTTGGGAAAAGAAGGCTGGATTGATCAGGATACCATACTTGAAGGAAAAACAGGACTACTTTTGCTATTTTATTCATTAACGAATAATGAATGTAAAACATTACTAGAAAAATTATTTTTAATAAATTATGAAGATTGATTTTATAGATAAATTTATCATCAGGACACCATTTGCTTCAACCAGCGATCTAGAGGTGGTAAAGGAAATAAAAAATATTCATAAAGACGGGCTTTCTTTTATTAAGACTACCTTTACAGGTAACTTTAAGACAGCACTTTTATATGCAACTAAAAATTTTTATTTTGAAATTATAAAATCTTTGGAGGCTCAAGTCGTGTCGGAGAAGGTTTTATTTAGTTACCTAAAATACTATATTAGATATTGTTCGAGGTCTACGCCGTTTGGACTCTTTTCAACATATGGAATTGCCAGACTTGAAAAGAGCAACGAAAATTCAATTGTGCTAGATGAAACACAAGTGAAGTCAAGAATAAGCCTAAGCTACATATATGATCTATGCTCAGAAATTATTAAAAATAGGAATTTATGGTCATCCTTTTTTGTTTTCTCTAATCAAACTATATATTTGATAGGTGATTCAATAAGGTATAATGAACTTTATTTTGACGGAAACACCATAAATTATAGGCTGTCCTCAGTAGAGGCCAATGATGTTTTAGATGAAATCCTCAAAATCTCTACAAATGGCATCCCGTATAAGGATCTACAAGAAAAAGTACAGGCATTTGGATATGATAAAGAAGAAGTTTCAGAGTATTTAAATGATTTATTTGAGAACAATGTCATTGTGCCAGACATATTTCCTTCTCCCGCCACTAATGAATACGTGGAAGATTTCTTAAATAATCTTAAAAAAATACCGAACAATCTTGAAAAAATATTTATAAAAGGTAAAGAGACGAGTATTCAAGAAATTATAGTTGAAGTATCAGATATGCTTCAGAATGTTACTTCAATATTTAGCAATGATTCAACAGGCGAATTCGAAAAAACAATTTCGGAGGATTCAAATAAATATGACATAGTCACCTTTAGAAACGCAAAGGCACGTCTTGATTCCAAGCTCTTCTACAATATAACGACTACTTTACAATCTCTATCTTATTTAAATCTTAGCAAAAGAGGAAAAGAAGCATCCTTGGGAAATTTCATTAAAGAGTTCATTGATAAATATGGCGAATCAGAAATGCCATTATTACAAGTGGTGGACTCTGAGTTAGGGATATTTAATGATCGTGTTAATAGCATTTCAACTCCGTTACTTGACGATATTAATTTGACTGGTGGAAGGCCGGACATGGAATATAGATTTAATAAAGTAGATAAATTGCTGTTTGAAAAGTATGAACATGCAATAAGGAATAATAAATACGAAATCATTATCTCAAAAGATGAATGCCAGCAGTTCAATGAAAGCAGAAGGCCTATTCTTAATCAGACATTGAATTGTAATGTAGGTTTTTATAAGGATATAAATAGTAAAATTGTCACAGTCATTAATGGAGCATTTGGTTCCAGTGCAATAAATAATGTAGGGAGATTCTCATTTGGATCTGATGAACTTACAAGCTTTACTAAAGAAATAGTAGATATAGAAAATCAATTAAGTAGTGAAGCCGTTGAATTTGCTGAAATTATTGACCTGCCGCATTTGAGGCACGGAAATTTGGTGGTACGTGAAAGCTTTCTTAAGAGCGAAATTCCTATAAATATAGCAAAGACCTCCAATAATGGAAAGACTAAAATAAGTTTAGCTGATATATATGTTTCAGTAAGGGATGGAGATGTAATACTTAGAGATGTAAAATCTGGAAAGATCATTATTCCCCGACTAAGCAATTCACATAATTTCCAGTTGCAAAACCTATCAAACATATATAGGTTCCTTTCGTTGGTTCAGATTCAATGGGATGAATCGGTTAATTTCTCGTGGGGATTTATTGATAATTTTGCGAAGTTCAAACCACGTGTTATAATTGAAAAGACCATTGTGAAAGAAGCAACATGGACTTTTAATAATGTGGACTTGGAATTTTTAAAAGAAGACCTGCGAAACGACTCGATCCATGGCTTTATCAATTTTAGAAAAAGTTGGAAAATTCCTGAACAGATTTTTTTAATTGAAGGCGATAATAAATTGCTTTTTGATTTTTCATCCGATATCTATTCCAAACTATTTATAAATTTGATTTCGAAAAAGGATGAAATTACAATTATTGAAAACTTGTTACAGGACCATAGGAGTATCGTAAATATCAATGAAAAGAGTTATTTTTCCGAGTTTATAATCCCTGTAGTCTTTAGCAGCGACAATAGCCTAAAATTAGTGGCTGAAAAATTTGATATTCAAGAGAATCAACTTTCGCCATTGTCTCAATGTTTTTATTTGAGCATTTTTACTGGTGAGCAGCAAATTGATTCTATTATTAAAAATGAATTGTTGACACTCAATGAAGAATTGGCTAAAAAGAATTTGGTTGAGAAATTTTTTTTCATCCGCTACAATGAAAACGGACATCATCTGCGATTAAGATATTTTTTACAAAATGAGAACGTTTATAATGAGCTATTTGATTCCCTAAGAAGGTTTTTTAAGAAGTACATTGATAACAAGACTATCAAGAAAATTGATATCAATACATACCAGAGAGAATTGGAAAGATATAGTTATTTAGGTATTAGCTTCACAGAAAATTACTTTTCCCTGGAAAGTAAAATGGTTATAATTTTAATCCAAATGCTGGAAGGCTTGAATATTAATGAGCGATGGCTCACAGGACTGGTATACATTAATATGCTTTTGGATAAAATGGGCTATGACCTAAGTCAAAAGTCAGAATTGTTTGTAATTTTATCCAATCAATTTAACCGAGAATTCAATGGAAATAAATATTTGACAAAGAAAATTGCCTCAAAATATAAGAATAATGAAAAAGATATTTATGAAGTAATGGCAGGCAGAAATGAACGATTTGATAGTATATTTGCTTTTTTTACAAGGTTTTTACAGTCAGTTTCTTTTCCAGACTTAAAATTAGGACAAGATAAGATTGGAAAATACCAGTATACAGGTAGTTTGATTCATATGTTCTTGAACAGACTCTTAATTTCCCAGCACCGAAAGCAGGAGTTAATTATTTATAATTATATGTCTAAGTTTTACATTTCGGAACTTAATCGTAATTGAAATTTTAAATGAAGAAGAAGTTTCCCTTTTACAAACAACCGGATGCTAAAGACTGTGGTCCAACATGTCTTCGGATAATCAGCAAATATTATGGAAAAAATATTTCTTTGCAACAAATCCGTAATCTTTCTGAAACAACCAGGGACGGAAGTAGTTTAAGTGGACTAAGCGATGCTGCTGAGAATTTGGGTTTTCGAACATTAGGTGTTAAAATTGATTTTGACACCTTATATGATGACGTCCCATTTCCTTGTATTGTTCATTGGAACAATCAACACTTTGTTGTCGTATATGATATTGATAAACATAAAAACGTATATGTTTCAGATCCCAGTTATGGTCTTATTGTCTATAAAAAGCAAGAATTTATAAGTTCGTGGATTGGCGAAGGTGCTTTGGAAAATACAGGAGAAGGTATCGTATTGATTTTTGAAACGACCCCTAATTTTTTCCAGAATGAATTTGAAGCAGAGCATAGCAAGGCAAGCTTTAAATTTTTGTCGAAGTATGTGTTGAAGTACCGCTCCTTGGTACTTCAGCTGGCAATAGGATTGTTAGCAGGAAGCCTTTTAACACTTATTCTCCCATTTTTGACTCAGAGTATAGTAGATGTTGGTATTCAAAACCAAGATTTGAATTTTATCTATTTAATGCTTTTTGCCCAAGTAATGCTCTTCTTTGGAAGGACTGGAATCGAAATAATCAGGAGTTGGATTTTGCTGCACCTTTCAACTCGAATTAATATTTCCATTATTTCAGACTTCTTCATAAAGCTTATGAAACTTCCAATTAATTTTTTCGATACAAGGATGACTGGCGATATTTTGCAAAGGATTAATGATCACCATAGGATAGAACAACTTTTAACAAACTCTTCTTTAAATACCTTGTTCTCACTTGTGAATCTTATTGTTTTCAGCATTGTGTTATTGCTGTATGATTATAGGTTGTTTTTGGTTTATTTTATTGGAGCAGGTATGTATATCAGCTGGATTAGTTTCTTTCTTAATAAAAGGAAAGAATTAGACTACAGGAGATTTTCGCAGGTTTCACAGGAGCAAAGCAAAGTTATTGAGCTGATTAACGGAATGCAGGAAATTAAATTGCACAATGCCGAAAAACAAAAACGCTGGGACTGGGAATTTTTGCAAGTAAAATTATTTAAAATAAGAATTAAATCGCTTTCACTTGAGCAATGGCAATCTGTAGGAGGTAATTTCATTAACCAGATGAAAGATATTATAGTAAGTTTTATCTCTGCAAAACTTGTGCTGGATGGAAGCCTTACACTTGGTATGATGTTATCGGTACAGTATATCATTGGTCAGCTGAACAGCCCATTACTGCAATTGATTGATTTTATTAAACAAACTCAGGATGCCAAAATTTCCTTGGAAAGACTTGGGGAAATTCATGATAGGGAAGATGAGGAAAGTAATAATGAGCTATACACAACTGAAATTCCTGAAAAAGACATAAGTATTACAGATGCTGCTTTCAAGTATACTGGAGCTGAGCAGTTTGTTTTTGAAAACTTAAACGTTACCATACCATTTCAAAAAACTACAGCAATCGTAGGTGCCAGTGGTAGCGGCAAAACGACGTTACTAAAACTGCTTATGAAATTTTATGATCCTACGGATGGAGAGATTAGAATTGGAAATACTCCTTTAAAAAGTATTTCTCCCAAAAAGTGGAGGGATCGATGCGGAGTTGTTATGCAGGAAGGTTATATTTTTAATGATACTATTGCTAATAATATTGCAATTGGAGAAGATTATATCGATAAAGCAAAGTTGAGAAAAGCCGTGCAAATTTCGAATATCAAAAGTTTTATAGAGGGATTGCCATTGAGTTATAATACAAAAATAGGTAATGAAGGAATGGGAATAAGTGGTGGGCAAAAGCAAAGATTATATATCGCCCGAGCAGTCTATAAATCTCCAGAGTACATCTTCTTTGACGAAGCAACATCCGCTTTAGATGCTAATAACGAAAAAGTTATTATGGAAAACCTTGAACAGTTTTTTAAAGGAAGGACTGCAGTTGTAATTGCGCACAGGCTATCAACTGTAAAACAGGCTGATAAGATAATAGTTCTGAATAAAGGTAAAGTTGTAGAGGAGGGCAATCATACAGAACTGGTAAATTTAAAAGGGGAATATTATAGACTCGTAAAAAATCAATTGGAACTTGGAAACTAATAATGATAATTTAGAAAATTTAGAACTTCGCTCAGAAAGTGTTCAAGACATCCTGACTCAGCCACCTAATTGGATGGTGAGATGGGGAAATACAATTATATTTTTTATTTTAATTCTGATCTTTGTTATGAGCTATATAATAAAGTATCCTGAATTTGTGACCGCTCCTATAATTGTTACGTCAATGAATCCTCCTGAAAAGATTGAAGCCAGAGTAAGTTCAAAAATCGAAAAGATCTTTATAAAAGACCATCAGCAGGTTCACAAGGGGGATTTGCTGGTTGTATTACAGTCCACTGCAAATTATGAGGATGTTTTAAAACTGAAGGGAATTGTTGATTCACTCTCACATAATGATCTGCCCTCTTTCCCTTTAAATAAAGTTTCAAATTTTAAGTTGGGTGAATTACAAGGAGATTACAATAGCTTTGCAAAAGCTTTTCAGGATGAAAATTTATTTACCAGATTAAAGCCTTACGCACCGGAAAATATTGCTGCTGAACAAAGTATACTTGAAGCTAGAAGCCGGATATCAAATCTGCGACAGCAGAAGGGCTTGGAAGCCGCAAAATATGAATTGACAAAGAAAAATTATCAGAGATCACAGGAATTATTCAATCAGGGTATTATTGCTGCTATGGAAATGGAGGGGGAGAAAATTAAGTACCTTCAGGCTCAGCAAAGTCTTGAGAACATCAACCTTTCTCTATCTCAACTTCAGGAAAGCATTGCAAACTTAAATCTCACAAAAAGCGGAGCGACAATAAATACTGAAAAAGATAAGATTACATATTCATCACAAACGCTTCAGCTATTTGAACAGTTAAGGAAATCACTAAAACAGTGGGAACAAAACTACCTTATTATTTCTTCTACTGATGGGAAAGCAAGTTTTCAACAATTTTTTGGAGTAAATCAATTTGTGAAGACAGGAGATCAGATTATTTCTATTTTACCTAACGATACCAACCAGTTGGTGGGTAGGATGTTTGTTCCTACGTCCAACTCTGGAAAAATTACATCTGGGGAGAAGGTTCTTATAAAGCTGGATAATTACCGTTTCCAAGAATATGGGATTGTTCAAGGAACAGTAAAGAATATATCAATGGTGCCAGATGAAAAAGGAAATTATTATGTTGATGTCATTTTACCTAATGGATTAAATACTTCTTATAATAAATCACTGAAATTTGACAAAGAACTGAGAGGAAATGCTGAGATTGTCACTCAAGACTTACGACTTATAGAAAGATTATTCTATCAATTGAGAAAACTTCTCGGATACCAGGCCTAAGGGAATCATAATGATAACAATATATTTTAATTATCAGATATCTGAAAAGAAGTTAAATTATAACAACTAAAAATAAGTAACTATATAAACCGAAAATTCTTTTTAAGATTTATAATAATTTTGTGCGCCAATTCTCTTGAGGAAAGTTCTGTATGTTCCAAAGCTATATCTACTCCCAAATCTTTTTGTACTTCCGGAATGCTGTTCCATTGTCTTTTAGTTGTTCTTTTGGACGTTCGCAAGTACGCTATTGACTTTATAGAAAGTTGAAACCTCTCGAAAAGGATCAACTTTTATTTAGTAACAAATAACAATATTTTTGTTAGGAATTTTTTTGAATGATTTTCATCTATGTCAGAACAAGAAATCACTTATCCGATTTATCCCCCAGCATCCGTCATTGGAATCTTTAGCAATGTTTTGAAGTTAAATGCTACGGTCTATATCATCTACCTCAAAGGTAGATATTCCTTTGGTGGGGCAAAGCTTACGGAAATTATTTTTATGATCTTCTGTTCTCAGAAGGTGACCACGTTTCAATAGGGCTGCATCTCTTCTCCGCTGAGCTGTTTATTGAACTTAATACAGTAACCATCACAGCAATCGGACATACTGCCGATGAAACCTTGCTGAATCAGGAATTAAAAAGCAATAAAACTGATTATGTAAATATTATCTTTGCATCTATATTGGCTTTGGTCATCGGATTTGTTTTGGCAAGGTTCTTTAATGTCTTAGTATTGTAATTCGTTAGTGCAGAAATTATTGATGCCACTCTCTACGCTGTTAATTTCCATAGTTTAAAATTTGTTATTTATTCTCGCTGAGGGTTAGTCCTTGAGTAATAAAATCAATGTAAGATATCTTCTTCCGCCCATTTTGTATCATCCAGCCAGATCTCTTCGATCTTGCTGATGGATGTGTCATTATGTGAAGCTCCTTTCGCAGATCCATTTAAGGCATACACCTTACCATCCTCTGTTATTCCATAAATTTCAATGTATCCGGAACAATAAACCTCGATTTCATTGACAGCGAAAGGCTATTCACCATAATAGTCTTGTTTAGTGAATTTATAGTGTTCTCTTTCGCAGTCCATTACATGATAAAAATAATAGTGAGATAGAATGCAAAGCCAGCTTTTACCATAATTGAATTTTCATGTCGGTAAAAGTGACAATACTAATCATTCATTTTTTACTGGAATTTCATTCCGTAATCCTGAAAATGTGATACTCTTAATTTTTTAACACTATTAAAGTAGATTTACGATCAAATTTCAAAATAACTTATACAAATAGTACCTCGCTGTATGAGGATCAGATTGACGACGGCAATTTCAGACAAGTCGCCTCCTTATATAATCGAATAGGGTTGCAGTTAAAAACGGGCTAAAAAAAATGTAAATTATAATAGAGGAACAAATCTAAATATTTCGAAGATTACGACAGATCAACAAAGCAGCAAGGTTATCAATCGGCAGGCGTTTTTTGAATTAATTTTCGCTCTTAATAAGAAAACTAAAATTGAGCTTAAAAACAGTTATTATTCTTTCAATGGATATTTCAATAAAGAAAACTCATATGATTTTTTGGATTCAAAATCACCTATGACTACAGCAAAAATATATACCTCTCTTTAATAGGAACAATCTTTTTATTGTAGTAAAATTTAAAGTAGCTTCTATTACTAGTTATTCGGATTACACAAGCGAATATAAACTGTTTCCAAGATATGTCATGCTAAAATTAAATTTTGGACTCTAAAATATATTAACCCATTATGAATGTCTTATTTTGGCAGATGAAAAGATTTTTTTTACAAGACAAAGTGAAAATCAGTAAAAATACGGAGTCGTGGTGATATATTTATTTCTACTTTTGACAAAAGATAGTAACAATAGGCTTAAAATATAATAACGTTTTATTTATTAATGAAAACTGATTGTTAATTTTTAAAAATAATATTGATTTATAGGTGTAATTGTTATAATAAATGTATATTTGTTACTAATTGTTAAATTAATCAATTTAATAATTGCTAAAACCAAACTAAAACCAAATTAATATGAATCAATTCTTACAGCAATTTCTTTTGCTATCAGCTATTACGAATTTACGCAAAAGTTAAAAACAACTTTGTTTATAATTTAATTTATCTACGTGCTATTTTGTAAATAGTGGATCCATGTTTTATATGCTGCATATATCTTGTTCAGTTGTAAACAAACCATGTCCATTTATGATATCCATTTATAAGTTCAAATAATAATAATTTCATTAAAATAATACTTCATCTTTTTAATTTTAAAAACAAATAACTATGGAAGGAACAATAGGAGAAATCCGCCTATTTGCCGCAAATTTTGCGCCCAAAGATTGGTCGTATTGTAATGGTGGATTGATTGCAATCAGAGCAAACACCGCCTTATTCTCTATTTTGGGAACCACTTATGGTGGTGACGGAAAAACGACTTTCGGTCTGCCTAATCTTTCAGGAAGATCTGCAGTTGGAGCGGGACAGGGACCTGGGTTATCTTACTATGCTTTGGGTGAGCAGACAGGGACAAATAGTACAACACTCAGCATTATGAATCTTCCGCCACATACCCATACTGCGGGCGGGAACATTGTTATTCCTGCATTTTCAGAAGAAGGAGATTCTGCAACTCCTACAAATAATGTTTTAGCTTCAAAGGAAGGAATGTACACATCTCAGGCAAGCGATTCTAATACTAAATCTACACCTTTGAATATTCAGGTGGGGATCACAGGTCAAAGTATGCCAATTAATATCACTCAGCCTTCGTTAGGAATGAATTATATTATTTGTATGTATGGAGTTTTTCCATCTCGGGGCTAAAATTAACTTAATCTGATTTTTTACACTAATAATTATAAAACTAAAATATATGGAAGGTTATATAGGAGAAATTCGAATGTTTGCGGGAAATTTTGCTCCAAACGGATGGATGTTTTGTGATGGAACAATATACAATATATCAACTTATGAGGTTCTTTTTACAATTCTAGGAACCACTTTTGGAGGTAACGGACAAACTACATTTGGCGTGCCAGATTTTAGAGGCCGTATTGCTGTAGGAACAGGTCAAGGAGCTGGTTTGCCGAATATTACATTAGGACAAACAGGGGGTGTGGAGACTGTAGCAATGACTACTTCGCAAATGCCAATGCACACTCATAATGCAATGGCAACAATTTCATTTCCTGCTTTTTCAGAAGGTGGAGAGACGGGTTCGCCTTCGGGAACTATTCTCGGTGGATTACAGGGTGCATATTCTACTCAGCCTGCTGATACAAACATTGCTCCGGCTATAGCTTCAGGGGCTTTGTCTACTGTAGGTAGCGGTCTGCCTTTTGGCGTTTTGCAACCTGTTTTGGCAGCTAACTATATTATATGCTGTCAAGGAATTTATCCAAGCAGACCATAATTAAGTAAATTTTTAATTTTTAAAACTAATCATCATGGATGGAACAATATCAGAAATAAGAATGTTCGCGGGAGATTTTGCTCCAAAATCTTGGGCTTTATGTCAGGGTCAATTATTAGCAATTAATACAAATCAAGCGCTTTTTGCTCTTTTAGGTACTATGTACGGCGGAAATGGGGTAACAACATTTGCATTACCAAATTTTGCTGGTAGAACTGCTATGGGTACGGGTAGTGGAGCAGGAATTGATAGCTGGACTCTTGGCGAGATCAATGGTACACCAGAGGTAACATTACTTACCACCAATCTTCCTATGCACAATCATACTTCAGGTACGGAAACAGCTTCAATTAAAACATTTTCTGAAGGAGGTGATACTGCTGTTCCCTCTAATGCTACATTAGCATCTTTAAATGGTTTGTATTCAAATCAACCAGGAGATACTACGTTAAGACCAATAACAACGGCATTCAGTTTAAGTGTTGCAGGAGGAAGCCAACCTATTAATATTCAGCAACCGTTTTTAGGAATGAATTACATCATTTGTTTATCCGGAATTTTTCCTTCAAGATCATAATTAATTAATACAAAAGCCTCTAATTGTTCATACTATTAGAGGCTTTATCAAAAAAAAAAATGAAAATAGCTTTACTTTTACCACGATCTGTTATTTATCCTTCAATTTCTTTTGATATAATAGATGGCTTTAAGCAAGCACTAAAAAATATAGGCTTGGAAGGTCATCATGAAATTGTATCGGCAGGAATTGGCGTTGCAGCGAAACATCAAGAAATTTATGATCGTTGTGAACAATTCCTTATAGAAGGTGCGGATATTATTATTGGATATATCAATCCTATTTCTGCAGAGTTTATTCACTCACTATTCCAATCTTCAAACAAAAAATTAATTGTTTTAGACAGCGGATATCATTTTCCCTCTTTTCAGGGAATGCTTTCTAATGCTTATTTTATATCTCTACAGGGAGGCCTTTGCACTAGGGTTATTACTCAAAAAGCAATCGAAGAAGGGCATAAGAATTTTGCGTTTACATGTTCTTTCTACGATGCGGGCTATAAGCCTTCTTATATTTATCCTTCTGCAGTAGAAGAAAAGGGAGGTGCTATAGTATTTAATCATATAACATCTTTGCGTCGTGAAGATTTTACTTTGAACCCTCTGACCGAATATCTTGAGCAGCAAAAAGAAACTGCAGTTCTTACAACATTTTGTGGCGATATGGCGGATGATTTTTTCAGAGAAGGAAATAACTTGGTAAATAATCATTCGGTGTACGGAACGGGTTTCACATCTGATGAAGCCTGGCTATCGAAAATACCTTATCCGGGAAGCGATTGGAGCTCTGCTGTAGCTTGGTCGAAAACATTAAAAACACCGGAAAACGAAACTTTCGTTAGTATTATGGATGGTATTAAAGAAGGTAAAGCCAATCTTTTCTCTTTATTGGGATGGGAAGCCGCTCTTTTTATTGCATTTGAAAACGAGACTTTTGATGGTATTACAATCACTTCTCCACGTGGAAAAGTCTTTATGAATCCTGACAACAGATTTACAGAAGCTCCTGTATATTATGCAACAGTCTCAAAAGATGAGATTACAGGTAATTGTCTTTTAAAAGATGTTGAGTTTGCTGCTGTAACAGAAGCGGAACGTGAACACTTAGGTAATAATATTAAACACATTCAGGGTATTGAAGCTAATACTTGGCTCAATGCTTATGCATGTCTGGAATCATGATGACAGCATACAAAATAGCAGTTTTATGTAACAATCGAATAGCGATTCCGGCATTGCAGGCTTTAGCGGCGCAGGGTAGACTTTGCGCTTTGGGCGTGCCTGAAGCAAATACTGATGTCATCGATTTTGGTTTAATCATCACGGAAAAATCCGGAATACAATTATCTATACTTAAAAAAGAGATTCTTTCTGATCAACTTGATGAATTGATTGCCAAAACAGATGCTCAATTTGTTTTTACTATGACCTTCCCTTGGAAGATACCTGGCGATATTTTAAATAAACATGAAAGTAAGTTTTACAATTTTCATTACGGATTATTACCGGAAATGCGTGGCGCAGATCCTATTTTTGAATCAATAAGAAGTGGTGCAAAAGAAACTGGAATCACAGTTCATCTCATCGAAAATAAAATTGATAGGGGTCCAATTATTTTAAAAAAGATTTTACCTCTTTCAATAAATATGACACACGGTGTACTTTGTACAAATTTGTCTTGGCTGGGAGCAAATTTACTAAGTGAACTTTTAATCTTATTAAAAAATAACCCTGTAGGAACGCAACAAAACGAAAACAATGCCAGATATTTCTCAAAACCTGCGGCATCAGATGTTTGTATTTCCTGGCAAAAGCAGGATGCGAAAGCCATCGAAGCTTTATCAAGAGCCTGCAATCCATGGAATAAAGGAGCATATACACAATGGAATGGGTGGAATATACGGGTAGTGGAATCTACAGTAATTAATGAAACTTCACCTCAGTCTGAGATTCCAGGAACCATTCTTTCGTTGGATGAAAATAATGGTTTAATTGTAAAATGTTATAATGAAACTCAGCTTCGATTAGATATCATATATATAGATGAAGGATTTATGAGTGGTCACAAACTGTTTGCTTTTGGTTTGAAAAAAGGCAGCCGCTTTGTGAATCTTAACCTAAAAATGAATTAAATATGAAAAATTTTTATTCAAAAATCAAAACGCTGACAAAGATTTTTCTCATAGCAGGAACGTCATTGTTAGGTTTTACAGCCAAAGCGCAAACAACCCTAGCAGTAGGAGATATAGCTTTTACAAGCTATGATGCGACTCCTTTAACAGGATTGGGAGATAAGTTTTCTTTTGTTCTGCTTACAAATATTTCGGCAGGAACAACTATTAGTTTTACTGATAGGGGCTATCATGGCTCCGGATGGCAGACTGCGGGAGCATCAGAATCTGGCATTACCTGGGTAAGTGGTACCGCACTTCCTATGGGAACAGAGGTTCACATAGTGGGTCTTGTAGCCTCAATCTATAACCCAGCAACCAACATTTCTACTCCAAATGGAAATGTTACTCTTACTGATGGTTCATCCAGCAATGGTCTTTCACTGGCAAATACCGGAGATCAGATTATTGCATTTCAGGGTGGTAACGGAGTGATTACAGGAAGCGGAGCCAATTGTATTGCAGGAATTAACTATTTATACTATCCAGGAGGAGGTACAACTACTGCAGGATGGAATGTCGGAGTTCCGACCGGTCCTAATTCATCACTAATGCCTCCGGGGCTTGTCGGAGGTACAAGTGCTTTTTATACTGGAGCCGTATCAGGAAATATTGTTGCTCAATCAGCAAAATTTAACTGTACAGGAACACCAACTACTACAGCTGCTTCTATACGTTCAGCCGTAATGACTGTAGGGAATTGGTCACTTTCAGCTTCTGCAGGTACAACTTCATATTCAGGATGTCAGTTTATAGGAAATAATCCTGTGATTACAGGAAATCCACCAAATAGAACAATTTGTGTTGGTGGAATCACAACGTTTTCTATTACTGCAACAGGAGCTACATCTTATCAATGGTATCAAAATTCAGGAAGTGGATTTGTTGCATTATCGAATGTAGCACCGTTTTCTGGAGTTACTACAAGTACGTTAACGATAACAGATGCAACAGGAACAATGAATGGAAATCAATATCGTTGTGTTGCCACTAATTCTTCAGGTTCGGTGACTTCCAATTCAGCCACATTAACGGTTGGATCTATTTCTGCAATTACTAGTAAGACAGACATTTCCTGTAATGGAGGAATTAATGGTACTGCCACAGTTAGTGTATCAGGTGGTACAGCACCCTATAGCTATTCATGGTCTCCAAGCGGCGGAACAGCAGCCACTGCAACAGGTTTGGCAGCAGGAACTTACACGGTAACGGTTACTGATAATCTGGGATGTTTTACAACGGCAACTGCAACAATTACTCAGCCAGCGGCAGCAGTTTCAGGAACAACAGTGGTTACGAATATTGCGTGTAATGGTGGTTCGACAGGAGCGATCAATTTAACACCTGCAGGAGGAACAGCACCTTACACATTTAACTGGGGTGGAGGAATTACCACGGAAGATCGTACAGGACTGGCTGCAGGAAATTACACGGTAACGATTACTGATGCCAACGGATGTACAGGAACGGTAAGTGCAACAATTACTCAGCCTGCGGCAGCGGTTTCAGGTACAACAGTGGTTACAAATATTGCGTGTAATGGTTCTTCAACAGGAGCGATCAATTTAACACCTGCAGGAGGAACCGCACCTTACACATTCAACTGGGGTGGAGGAATCACCACTGAAGATCGTACAGGACTGGCAGCAGGAACTTACACGGTAACGATTACTGATGCTAACGGATGTACAGGAACTGTGAATGCAACGGTAACCCAGCCAACGGCGATGAGTGCAACAGTTTCTCAGACTAATATTTCATGTAACGGAGGATCTAACGGATCAGCAGGTATTGTTGTAACTGGCGGAACCGCTCCATACACTTACTCATGGTCTCCAGGCGGCGGAACTGCAGCGACAGCTACAGGATTGTCAGCGGGAACTTATACGGTAACGGTAACAGATGCCAATGCCTGTACAATCACCAGAACAGTAACAATCACTCAGCCTGCGGCAGCAGTTTCAGGTACAACAGTGGTTACGAATATTGCGTGTAATGGTGGTTCGACAGGAGCGATCAATTTAACACCGGCAGGTGGGACAGCGCCTTATACCTTCAACTGGGGTGGAGGAATCACCACGGAAGATCGTACAGGACTGGCTGCAGGAACTTACACGGTAACAATTACTGATGCTAACGGATGTACAGGAACTGTGAATGCAACGGTAACCCAGCCAACGGCGATGAGTGCAACAGTTTCTCAGACTAATATTTCATGTAACGGAGGATCTAACGGATCAGCAGGTATTGTTGTAACTGGCGGAACCGCTCCATACACTTACTCATGGTCTCCAGGCGGCGGAACTGCAGCGACAGCTACAGGATTGTCAGCGGGAACTTATACGGTAACGGTAACAGATGCCAATGCCTGTACAATCACCAGAACGGTAACAATCACTCAGCCTGCAGCAGCAGTTTCAGGTACAACAGTGGTTACGAATATTGCGTGTAATGGTGGTTCGACAGGAGCTATTAATTTAACACCTGCAGGAGGAACCGCACCTTACACATTCAACTGGGGAGGTGGAATTACCACTGAAGACCGCACAGGCTTATCAGCGGGAACTTACACGGTAACGATTACTGATGCTAACGGATGTA